>CP073759.1:0-337596 GCA_018398995.1 Methylophilaceae bacterium | reverse complement strand
AGGGCTCGCGTCTGGCTCAACGGCAATGATTTGAATATCAGGGTTGTGGTCTTTTAATGCTTCACCCACGCCAGTAATCGTGCCACCAGTGCCAACGCCCGCTACCAATATATCCACGCGCCCATCGGTATCGCGCCAGATTTCCTGTGCCGTGGTTTTGCGGTGTATCTCAACATTGGCTAGGTTTTCAAATTGCTTCGCCATCACATAACGGGCATCGGATGCCGCCAATGCTGCCATTTTATTAATCGCGCCATTCATGCCTTCAGCGCCTGGCGTTAAGATTAAATCTGCCCCATAAGCTTTTAACAATAAACGACGCTCACGGCTCATGGTGTCTGGCATCACAACCGCACACTTGATGCCACGCGCCGCACACACCATCGCCAACCCAATCCCCGTGTTACCACTGGTTGCTTCAATTACAATCGTATCGTTTTTAATCTTGCCAGCCGCTTCTAACGCATCAATCATCGCCACCGCAATACGATCCTTCACGCTGCTTGCAGCATTAAAATACTCCAACTTGCAAGCAATCGTCGCATCAATGCCAGCCGCAACGCGGTTAAGTTTAACGAGAGGGGTATTGCCGACTAGTTCGGCGGTGTTGTTGGCGATTCTCATCATGGCTCCTTAGTGTAAATTTAAACGCTATTCATTTGTAGCATCTGAAGGATGAAAAATTAGACTGTAGTCGTACGCGGAATAGCATCTATGTGTTTTGCGTAATGCCCTGTATTTTAATCGGTAATCATGTTTGATTTTTTCAATTGTCTGATACAAGATTTAAATGCATGACTGCAATAATATAAATATCATCTTTACCAATCGAATAAAGTAAGTCGTATGGAAAGCGGCGAACTAAAATGCGATGATTGTTGGTTTTTACAGTTGCCCATACTTGCAGATATATAGTGATTCATTGGGACGCAGATTTGACTTCCTGGTTAAGTTGTTTATCCAAACCTCGTTGGTAATCTTCGTCATATAAAACCGCTTTCTATAACGCTAATGCAGCTTCTGGGTGGAAACAAAGCTTCATGCATCTGAGTGTTCATCAATTTTCTTCAAAACATCTTCTGCGGTGATGGTTTACATTTTCCCACAGCTAATTACAAATAAACGTTGTTGTGCAAACTGTTCAACATCAGCTTGCGCGGAGTTAAGCGTTTGCAACAGGCTGTCGGCAACCAATGCTCGCTCATCAGTCGGTCAGTTGGCTAGTTTTTGAATAACCTCAGATGTTTTCATCTATCAACCTATTAATGATAGTTCATCTATCATGTCACTTTCGATTACTTCTGCCAAGCATCCCGCAAAGTCACCGTCCGATTAAACACAGGCTTGCCCGCAACACTATCTTTCCTATCCGCCACAAAGTAACCATGCCTTTCAAACTGGAAAATGTCCTCTGGTTTAGCCTCTTGTAAACTGGCTTCTAATTGCGCGGTAATGGTTTGCACGGAGTCTGGATTAATATCATCCAAGAAGTCTTTATCGCCGTCACCTGGGTGAGCTTCTTTAAATAATCGGTCATATAGTCTGATTTCTGCCGCGTAAGCATGGTTGGCGCTAACCCAGTGGATATTGCCTTTGACTTTGACGCTATTGGCGCCATCGGTGCCTGATTTGGTGTCGGGTAGATAATTGCAATGCACAACGGTGACATTGCCATCTGCATCTTTTTCGCAGCTGGTGCATTCGACTACATAGCCATAACGCAGGCGCACCATATTGCCTGGAAATAATCGGAAATAGCCTTTGACGGGTTCTTCCATAAAGTCTTCGCGTTCTATCCACAGTTCTTTAGATAGTTGCACGGTGCGTTTGCCTAGCTCTTCTTTCAGTGGATGGTTTGGCGTAAAGCAGTCTTCGCTTTCGCCTTCTGGATAGTTATCAATCACCAGTTTAATCGGGTCTAACACGGCAATACGACGTTCTGCATCGAGGTTGAGCACTTCGCGCATGCAGTCTTCAAAAATCACATATTCAATCCATGAATCGGCTTTAGAAACGCCGATTCTATCGGTAAATAATTTAAACCCAGCTGGGGTGTAACCACGACGGCGTGCGCCTGCGAGTGTTGGTAAGCGTGGGTCATCCCAACCATTGACGTGTTTTTCTTCGACCAATTGAATGAGTTTGCGTTTGGATAGCACAACGTAAGTTAAATTCAGTCGCGCAAATTCATATTGTTTAGGCACAGGTTGCGCCAACATGCCGGTTTCAACCAGCTTTTTCATTAGCCAATCGTAGAAAGGGCGTTGGTCTTCAAACTCTAGCGTGCAAATTGAATGGGTAATGGTTTCTAATGCATCTTCAATCGGGTGCGCAAACGTGTACATGGGATAAATACACCATTTGTCGCCCGTATTGTGATGATGTGCGCGGCGGATGCGGTAAATGGCAGGGTCGCGCAGATTAAAGTTAGGCGATGCCATATTGATTTTGGCGCGTAACACATGGCTACCATCAGGGTGTTTGCCATCGCGCATTTCGCGGAATAAGGTTAAGTTTTCTTCTACTGTACGCGTGCGGAAGGGTGAGTCTTTACCAGGCTCGGTTAATGTACCGCGATTTTCGCGCATTTCATCGGCGGTTTGTGAATCAATATACGCATAATCATGTTGAATGAGTAACTCAGCCGCACGGTACATCTCGTCAAAATAATTTGAGGCAAAATAAAGATTGGACTCGTTATTATTGGCGCCATTATTCTCCCAGTCAAAACCTAGCCATTTGACCATTTCTGTGATGCTATCGACATATTCTTGGCTTTCTTTTTCTGGGTTGGTGTCATCAAAACGCAAATGGCAAATGCCGTTGTAATCTTGCGCCAAGCCAAAGTTTAAAAAGATACTTTTGGCATGACCAATATGCAAATAGCCGTTTGGCTCAGGTGGAAAACGGGTGCGGATTTTGGCAGTATCAACCTGACCAGTGCTTTGATGCGCGGCATCGCCAGGACTGCCAGCCCATTGTTTAGCTACGTATTTATTGGCTGCTAAATCGCGCTCGATAATGCCGCGAATAAAGTTGGAGCCTGGAGGAAGTGGTGTGTTTTCTTTTGCCATGTTGCTTTTCCGATTGAATTAAGTGTATTTTACACTAGCTGAGCATGGCTGGCGTTAGCCTATGCTAAACTTTGCATTGACGATGAATACACTGACTTTTCCTATCTTACATCAACTGGCCGACGGTCGATTTCACTCGGGCGAAGCGTTAGCCAAACAATTTGGTGTGACGCGCGCCACGATTTGGAATGCTGTGCAACATGCGCAAAGTATCGGCATTGCAGTATTTAGCGTGCGCGGAAAAGGCTATAAATTGCCGTATGCGATTGCTTTGCTCAATAAAGACAAAGTGTTGCAAGCGATAGGCATAGAGCGCGAATGGTTTCATTTAGAAGTGCTAGATGCGGTGGTTTCTACCAATACTTATTTGATGAAAGCGGCGGCAAATGGTGCGCCACATGTGACTTGTGTGGCCGCACATATTCAAACAGGAGGGCGCGGAAGGCGCGGTAGAACTTGGGTTTCGCATCTTGGGGCTAGTTTAACCTTTTCATTGTTGTGGCGCTTTGATTGTGGTGCGGCTGCGCTTTCTGGCTTAAGCTTGGCTGTTGGTGTAGCATTAATTCGCGCGTTGCATGCGCTTGATATTGATGCGGCTCAACTGAAATGGCCAAATGATGTATTGGTAGAAAATAAAAAGCTGGCGGGTATATTGATTGATTTACAAGGCGATATGGATGGGCCAAGTGCAGCGGTGATTGGTATTGGCATTAATGTTGATTTGCCTAAGCAAGTGCTAGAGCGAATTGATCAACCTGCCATTGATATTAAACGTGTTAATGTCGCTGCGATTGACCAAAGTTATTTATTAGGTATCGTATTAAAACATCTGGCGGCTGTATTACGCTATTTTGAGCAATATGGTTTTGTTGGATTGCGCGACGAATGGTTACGTTACCATGTCTATCATCAACAAACGGTACGGATGATATTGCCAGATGGACGGAACGTGCAGGGAAAAGTGACGGGCGTTGCCGAAGATGGTATTTTATTGGTTGAGACAGCATTTGGTTTACAGCGATTCTCAGCTGGCGAAATTTCGTTAAGAAGCACCCCTGAGGAACCATAGTAAAAGCAGTATCACAAAACACAAGGAACAATAAAAAATGTTGATGGTGATTGATATTGGAAATACCCGGACGAAGTGGGCCGAGGTTGCTGAGGATGGTAGCCTCTCTGCGTTTGATATGACGCCCAATATTACGATTGCAAAATCGGCATTAAAAAATCGACTCGTGCAAGCTGAAAAAGTGGTGATTGCCAATGTGGCTGGCGAAGCAATTGCACAGCAACTAATCGCATTAATGCCTGCGCATGTTACCCCTTGTTTTGCTAAGGCAACTGAAGAAGCTTGTGACGTGATTAATCGTTATCAACAACCTGATACGTTAGGGATAGATCGTTGGGCAGCTGCTATTGCGGCCTGGCATCAATACAAGCAGCCAACAATTGTAGTGTGTGCGGGCACAGCCATTACAATTGATAGTATTTCCATCAATACTTCATTAATGACAACGCTATTAAAGTCAGGTAACAACAAAAAAGGCTTGTATCTTGGCGGCAGTATTATGCCTGGATTACATTTAATACACGATGCTTTGGTTAATCACACGGCGAAACTGGCCGATGCTTCTGCTGGCACAATAACAACATTTCCAGACAATACGGTTGATGCAATGCAATCCGGCTGTATGCATGCCGTAATAGGTGCAATTTTATTAGCCTCAAAGCAATTAGAAAAGCACTGTGCTTTTTTACCTAAATTGATTATTACTGGTGGCGATGCGGTTAAAATTGCACATGCGTTAGCACCATATCAAAAAAGAGTTGGGGTGGAGGGTAACTTGGTGCTGAATGGTTTGGCTTTATTAGAGAAAGACGGTATATGAGATTATTGATTTGGTTAGTGTTATTGAATATTGCGCTGTTTGGCTACTTTAACATGGATAAAATGACCCCTAAAAAACAAGCGACTTATCAAGAATTAAATCCAGAAAAACTAAAACTGCTGATAGACACCGATTTGGCTAGCTTAGACAAAAAGACATTTGTGGCGACACCACTGACCAATTGTTATAAATGGGGCCGTTTTACAACGACCAATTTAAGTGAAGCGCAGGATGTGTTGAGTCGATTGGGGTTGACTGCTGAATTGATAGAAGAAACGCCAAAGCAAGACAAACGTTTTTGGATTTACTATCCACCATTAGCAACAGCTGAAAAAGCCAAAGAAAAAGCAGAAGAGATAAAAAAATTGGGTGTTGATGAACTGTTTATTGTGCAAGATTCCCAATGGCGTAACGCCATTTCTTTTGGACTGTTTAGCGACGAAACATTGGCTAATAATTTATTAAAAAATTTACAAGCCAAGGGTGTGCGATATGTGGTGAAATCAGTACGTAACCAAGGCAGTGCGACTAGTAGTTTGCTCGTGCGCGCCGTGAGTGCAGAAATTGCACTGGCGTTATATAAAATCCGCCCAGAGTTTGTGGGCACAGACGTTAACTCAGTTGCTTGTCAGTAACGATGCGATGCATTAAAAAAGCCAGCTTGATGCTGGCTTTTTTAATAAGTGAGTCGGACGATTTATCGCCTTTTCGGTGGCATCATATCGGTAATGGTGCCTTCTTTTAATTCTGCTGCAAAGCAAATGGTTTCTGAAAGCGTTGGGTGTGCATGAATTGTTAAGCCTAGGTCGTGTGCATCTGCCCCCATTTCAATGGCTAACACGGTTTCAGCTAGCAGTTCGCCTGCATTGGTGCCAACAATACCTGCACCAATTAAACGATGCGTTTCTTTATCGAAAATTAACTTAGTCGCACCTTCTGTGCGTGCAATCGAAATTGCACGACCACTGGCCGCCCAAGGGAAAGAGGCTTTATCAATCGCAATGCCTTTTTCTTTTGCTTCTGTTTCAGTCATGCCAACCCATCCAATTTCAGGGTCGGTATAAGCCACATTAGGAATGACGCTAGCAACAAATGCCACTTTATGGCCTGCAATCACTTCAGCGGCTACTTTCGCTTCGTGTGTTGCTTTGTGCGCTAGCATAGGTTGCCCAACAATATCGCCAATTGCAAAAATGTGCGGGACATTGGTACGCATTTGCTTATCTACAGCAATAAAACCACGTTCATCAACGGCAACACCTGCGTTTTCTGCACCAATACTTTTACCGTTTGGACGGCGGCCAATCGAAACTAAAACGCGATCATATACTTGTACGTCCTCTGGAGCATGTTCACCTTCAAAACTCACATGAATACCTTCTTTTTTGGCTTCAATTTTGGCGACTTTAGTCGATAGCATGATGCTTTCGAATCGTTTTTCCATCCGTTTGTGCAATGGACGCACAAGGTCGCGATCGCATCCCGTGATTAAGCCATCCATAAACTCAACTACACTGACTTTAGTGCCAAGCGCATCATAAACCGTACCCATTTCTAGACCAATAATGCCGCCACCAATCACCAACATACGCTTTGGAATATCGGCTAGTGCTAGCGCACCTGTGGAGTCCATGATACGGTCATCATCCGGAGCGCCTGGGAATTTGGTTGCTTGAGAGCCTGCTGCAATAATGGCATTTTCAAAGCCTATGGTTGTTACTTTACCTTCTGCATCCGTTACAGCGATTTGGTTGGCGCCTGTAAATTGACCAACACCATGCACCACAGTAACGCCACGACCTTTAGCCATTTGCGCTAAGCCACCAGTCAGTTTGCCAACCACATCGTTTGATTTCCAGTGACGCAATTTATCTAAATCAATATTGGGTTTGCCAAAACTTAAGCCGTGCGCTTCAGTTTCTTCTGCGTCAGTAATTACCTTAGCAGTATGGAGTAGCGCTTTTGATGGAATGCATCCAACATTAAGACAAACGCCACCCAAAGATGGATAGCGTTCGATTAAGACAACTTTTAAGCCTAAATCTGCTGCACGAAAAGCTGCAGTGTAACCGCCTGGCCCAGAACCTAGCACCACGAGTTGCGTGTCGATATCGTTGTTGCCAGTTGGCGTTACAGGTGACGGCGTTGCAACGGGTGTTGCAGTTTGTTCTTTTGCGGGTTCATCTACTGATGATTGGATGCTAGTTGGCTCAGCATCGTTTGCCGCCGCTTCTAGCATTAAAATTAAAGTGCCTTTAGCGACTTTATCACCCACTTTAACCTTAATTTCTTTGACTATACCGCTATGTGCTGATGGAATGTCCATCGATGCTTTGTCAGATTCAACCGTGATCAGCGAATCTTCTAATGCAATGTGATCGCCAACATTCACTAAGACTTCAATAATGTCGACCGAATCAAAATCACCAATATCTGGCACACGTACTTCAACTAACTGACTCATGCATATCCCAACTTATAAAAACAATCTGATTAGCTGAATTTTAGCATTAAAGTGGTCTATTGCATGCCATATAAACGTTGATACTGGTGCTTTTCAGATGAATTGAGTCTGAAGATACTCAACTTAAATTGTTGTTATTGTGGTTTTGTTGAGGTTTTTTTCGGCGCATTGTCTGGGTGTTGCATAATACATTGATCATTCCCAAAATTGCCACCATTTCCATCAGGTTCGTAATAAGTGTGTTTGAAAGACCATCGGTTTTTATCTAGCTTTCTAAAATCACCTACTCCTGTGCTTGAGTCGGTGTCACTTGCATTTAACAGTTTGAATGCAATAGAAAATTTGTTCCCTTTAGCTAAAATGTGGCCAGTGTAGGCTGCTTGGTTATTAAACTCTGCGCTAAATTTATAAATGCCGTACAAGTCATGACTTGTTGTTGTGTTTAATTTTAGGGTAACAAATACTTCATAGTTGCCAACGTTTAAGTTATTGCCTTTGCATAGGTATTTTCCACTATAGTCATTGCCGATAAAGGGCGGCATTGCATGCGCCAGGGAAGTTAAAGTCAACAGAAGGAAACCAGAGCAGACGACCTGTTTAAACATGATTTATTTCTAACTTAAAAAGTGATTGTATCGTGTAATTTATGCTATAAGTAGTAAAAAATTGTAACGTTAAAAGTTCGCTCTAGTAGCCTGTTTTAAAGTGATTCGTTACGTTTTTTTAGTGATGAAATCAATAATTTTACGTCTATCTCATCAACGTTCATGTTGACCTCGTTAATTGATCAGATTGATTAAATGACGATTAATAATATTTTTGGAGCAGTATGCAAATAAAAACAACAAGCTTTCTTTGGTCTTACAGCCTATTTTTTATGTTGTTATTAACTATGCTAGGTTGTTGGTTTTATCAAGAAAATCAAACAGTAGAAATGCATTCGCCTCAACATTTAGTCGACAATAAATTGCAATGCGTTTCTTATGCGCCTTATTACGGCAAAGGTCAGTCGCCTTTTATTGAAGGTATGTGGATAACGCCCGCGCAGATTGATCAAGATTTAGCATTATTGGCTCGTATTAGTCATTGCGTGAGAACTTATTCAGTTGGGCAAGGCATGGATTATGTGCCTGAGGCCGCAAGTAAATTGGGAATGAAAGTGTATCTTGGTGCTTGGGTTGGATGGACCGAAGCCGACAATATTAAAGAGATTAAATTAGCTAGCGCAAAAGCAAATGCCTATTCTGATACAGTAAAAGCATTGATTATTGGTAACGAAGTTTTTTTGCGTGGTGAACAAAATGAAAACGCAATGCGGCGCTACTTAAGATTGGCTAAATCGCTATCAAATACGCCAATTACTTATGCGGATGTATGGGAATTTTGGGTTAAACACAAAGATATTGCAAAGGATGTTGATTTTCATACGGTTCACATTTTGCCTTATTGGGAAAATAACCCTGTGGCAATCGAAGACGCAACGCAACATGCTGAAAATGTAATGCAAAATATGCAAATACACTTTACCAAACCGATATTAATCGGCGAAACAGGCTGGCCCTCAGTGGGGCGGCAACGTAATGAATCGAGACCCAGCTTGGTTAATCAGGCCCGTTATGTACGTGAGTTTTTACAAAAGGCTGAGGAGAAGCAATGGCAATACAATATTATCGAAGCGATTGATCAGCCTTGGAAGCGTGTGTTAGAGGGAACCGTGGGCGGCTATTGGGGTGTTATATCAGCAAATTTAGAACCAAAGTTTTCTTTAACGGAACCAGTAACTGAGCGAAAAGATGGGCGCGTACCTGTTTATATTGGTTTAGTTGGCGCACTGTTCTTTTTATCGATTGCGTTAACTTTGCGCGAACGACGAGTGAATGTCTTGCTTGGGTTAATAGCGCTTGGCAGTCTGACAGCACTAACTAGCTATCTAGAAGTTGAATACTTAATTGCGGCTTGCCGAGATTGGATAGAGTGGTTTTCATTGGGTGGTTTGGCACTGTTAGGGTTATTGGTTGTGCTGACACAGCCATGGTTGATTATTCAATCTAATCCTTGGGCCCTGAATGTTATGCGATTGCTGAAGTTAGTTTTTCTGTATGCAGCACTCATGACAGGTTATCTTATTTTTGTAGACGGCCGTTATCGTGACTTTCCCATAGTTATATTTGCTTTGCCAACACTCGTGCTTGCAATCAATTATTTTGCTGGCGTATATGTGAGCCATCAACGTTGGTTGAGTGTAGGCATCCCGTCAGCACTAACGGTAATCTTTGCAGCTTTGTGTGCTATTAGAGAGTTTAATAATAATACAGCGCTGATTTGGTTGGGCTTGGCGATGGTCATCGCGGTAGTGAATTGGCCCAGTCAATTAAACAAAAACAACGAAAATCAGGTTTAATTCAACTTTTATTATGCAGTTAATCAAACGTTTTTATTTCCCATTTTTATTTGCTATTGTTTTTGCTATTTTGCACTTTGGTGCATGGGCGATTGCCAATAGAGCGTTGCCGTTAATTAATGTTGCCCCCATTTTGCATGGTTTTGCATATAGCGGGTATCAAGCCAATCAAAGCCCATTAGATCGTACTTATCCGAATACGGCTGAATTAGCACACGATCTTAAGTTATTAAAAAAACTAACGAATCGTATTCGCTTATACACATCGATTGAAAATAGCGAAGTGGTTGCGCTGGCTGATAAAGAGGGGATTTCAGTTATTGGTGGTGCTTGGGTTAGCCAAGATACTGATGCTAATGAGCGTGAAATTGCTGCCTTAAAAGAAAAAATTAACCATTATGACAATATAGAAGCGGCCATTGTTGGTAATGAGGTGCTGTTAAGAAATGATTTATCAATAGAGGATTTAATCGTCTATTTAGATGATATGCGAGAAGCAACTGATCGGCCAATATCAACAGCTGAGCCATGGCATATTTGGTTGAAGAATCCTGAATTAGTTAAGCATGTTGACTACATTGCTGTGCATTTGTTGCCTTATCATTAAGGTGTGCCGATAGAGCAAGCGTCGTCCTATGCCGTTGAGCGTTATCAAGAGCTGATGAAAGCTTATCCTCGCAAAAGAATTGTGATTGCGGAAATCGGCTGGCCTAGTAGTGGACCAGCGATTGGGGCTGCGATTGCTAATGAAGTGAATCAAGCACGGTTTGTACGCGAGTTTTTAGCAAAAAATGAAGCAGAACATTATGAGTATTATTTAATGGAAGCGATTGACCAGCCTTGGAAGGTGAATATTGAAGGTTGGGCTGGTGCCTATTGGGGCATGTTTGATGCAAATCGGGTTGAAAAATACTCGTTGCAAGGTTCGGTAGCTAAAGACGGTCGTTGGGCAGAAAAGGCTATTTGGGCCACGCTGATTGCTCTGTTTCCGATCCTATTTATCGGCTGGAGATTTAGGAGTTGGGGCATTGGTGGTGTTATTTCAATGGCAATATTGCTACAAGCATGTATTACGACACTGGTCATTGCTTGGAAGTTGCCAGGAGATTATTACTATACATTACGTGATTTTATTATTCTGGGGGGGTTAATTCTGGCAATAGGGCTCACCTCGTTGGTGTTGATGACTTACGCCGTTGAATTCAGTGAAGTGATGTTTAAACGAAATTGGCGACGCATTTATCATCGCAAAACACCTTTGCCTGAAGATAGTGAATTTTTTGTATCCATTCATTTGGCCTGCTATAACGAACCAGCTGAAATGGTGATTGCAACCATAGATAGCTTAAAAAATTTGGATTACCAACATTATGAAGTGATTGTTGTTGATAATAATACGACTGATGAAGCCAAGTGGAAGCCAATAGAAAAATACATGGCTGATTTGCCAAATAATTTCCATTTTTATCACTTACCTAAATGGCCAGGATTTAAGGCTGGTGCACTTAATTTTGCCTTGAGCAAAACACATATAGATGCAGTAGCGATTGGGGTAATAGATGCGGATTATGTTGTAGCGCGTGATTGGTTAGCCACTTTGGTTCCGCATTTCGCAGAACCAAAAGTGGCCGTTGTGCAGGCGCCACAAGCGCATAGAGAGTGGGAGCATAATTTTTTCAAGCGCATGTGTAATTGGGAGTTTGAAGGTTTTTTCCGTATTGGTATGCATCATCGACATGAACGAAATGCATTAATTCAGCACGGCACGATGACGTTGATACGACATCAAGCATTGAGAGATTTAGACGGTTGGTCGGAGTGGTGTATTTGTGAAGATACCGAGTTAGGGTTACGTTTATTAGAGCAAAACTATGAGTTACGTTATGTTGATGATACTTTTGGACGAGGTCTTACGCCTGCTAGTTTTAGCGCACTAAAGTCTCAGCGCTATCGATGGGCATTTGGTGCAATGCAAATTTTAAAACGACATATACCTAGGTTACTCGGTAAATCCACATTAAGCTTTAGCCAGCGTTATCATTTCTTAACTGGCTGGTTTGGCTGGATGGGTGATGCATTGCAATTAATATTCACCATTGGTTCTATTGGATGGACATTATTAATGCTATTTTTCCCCAAAGCATTCAGCCTGCCAGTCTCCATTATGATTGTGCCGATTATTTGCTTTTTAGCAATTAAGGCTGCCTTAGGTCCTGTGCTATATCGGAAAACCATGCAATGTAAATGGATAGATATTTGGGGCGCTTCGCTGGCAAGTTTGGGATTGTCACATGCCATTGCACGAGGTGTGATGATGGGATTGGCAAAAAAAGCGGGCGTTTTTGTTGTAACGGCTAAAGGCAAAAGCACTTCTAGTAAATGGCATTTATTAAGTCCGATACGTGAAGAATTTTTGATATTGTTAGCTATGATTTTTGCTGGTTATGCAATGTTGCTAACCAGAGGCTTTGCTAACTTGGATGCCCAACTATGGGTTACATTGTTAGTATTACAATCTATGCCATATGCAAGTGCAGTTGCGTGTCAAGTCATTGCGCAAAAAGACTAGCGTTTGGTTGAGCACATTATTTTTCTCACGTTTAATTAAGTTACTGTGATGATGGCGCGCCTAGCCGATAATTTTTTGCAAAAGGTACCGTGAGCGCCGACTAGTTGATACTAGTCGCATTTATTGTCGTTCAGATCAGTCTTGGTTGTTAAACACACATTGCTTAAAAGCTACTCAGCTACATGGTTAAAAGCGATTTACTTTAGTGATGAATACGTTAAAAAAAGGCACCAAAGTGCCTTTTTTATTCGTTTATAGCAACAACCTTCTAACATCACTTAACATCATTCTTAAGTGGCTGGTGAAACGTGCGCCATCAGCTCCATCAATCACGCGGTGGTCGTATGAGAGAGACAGTGGCAAGATTAGGCGTGGCTCAAATCCTTTTGTTTCTTTGTTATAGACTGGCTGCATGCTAGATCTTGATACACCTAGAATGGCGACTTCTGGGCAATTGATGATGGGAGTAAACATAGTGCCACCAATCCCGCCTAGGCTAGAAATGGTAAAACAGCCGCCTTGCATTTCTTCTACTTTTAATTTTCGTTCACGTGCTTTAGCTGATAAATCCATTAAATCGGCAGCAATTTCGAGCACATCTTTACTTTGTACGTCTCTAACAACAGGCACCACTAAACCATCTGGCGTATCGCAGGCAAAACCTATGTTGTAATAACTTTTTAAGATTAGGTTATCGCCATCTGGAGAGAGCGATGCGTTAAAGTTTGGATAGGCTTTGAGTGCATTGACTGATGCTTTGATTAAAAACGCCAACATGGTGAGTTTTACGCCACGTTTTTCGGCATCCGCTTGCATGGATTTGCGGAAATCTTCTAAATCCGTAATGTCTGCTTCGTCAAATTGCGTCACATGTGGTGCCGTGACCCAGTTGCGATGTAAGTTAGCACCAGATAGTTTTTTGATGCGGGACAATGGTTGCGTGGTGATAGAACCAAACTTGCTAAAATCAATGACTGGCATGGCTAACGTACTTAATGCACTGCCACCAGATGCCATGCTGTCCGAACGCGGCTTTGCTAACTCGCCTTTTACATATTCTTGTACGTCATTATTTAAAATTCTATTTTTAGGGCCAGAGCCTTTGACTAATTTAAGATCTACACCTAACTCGCGTGCAAATTTACGGACAGATGGGCTAGCATGCGAGCTTACTTCTCTGTTGGTATCAACATGCGCGCCAACAGGCGCTGGTTTAGCAACTGGTTGTACTTGTTTTGGTGGTTCTGGGGCAGGGCGTGTTGGTTCTGGAATATCCGATTTTGGTATTTCCTTAACAGGTGCTGGTGCCTCTTCTTTAGCTGGAGCAACCTCTACTGTTTTTGTTTCAACTGCCGTATCACTCACCTCTAGCGTAATGATTAAGTGGCCTTCTGCAATTTTATCGCCTACTTTAACTTTAACCTCTTTTACTACGCCGGCCTCAGGTGATGGAATATCCATAGAAGCTTTATCAGATTCAACGGTGACTAAAGAATCATCGGCGGCGATTGTGTCGCCGGGTGAAACTAGCACTTCAATAATATCAACCGACTCAAAATCACCAATATCTGGCACTAAAATATCTTTTACACTCATTTATTTACTCCGAACCAACCACTTAAACAGTACTTGGGTTTGGTTTATTTGGATTAAGCTTGTATTTTTTCACTGCTTCAGCCACTTTCGCTGCAGGCAGTTTTCCTTCATCACTTAGCGCTTTTAAGGCTGCAATGACGATATAGTAGCGGTCAACTTCAAAAAAATCACGCAAGGCTTCACGACTGTCAGATCGGCCATACCCATCCGTGCCTAGTGCAACAAATCGATTAGGAACAAACCGTTGAATTTGCTCAGCAAAGCTCTTCATGTAATCCGTAGAAGCAATCACTGGGCCTTTTGCCTCTTTTAAACATTCAGCAACATAACTAACACGTTGTTTTTTGTCTGGGTTTAACATATTCCAACGATCGCAATCTAAACCTTCACGACGTAATTCGGTAAAGCTAGGCGCGCTCCACACGTCTGCGGCAACGCCCCAGTCTTTTTCTAATAAATCTGCAGCGGCAATCACTTCACGTAAAATCACACCGCTACCCATTAATTGTACTTTTTCACCTTTTGCTTTTGATTTGCTAAAGCTATACATGCCTTTAAGAATACCAGCCTCGCAGCCTTTTGGCATGGCAGGGTGGCTGTAGTTTTCATTCATCAGTGTGATGTAGTAATACACATCTTCTTGGTTTTGTACCATGCGACGCAAACCTTCTTGAATAATCACGGCTAATTCATACGAAAAGGTAGGGTCGTAAGAGATGCAATTCGGAATGGTTGCCGATAACAAATGGCTATGACCATCTTCATGTTGCAAACCTTCACCATTCAATGTGGTGCGACCCGCTGTCGCGCCAAGTAAGAAGCCTCGTGCGCGGCTATCACCTGCTGCCCATGCAAAGTCGCCGATGCGTTGGAAGCCAAACATTGAGTAGTAAATATAAAACGGAATCATCTGCGTCCCGCTTACGCTATAGGATGTTGCCGCTGCCAGCCAGCTCGAAAACGCACCAGCTTCGTTGATGCCTTCTTCAAGAATTTGTCCCGTTTTCAATTCCTTGTAATACATCACTTGGTCAGAGTCTTGTGGCTCATATAATTGACCAATGGAAGAGTAAATGCCCAGTTGACGGAACATTCCCTCCATACCAAAGGTGCGTGCTTCATCTGGCACGATAGGCACAACAAATTTGCCAATTTCTTTATCGCGTACCAAGGTTGATAGAATTCTTACAAACGCCATGGTCGTAGAGATTTCACGCTCACCAGTATCGCCGAGCATATTCTCAAATGCTGATAACTGCGGCACCGTTAATTCATTGCCTTTTTGACGACGTTTAGGAACGTGTCCGCCCATCGCAGCGTTGCGTTCAGCAATGTATTGTATCTCTGGGCTATCTGGCGCTGGTTTGTAATACGACAATTTTTCAACTTGCTCATCGGTGAGAGGTAAGTCAAAACGATCGCGGAATTTCTTCAACGACTCAATATCCATGCTCTTTTGTTGATGCGTGGTATTTTGACCTTCGCCCGCATCGCCCATGCCATAACCTTTAACGGTTTTAGCTAAAATAACAGTGGGCTGGCCTTTGTGATTGACTGCAGCATTATAGGCCGCATACACTTTGTGTGGGTCATGACCGCCGCGATTTAAACGCCAAATATCGCTGTCAGACATGGCCGCAACCATTTCTTTTAGCTCTGGGTATTTGCCAAAGAAATGTTCACGCGTATAGGCGCCACCTTTTTGTTTGAAGTTTTGATACTCACCATCCACACACTCTTCCATGCGTTTTTTGAGCAAACCATCCTTATCCATTGCCAATAATGGATCCCAATAGGAACCCCAAACAACTTTCAGTGCATTCCAGCCAGCGCCGCGGAAGTTTGATTCAAGCTCTTGAATAATTTTGCCATTGCCACGAACAGGCCCGTCAAGGCGCTGTAAGTTACAGTTAATAACGAAAATAAGATTGTCTAGATTTTCACGTGCAGCGAGTGAGATCGCACCTTGAGATTCAGGTTCGTCCATTTCACCATCACCACAGAACACCCACACTTTACGGTCGCTGGTGTCAGCAATGCCGCGATCGTGCAAATATTTTAAAAAGCGTGCTTGGTAAATACCTGCCAACGGACCAATACCCATTGATACCGTTGGAAACTGCCAGAAATCTGGCATTAGCCATGGGTGAGGATAGCTTGATAAACCATTGCCACCCGTTTCTTGGCGGAAATTGTCTAGCTGTTCTTCAGAAATTCGACCCTCTAAATAAGCACGTGCATATACGCCGGGAGAGGAGTGACCTTGGAAATAAATACAGTCACCGCCAAAATTTTCATTTGCGGCACGGAAAAAGTGATTAAAACCTACATCATATAAAGTCGCTGCAGATTGAAAGCTAGCAATATGTCCTCCAACGCCAGGTGATTTTTCGTTGGCACGAAGCACCGTCATAATTGCGTTCCAGCGAACCAGTGCGCGAATGCGGCGTTCCATTTCCGGATCGCCAGGCAGTTTTGCCTGTAAATGCGTTGGGATGGTATTCACATAAGCAGTAGTTGCGTTGTAAGGTAAGTTGCTACCTGAGCGGCGCGCTTGATCAATCATCGCTTCCAGTAGAAAGTGAGCGCGCTCTGTACCTTCGTTTTGAATGACGGATGATAAGGCATCCAACCACTCTTGCGTTTCTTGCGGGTCTGTTTCACTTAAGCGTGTTTGTGGATTCGTTGCCATGCTTTGAGATTTCTCCGTGTTGTTGTTGGTGCAATCATTTTTGAACGGTTGACGCAACGATAACGTGAATTGAGTTGTTCTTTATTAAAGCGATAGTTTCGCTTTAATACGCATTTTGGTCAAGTTAAAACAGCCGTTTGCCGGCGTGATTCGTGATGTTTTAAGGGCTGATTAGTGATAATTACTTTTTCACAATTGTCATTAAAATTGAGCTAAAAGCATCTAAATGTCAGTAAAATGCAGTAATAAGATAAAATTTTGTAATTTAATGCTGCTTTAAATGTGATCAATGAAGTCCATTTTTGTTCAAACTAAGCGTTTAAATACTAAGCTGGCTGCTGCTATAAGACACAATATTGCAAAGCTGCGCTGTGCAAAATGTTTGGGTATTTGATGGCTCACTTTTTCGCTAATGATTAACATGGTGAGTGTGGTGCTAAGGGCAAATGGTATCGCAGCAGACCATATAATGTTATTGCTATGAAGATGACTTGCAACACTACTAATAGCAATGATAGAAACGATACTGAGTGTGGTAGCAATCACCGTTTGATGACTGAAATTACTCACCTTGTGCAAGCTTGGCACAATGATAAACCCGCCTCCAACGCCCAATAGACCTGACATAAAACCTGTTATCGCCCCAGTTCCGATAAGACTTCTTGTGCAAGATGCCGTCCAAAATAATCGAGATGTCACTGGATTAAGCATACAGACAGGTGTTGGCCTAAGCGTGTGATCAGTTTCATGTTGCCTTGCTTGCCGCCACGATTGCATACCAATAAAAAAAAGTGCAGTCACTAATACAAGACTTAACAGCTGGTCAGAAGCATGCGCTGCTAATTTAACCCCAATAGGTGCTAATGCAATGCCGATAGATGCAATCAATAGGGCAGTTTTATAACGAACCGTTCCTTTTCTTAAGCCCTGAATAGCGCCAACACCTGAGGCCATCAAAACGGCTATTAATGCAATAGGCGCTGCTTGAAAAATAGAAATCGGTAAAAAGAATACCAATAAAGGAATAGCCAGCATTGTACCACCAGCGCCAGTGAGCGCTAGCATCAATCCAATCAATGAGCCTAATATTGCACTCATTATTTCTATTGAAAATACCATTATCTATTTGTTGGTATTGGCGATTTTTCGATATAGTTTGGTGAGTAAACACTTGTTTGCAAAAAAATCACTGACTTTTTGCGTAAGCCAATGTTGGCTCTCTGCATTTGGATTGTTTTTCTGCTCAGCAAATCTGTAAAGGCTAGCGGCGCGCATACCTGATTTACAAAACCCTAGCATTGGCTTGGGTGCATCAGAAACAAAACGCGCGCAGGCTTCAATAGCATCAGCTTGAATATTGTTTGGCACAACAGGAATATGTACATAGCTTAAACCAGCTTGCGCTGCTGCCTTTTGCATAATCTCACTGGAAGGCTGCGTATTGCCGCCTTCGTTATCAGGACGCGCATTGATAATAGACTTAAAGCCAAGTTTTGCAATCTCTGCCATATCTTCTGGATTGAGTTGGGGAGAGCTGCTAAATTGATCGGTGTGTTTTGTGACTGTTAAAGCCATGATATTCCTTTCATTATTGATGTAGTTTACAAATTTGCTCGGCTAGCACATCAATAATCGCGAGTGCTGGCTTGCTAGCAACGGTGTAAAAAATATTTTTTCCTTCTCGGCGTGTTTGCACCACTTGATTCTCACGTAGTACTGTCAATTGTTGTGAAAGCGTTGGTTGTTGTATCCCAGTTAATGTTTCCAGCTCACCTACTGACTTTTCGCCTTGTGAAAGCTGACATAACAACATTAGCCTATCTGGGTTCGCTAATACCTTCATTAAGCTAGTTGCGATATCCGCCGATTCTCGCAATACCGCTAAATAATCAGCTGTCATTTTTTGTGTCATCGTCGTTGCCATTCAATTTACTTATTTACATTATATATATAAATATATTATTATTCAATATAATTTTGAAATGGAGAAAGTAATGTTTAAACAACTATTTGATGAGGCGACTTCTACATTAACGTATTTAATTGCGGATGACGTAACAAAAAAGGCGGTGATTATCGACGCAGTGAGTGAGCATATTGATGACTATTTATTGTTAATTGAGCAACATGGACTCAAGCTTCAATATGCGTTAGAAACGCATGTACACGCCGACCACATTACGGCGGGTGGCGAGCTTAGACGTCGGTTAGGCGCACAAGTAGGTGTTGGTGAGCAATGTGGCGCAGTCTGCGCTGATATTCAATTAAACGATGGGGATGTGTTGTCTTTTGGGGAAGAGCAGATAACTGTTATTGCTACGCCAGGACACACTGCCGGAAGCGTTTCTTTTTTATGGAGAAATCAATTATTTACGGGTGATGCTTTATTAATCAATGGCTGTGGCCGTACTGATTTCCAGAACGGCGATGCCGGCATGCTGTTTGATAGCATAGTCAATGAGTTGTTTGTTTTGCCAAATGAAACTTTGGTTTATCCAGCACACGATTATCAAGGCCATCGCGTCAGTAATATTGCACAAGAGAAGTTAATCAATCCGCGCCTTGCAAACAAAACTAAAGCTGAGTTTATTGCAATTATGACCAAGTTAAACTTACCAAAACCTCGATTAATTGATATCGCAGTGCCTGCAAACCAATATTGCGGTCTGCCCGAAAGCTGCACTTTGCAAGGGTAATGTTATCTTTTTACATTTAGGGCTACAATCATAGCAATATCAATTGGAGTACTACATGCAAACTGCAATACAGAACTTGGACTGGCTGGCCGCTTTTCCCGACTTGGCACAGCTAGAACAACCCGCTAAAGATATTCTTCTAAGATACGCACGCATTGTAGAAGCGCCAGTTGGCACGATTGGTTATCGCGAGGGAGGCCCTTGTGGCGCCTATGTGATGCGTCTTGCAGGGCGCTCACGTGTATTTAAAGTGTCATCAAGTGGTCGCGAAATATTACTTTATCGTGTGCAAGCTGGCGAGACATGTGTGATTACAACTACTTGCCTATTGGGAAATAGTGATTATCCGGCTTCAACGATCGTGGAAGAGGCCATTAAAGATGTGATTGTGCCATCTGCAGCCTTTAATCAGCTGATGATTGATTCAAAAGTATTTCGTACATTTGTCATGACGAATTATGGCGCTTTAATTATTGATTTAATTGTGTTGTTGGATGAGGTGGCATTTCATCATTTAGATACACGTTTAGCAAAGCTATTACTAGAAGCGGGCACGGATCATGTGAAAAGAACGCATCAACAAATTGCAGATGAGTTAGGCACTGCACGTGAAGTCATTAGTCGACAGGTTAAGCGGTTTGAACAAAAACAATGGGTGGCGCTTGGCCGCGGTCAAGTAGAAATCCTCGACCGTACTGCCTTGACTAAATTGGCGCAAAGTTAATCATCCCGATTCATGCATGCGGCTGTGTTTCAGAGCTGACATATAGATATTGATAAATTGATTAACGCTGATTAGAACTAGCTTTAAGCGTCAGTATAGGCTTAACGGCATGCAATGCTGTTATGTTTCTCAAAAAGCAGATTAGGTACTTGTCAAGCCAAGCTAACTTGAGGATGAGGGCGTGCATCGATGGCGTATCTATCAATGTTTAGAATAAAATTTAAAGTATCCTGATGCTGCAATAGGTTTTTTATTATCCGTCAGATGGCATTCGGCTGCTTTATAATCCAATCACATTTAATTAGGCGAAAAAATTGCTAAGCACTATTTATCAACAACTCCGAGCACGTTTTAAAAAGCCCGAAATGAATGCCGCACAGGCTTGGCGATTATATGGTGGAGAAGCGGAACATCGATTTTGGCTATTTGCCACACCAGTGAATATGGTGTTAGGACGCGATAGCTATTTTCTAACTGACCCTGCCACCACCCCAGTCAGCCATGAGGAAAGTATGGCATTGATTGAAAGTTTAAATACACATTTTGATTGTTTAGGTGTTTGTTTTTATTTAGTTAATAACATTTGGTTTTTAGGTTTGGATAAAAATCCTGAAATCACCACAACAAATATTAATATAGTCAGCAATCAAGATATTGCACACCACTTTGCGCAGGGGAAGGGTGCGTTGGCTTGGCATCAATTACAAAATGAGATTCAAATGTTGTTATTTAGTCATCCTGTGAATCAAGTGCGTGAAGCACAAGGTTCGCCTGTTATCAATAGCTTGTGGTGTTATGGCTTGGGCGAGGTTGATTAATCACGTGCGCAAAACAATTATAAAAAGACAAATTAATGATGTGGCGTTCGCTAGGTTGGTTGAGTCAGGCATTTCGCCTTTGTTGGCCCGCCTTTATGCGGCGCGTGGTGTTAAAGAAGATGACACATTAAGTGCGTCGCTCAATCATATTATCCCACCGAATCAATTAACCAATAGTGTCGTGATGGCAAAACTATTGGCCGCTGCCATTGCCGATAAGAAAAAAATCTTAATTATTGGCGACTATGATGCTGATGGGGCAACTGCGACGGCCGTTGCTGTAAAAGGCTTGCTCAGCATGGGTGCGCAAGTTGATTTTTTAGTGCCTAATCGGTTTGAATATGGCTATGGCTTAACGCCAAAAATTGTGCAGCTTGCCGCCACAATGCAGCCCGACGTCATTGTGACAGTGGACAATGGGATTGCCAGTGTTGATGGCGTGTTAGCAGCAAATGAATTGGGTATTCAAGTCTTGATTACGGATCACCACTTGCCGGGCGATGAAACGCCACAAGCTGCCTGTATTGTAAACCCCAACCAACAAGGTTGTGATTTTCCCAGTAAACATCTGGCTGGCGTTGGGGTAATGTTTTATGTATTACTTGCTTTAAGAGCTGAATTGCGCGAGCGCGGTATGTTTATGAGCACGCCAGCGCCAAATTTAACAGAGTTATTAGATTTAGTGGCGTTAGGCACAGTAGCAGATTTGGTGAAATTAGATGCGAATAATCGTATTTTGGTGGAGCAAGGTTTACGCCGCATTCGTGCAGGTGCTTGTTGTCCAGGTATTAGTGCTTTGTTAAAAGTAGCAGGGCGTCAGCAGGCGCAAGTGACTGCGCAGGATTTGGGTTTTTATGTAGGACCGCGCTTAAATGCGGCAGGCCGCTTGGACGATATGCGTTTGGGTATTCAATGTTTATTGGCGGGTGAGGATGAGGCGTTAGTGCTTGCGCAGTCGTTACACGATTTAAATGCAGAGCGACGTAGTATTGAATCTAGTATGCAAGATGACGCGCTAGCAAGTTTGGATGCGATTAGCGTTGGCGATCAATATACCATTAGTCTGTATGAGCCAAGTTGGCATCAGGGCGTGGTCGGTATTTTAGCGTCGCGGATTAAAGAGCAATACCATCGCCCCGTGATTGCTTTTGCAGCAATCGACGATGGTTTGCTAAAAGGTTCGGGTCGCTCAATTCCAGGTTTGCATTTACGTGATGCTTTAGATATGGTCACTAAACGTCATCCTGGCCTTGTTGTGACTTTTGGTGGACATGCCATGGCTGCAGGGTTGAGTATTTACCAAGATCAGTTATTTAATTTTCAGCATGCTTTTGAAGCTGTAGTACGTGAATTGCTGATGCCGGCTGATTTGCAAGCGTTGATTGAAACTGATGGTGGTTTTGACACGTCAGAAATAACGCTAGAAAACGCACAATTATTAGCTAATCAAGTATGGGGGCAAGGTTTTGCCCCTCCGCTATTTAGTGATGTGTTTTCATTGATTAACCAGCGCATCGTTGGCGGTAAACACTTAAAAGTCTTGTTGGAAAAGCAAGGTAAGCGCTTTGACGCAATTTTTTTTGGACAAACAGAACTATTGCCCGCACAACTAGAAGTCGTTTATCAGTTGCAGGTGAACACTTATAACGGTGTTCAATCAGTACAGTTACAGTTATTGCATATAGTTTGATAGGTTGTTGAACCTTAAAATCTTAGCGCCAAAATAGCGCTTGCCTGCTATATAATGACGCTTGTATGAAAACAGCCATCAAAAAAAATGCTAAAAAATTTGTCATTGCCAACTGGAAGATGCATGGTAATCTTCAACAAAATGCAGCGTTATTAAGCAGTTATGTTCATTTGCTTAATGGTTTAAAAGAGACTCAAGTAGTGGTGTGCGTGCCTTACCCTTATTTAGCCCAGGCTCAAAGTCTTTTGCAAAATACCGATATTGCTTGGGGAGCACAAAACTTAGCCAAAAATGAAAATGGACCTTTTACAGGAGAGGTCAGTGCCAAAATGTTGCGAGATTTTGGATGTGACTATGTCATATTAGGCCATTCAGAGCGTGCGACAGCTTATTGCGAGTCTGATGAAAATATTGCACAAAAATTTATGATTGCTAAACAGCATGGCATTACGCCTGTATTGTGTGTAGGTGAAACGCTTATTGAGCGTGAAGCTGGCGTTATGGAATTGAAAGTCGGTAAGCAACTAGATGCAATTATTGATTTATACGGCGCGAATGCCTTCACTGGAGCAATTATTTCTTATGAGCCTATTTGGGCTATTGGTACAGGCTTGGCAGCTTTGCCAGAACAAGCAAAAGCAATGCATCAATTCATCTCAGATAAGTTAACAAAGATGAATGCGCTTGAAAAAAATAGTGTAAAAATTCTGTACGGAGGAAGCGTAAATCCGCAAAATGCGTTACAATTATTTAGAGTTGAAAATATAGATGGTGGGCTAATCGGCAAGTGTTCGCTTAGTGCACAAGAATTTCAAGGTATTTGTCAAGCAGCAGAAATGTCTATCAATGGATAGATGGATGTTTGGTAGAGAATTTTATAGGTAGAAAATGGAAAACATGATCACAGTCGTCCATGTGCTGGCGGCGGCAAGTTTAATTGGTTTAATTTTATTACAGCACGGCAAAGGTGCTGATATGGGAGCCGCTTTTGGTAGCGGTGCATCTGGTAGTTTATTTGGGGTCAGTGGCTCATCAAATTTTTTAAGTCGCGCAACATCATTAAGTGTGATTGTTTTTTTTGCGACTAGTTTGGCGTTGGCTTATATAGCCAGTCATAAATCAAATGCAGGTAGTGTGATTAAGGCGGTACCGGCTGTCGTGCAAACAATACCCACCGAATCTGCTGGTGCCGAAGCGGTGCCAAATGAAACATTGCCAGCGGCTGGTTCTGCTGAGGACGTGCCAAACTAATCTTGGACGGTGGTGTCGTAAACTTAACATGCCGTCGTGGTGGAATTGGTAGACACGCTATCTTGAGGGGGTAGTGACGAAAGTCGTGAGAGTTCGAGTCTCTCCGTCGGCACCAAAGTTAGTTGTTTGCAGTATAATTTTTATGTTTGAGATAATTAACGTTATTTGAGTAAAGATGGCATTAAATTGTCATAATTTAACGTTACTATATCGTTAGTAAAAAATGGACGTAGATCCATAGCAGTTTTCTGGGGAGTGAGCTGTTTTAAGGTAGAATAAAGTTGTTGTGCTAAGCGCATATGTGCTTAGTTGTTGATTGATGTAATAAAGCTCAGGACGCACTTTTGCTAGAAAACTACTTTCCAATTTTAATGTTCATACTTGTCGGGTTAGGCGTAGGTCTAGGTCCGCTTATCCTTGGTAAACTGGTTTCACCGCATAAACCAGATGCCGAAAAAAATTCACCATATGAATGTGGCTTTGAAGCCTTCGAAGATGCGCGCATGAAGTTCGATGTTCGTTATTATTTGGTTGCTATTCTGTTTATTTTATTTGATTTAGAAATCGCATTCTTATTCCCATGGGCTGTAGTTTTACAAGATATCGGACTTTTCGGCTTTCTGGCTATGATGGTATTTTTGTTCGTATTGGTGATCGGCTTTATCTATGAGTGGAAAAAAGGTGCACTAGAATGGGATTAATCATAGAGATTCATTTAAATGTTCATTTTGTATTGGGATTGATCTAAGTGGGTATCGAAGGTGTATTAGAAAAAGGATTTGTGACTACATCGCTGGATACAGTGATTAATTACACACGTACAGGTTCGATGTGGCCAATGACGTTTGGCTTAGCTTGCTGCGCAGTTGAGATGATGCACGCAGGTGCGGCACGCTATGATCTTGACCGTTTTGGCATTGTGTTTCGCCCAAGTCCGCGCCAGTCTGATGTGATGATTGTAGCAGGTACGCTAGTGAATAAAATGGCACCTGCTTTGCGAAAAGTGTATGACCAAATGGCTGAGCCGCGTTGGGTAATTTCTATGGGTAGTTGTGCTAATGGCGGTGGTTACTATCATTACTCTTATGCCGTGGTGCGCGGTTGTGACCGCATTGTCCCCGTTGATGTTTATGTGCCTGGCTGTCCGCCAACAGCAGAGGCATTGCTGTTTGGTATTATCCAATTGCAGAAAAAAATTAAACGAACGAACACAATTGCACGCTAAATATACAGAAAACTAACCAGTTAAAAATATGTCAACAAAGTTAAATGAATTATCAGCGCAACTTAAATTAGCCCTTAATGCAGGCTTGGTTAAGTTAACTGAAGATTTGAACGAAATTACCATAGAATGTAAAGCCAAGAACCTACTCGACGTCTGCATTCGTTTGCGTGATCATGGTGAGCTAAAGTTTGAGCAGTTAATCGACTTATGTGGCGTAGATTATAGTGAATTTCAAGATGGATTGTGGGATGGGCAGCGCTATGCAGTAGTGCTTCACTTGCTTTCTGTTTCGCTTAATCAGCGTGTGCGTTTGCGCGTGTTTGCGGTAGATGATGACTTTCCTGTGTTACCAACGCTCGTGGATGTATGGCCAGTGGCAAATTGGTTTGAACGTGAAGCCTTTGATCTGTTTGGTATTATGTTTGAAAATCATCCTGATTTGCGTCGCATACTGACTGACTATGGCTTTGTTGGGCATCCATTCCGTAAAGACTTTCCAATGATTGGTCATGTAGAAATGCGCTACGATCCCGAGCAACAACGCGTTGTGTATCAGCCGGTTTCTATTGAATTACGCAACAATGTACCTCGTGTGATTCGTGATGAAGGAGTACATAATGGCTGAGATACACATTAAAACAATAAGTTTTAACTTATGCCGTGCAATTACATTGGACTTAACTTCGCTACGCGAGTTAGGCTACACTGAAATTCATCCTGATTTTTTTGATGTTTGTATGCAATCTGTAAGCGAGAAGGTGTAATGGCCGAGATACATAATTACACAATGAATTTTGGGCCGCAGCATCCAGCTGCGCATGGCGTTTTGCGTTTGGTATTGGAGTTAGATGGTGAAGTGATTCAGCGCGCTGATCCACATATCGGTTTATTGCATCGCGCGACAGAAAAACTAGCTGAAAATCGTACCTATCTACAATCTGTTCCGTATATGGACAGACTTGATTATGTGTCGATGATGTCAAACGAGCATGCTTATGTCATGGCGATTGAAAAAATGCTTGGATTAGAGGTGCCGATTCGTGCGCAATATATCCGTGTTATGTTTGATGAAATTACACGTATTTTGAATCATTTATTATGGATCGGTGCGCACGGTATTGATTTAGGTGCGATGACAATGTTTATTTACGCTTTCCGCGAGCGTGAAGATTTGTTTGATATGTATGAAGCGGTATCTGGGGCACGTATGCATGCCGCTTATTATCGCCCAGGTGGTGTTTATCGTGATTTGCCAAATCGTATGCCACAACACGAAACGACCAAGTTTCGCAGTAAAGCGCAAATTAATCAGTTAAATGAAAATCGTCAAGGTTCTTTGCTTGATTTTATCGAAGACTTTACCAATCGCTTTCCTAAACATGTTGATGAGTATGAAACGTTGCTAACAGATAACCGTATTTGGAAGCAACGTACTGTTGGTATTGGCGTTGTTTCGCCAGAGCGCGCTTTGGCGTTGGGCTTTACTGGTCCGATGTTGCGTGGTTCAGGTATTGAATGGGATCTGCGCCGTAAACAGCCATATGAAGTGTATGACAAATTGGATTTTGATATTCCTGTTGGCGTGAATGGTGATAGTTACGATCGCTACTTGGTGCGGATGGAAGAGTTTCGCCAATCGAATCATATTATTAAACAATGTGTGGACTGGTTGCGCAAAAATCCTGGCCCAGTCATTACCAGCGACAATAAAATCGCGCCGCCTAATCGTGAAAACATGAAAACCAATATGGAAGACATGATTCATCACTTTAAGTTATTCACCGAAGGATTCCATGTGCCTAAGAGTGAAGCCTATGCTGCTGTTGAGCATCCAAAAGGTGAGTTTGGTATTTATATGATTTCTGACGGCGCCAACAAACCCTATCGTTTAAAAATAAGAGCGCCAGGCTTTGCTCACATTTCATCCATGGATGAAATGTGCCGTGGACATATGTTGGCAGACTTGGTGGCGATTATCGGCACACAAGATATTGTATTTGGAGAAATTGATCGTTGAAGATGCAAATGTGCGTGATGAATGTCACATTTTCAATCGATTTTGAGAAGGTTGTTTAATGTTATCAGTTGAAGCTATTGAAAAAATTGAGTATGAGCTGACGAAGTATCCAAAAGATCAACGTCAAGCTGCCGTCATGTCTGCTTTACGTATTGTGCAAATGGAACGAGGCTGGTTGTCGCAAGAAAGCATCAGTGAAGTGGCAGCATATTTAGGGATGCCAGAAATTGCAGCACTTGAAGTAGCAACTTTCTACAATATGTACGATACCGAGCCCGTCGGTAAATACAAAATTACTGTGTGCACTAATATTTCTTGCATGTTGCGCGATAGCGATACTATTGTGGAGCATTTGCAAGAAAAGCTAGGCATTGGATTTAATGAAGTAAGCGAAGATGGCCGATTCTGTCTCAAAGAAGGCGAATGTATGGGTGCTTGTGGCGGCGCGCCGTTAATCAGTATCAATAATGCAACGATGCATGAAAACCTGACAACTGCAAAAGTCGATGAGATTTTGAAGGGGCTGAAATAATGGCGACATCAACAGTAGCAAAGCCCGTCATGACTGATTTAACAGGACAAACGCTAGTTACCTTGCAAACCTTGAAGGAAAAAAATCCCGCCTCATTGGCTACTTATGAAAAGCTAGGCGGTTATCAGCAATTGAGGCGTTTGGTCACCGACAAAGTCAAAGCGGTTGAGATTATTAATGAAGTAAAAGTGTCTGGATTACGTGGACGTGGTGGCGCTGGTTTTCCTACTGGGCTCAAATGGAGTTTTATGCCGCGCTATTTTGATGGCACTAAATATTTGGTGTGCAATACGGATGAGGGCGAGCCAGGCACATTTAAAGATAGAGACATTATTCGCTATAATCCGCACCAATTAATTGAAGGTATGGCGATTGCAGCGTATACACTGGGCGCTGGTGTTGGATACAACTATATTCATGGTGAGATTTGGCGTGAGTACGAAATATTTGAAGCCGCATTAGCCGAAGCTAGGGCAGCTGGCTATATAGGACAACATTTATTTGGTACTAACTTTAGTTTTGAACTGTATGCAGTGCACGGCTATGGTGCTTATATTTGTGGTGAAGAGACGGCGCTAATTGAGTCAATCGAAGGTAAAAAAGGCCAGCCGAGATTCAAGCCTCCTTTTCCTGCAAGTTACGGCGTCTTTGGTAAACCAACCAATGTTAACAATACGGAGAGCTATGCCAGCATTCCTTGGATACTACAACATGGCGGTCAAGCATTTGCTGATTTAGGTGTTGCCGGCTCAGGTGGAAGTAAGTTGTTCTCCGTTTCTGGACATGTTGAGAAGCCTGGTAATTATGAGGTCAATATGGGCATGCCTTTTACCGAGTTGCTCCAAATGGCTGGCGGTATCTGGAGAGGGCGTAAGCTGAAAGCTGTTATTCCAGGAGGCCCGTCGACAGCAGTGATGCCAGCCGAGGCCATTTTAAGTGCAACAATGGATTACAATGGCTTAAGTAAAGCTGGTTCTAGTCTAGGCGCTGGGTCGATGATTGTAATGGATGATACGACATGCATGGTGAAAACACTAAAGCGTTTAAGCTATTTCTTTTACGAAGAAAGCTGTGGTCAATGCACGCCGTGTCGTGAAGGCACTGGTTGGGTTTATCGTGTTATTAAGCGTATCACAGAGGGTAATGGCAAAATGGAAGATTTAGATTTGCTGACAGATATTAGCAATAACATCTCTGGACGTACTATTTGTGCATTAGGTGATGCTGCCGCAACCCCAGTGTTAAGTTTTATTAAGCATTTTCGCCCAGAATTTGAATATTACATTCAGCATGGCAAAAGTATGATTGATGGACAATAGCATATGTTAAAAATAGAAATTGATGGTAAGCCAGTAGAAGTTGATCACGGTACAACAATCATAGATGCCGCTGATAAATTGGGTATTCCGATTCCACGTTTTTGTTATCACAAAAAGCTATCTGTGGCAGCAAATTGTCGAATGTGTTTGGTGGATGTGGAAAAATTTGGTAAGCCACTGCCAGCCTGTGCAACGCCCGTTGCTGAAGGTATGAAAATCTTTACCCGCAGTAAGGCAGCTGTTGAGGCGCAGAAAAGTGTGATGGAGTTTTTGCTGATTAATCATCCGCTAGATTGCCCGATTTGTGATCAAGGTGGTGAGTGTGATTTGCAAGATATTGCAGTTGGTTATGGCGCTAGCGGCTCTCGCTACACAGAAGAAAAGCGTGTTGTTTTTAATAAGAATATTGGCCCCCTTATCAGTACCGATATGACGCGTTGTATTCAATGCACACGTTGTGTGCGCTTCTTAAAAGAAGTTGGCGGTATGCAAGAGTTGGGTATGGTTGGTCGTGGAGAACATGCTGAGATTACTGCGTATGTTGATCAGAGTGTGAATTCCGAATTGTCAGGCAATATTATTGATTTGTGTCCAGTAGGTGCATTGACTAATAAGCCGTTCCGATATTCAGCCAGAAGTTGGGAGCTGACGCGTCGGCCTTCTATTGCGCCACATGATGGTTTAGGCTCACATATAGAAGTGCATGTGAAAGACAATAAAGTGATGCGGGTGTTACCACGCGAAAAAGAAAGTATTAATCAGTGCTGGTTATCTGATAGAGATCGCTTCTCATATGAAGGGCTCAATAGTCCAGATCGACTTAAAGTACCGATGATTAAACATCATGGCGAATGGCAAGAAACTGATTGGAAAACAGCTTTAGAGTTTGCAGCGGGGCAATTAAAGGATGTTATTAACGAACATGGTAGCGACGCTTTAGGCGCGCTAGTGTCCCCAAATAGCACGATGGAGGAAGGTTATTTAATTAAAGAGTTAGTGCATGGTTTGGGCTGTGGCAATGTTGATTATCGCTTACGTCAAACAGACTTTAGATTAGATGGCAAACGTGTTGGGACCCCTTGGATGGGTTGCAATATTGATGAAATCGAAAGCTTGGATCGTATTTTATTAATCGGATCAAACTTAAGAAATGAACATCCCTTATTAGCACAACGCTTCCGTAAGGCTGTTGATAATGGTGCTGAACTGTCTATTATTAGTCCATTAGATAACAATCCATTGATGGATATTGCGCATAAGATTATTGTCACACCAAATGACATTGTGAATGTGTTGGCGCAAATACTAAAAGCCATGTCTAAATTGCAAAAGCTCTCTTTATGTTTGCCACCAACTTTAAGTGCTTTGCTTGAGCAAATTCACGTTCGCCCAAATACCGAGGCAATGGCAGAAAGTTTGGCTGGTTTAGGTAAAAATGTTAACTTGATTGCACCCAAAGTGGGCATCTTTTTGGGCAATATGGCTTTAAGTGCGCCACGGTTTACTGAGATGTACAGTTTAGCAGAGGCAATTGGCGGTGTTTCAGGTGCCAAGGGTGGCATTTTGCCAGCCGCTGCCAATAGTACGGGGATGCATCTTGTAGGTGTGATGCCTTCTGCAACGGGTATGCATGCGAGAGCGATGTTAGAAGTGCCAAGAAAAGCCTATTTATTGCTGAATATTGAGCCAGAGTTGGATTGTCAGCATGCTGCTTTAGCGAGAGCGGCAATGGAAAAAGCGGAATGCGTTGTTGCATTAACCGCTTACAAATCTAAAGCATTAGATAATGCAACTGTGTTATTACCAATCGCGCCATTCACTGAGACTTCTGGTACCTTTATGAGTATGGAAGGTCGCATTCAAAGCTTTAAAGCCGTTGTTAAACCATTAGGCGAATGTCGTCCAGCTTGGAAAGTATTGCGCGTTCTTGCTAATACGCTTGGATTACAAGGATTTGACTTTGATAGTACTGAAGAAGTGAAAAATAAGATATTTAATGGTGAAAAACCCTCTGATTACGCCTGGCGTCACTTGAATAATAATATGAAAGAACTGGTAGAGATTGAGACAAAAATCAAATCACCAGGTTTGCAACGTGTAGGTGAAGTGCCGCAATATGAAGCAGACCCTATCGTACGACGCTCAGAACCATTAAGAAAAACGAAATACAACATTAAACGACTAGTGCGGATACATCCTGACGAAATGCGGTTGCATCAGCTATCAGAAGGTGATTTAGTGCTCGTGAAACAAGATAAAGGTAGCGCGATATTGCCAGTAAGAAGTGATAGTCATGTTGCGATGGGTTGTGTTCGATTGGCAGCGGCGCATGAGGACACCCTCGGTCTTGGTGATTTGATGGGTGACATTTCAATTGAAAAAATCTCTCAAGAACAAGCAAATGCGATGAGGGAAAAAGAAACGGAAGTGCAAAGCTAATGGCATGGTTCGCACAATTTTTCGGTAGCTATTGGCCCAACGTTCAGTTGGTCACTTGGACGTTAATTAAAATTGTCGCTATCGTTGGGCCGCTTATGATTGCAGTTGCTTATTTAACTTACGCGGAGCGTAAGGTGATTGGTTATATGCAAGTACGTATAGGCCCCAACCGCGTTGGTTTATTTGGCTTGCTTCAGCCAATAGCCGATGGCCTCAAGCTATTATTTAAAGAGATTATTCTTCCAACAGCTTCAAACAAAGGCTTATTCCTGTTAGGTCCAGTATTAACGATTGCTCCGGCTTTTGCCGCTTGGGCAGTCATTCCTTTTGATGGAACCAAAGTGCTTGCTAATATCGATGCGGGTCTATTATATGTTTTGGCAATGACATCGATAGCAGTGTATGGCGTCATTATTGCAGGTTGGGCATCTAATTCTAAATACGCATTTTTAGGAAGTTTACGTTCAGCGGCGCAGATTGTTTCTTATGAAATTGCCATGGGATTTTCACTCGTTGGCGTGCTGATGTGTGCCAATAGCTTAAATTTAGGCAATATTGTATTAGGGCAAGAGGGTGGTTTTTGGCATTGGTATTTCATCCCGTTGTTCCCTTTGTTTATTGTATATTTTATTAGTGCTGTCGCCGAAACCAATCGTGCTCCGTTTGACGTGGCAGAAGGTGAGTCTGAGATTGTAGCTGGCTTCCATGTTGAATATTCAGGTATGGCATTCGCTATCTTTTTCTTAGCAGAATATGCCAACATTTGGCTCGTTTGCACCTTGGCAGCATTGATGTTTATGGGTGGCTGGCTATCACCGTTACCCTACTTGCCCGATAGTATTTTATGGTTATTCGCCAAAATGGCAGCATTGGTTTTCTTCTTCTTATGGTTTAGAGCAACCTTTCCGCGCTATCGCTATGATCAAATTATGCGCTTGGGTTGGAAGGTGTTTATCCCAATTACCATCGTGTGGATTGTGTTTGTGGGAGCGATGATGCAAACAAAATTCAATTACCTATTTCACTAGATATTTTTAGTATATTGTTATTTAAATAAGGATATTTAACTAAAGCGTATGTTTAAACAAATTAAAAATACACTCGGCAGTTTAATGCTGATAGAGCTGCTAAAAGGGATGGCCGTTACTGGACGATACTTTTTTGCGCGTAAAATCACCATTCAATATCCAGAAGAGCGTACGCCACAGTCCAATCGATTCCGTGGCTTACATGCATTACGCCGATATCCTAATGGTGAAGAACGCTGTATTGCTTGTAAATTGTGTGAGGCAGTTTGCCCTGCTATGGCAATTACAATCGAGTCTGAACAGCGGGAGGACAATACGAGACGTACAACGCGTTACGATATTGATTTAACCAAATGTATTTTTTGTGGATTATGTGAAGAATCCTGTCCTGTAGATTCCATTGTAGAAACCCGTATATTTGATTATCACGGGGAGCAGCGAGGTGATTTGTTATACACCAAAGATATGTTGCTTGCAGTAGGTGATAAGCATGAAAAACAGATTGCGGCAGATCGCGCGCAAGACAAAAATTATAGATAACATTTAAGACGAATATGGTATTTACCGACTTTATATTTTATGTATTAGCCACGATTTTGCTTTTCTCAGCATCACGTGTGATTACTGCGCGCAACCCTGTGCAAGCCGCTTTGTTTCTGGTGTTATGCTTTTTTACTGCGGCTGGCATTTGGTTATTATTACAAGCCGAATTTTTGGCGATTGTGTTGGTGCTAGTTTATGTGGGAGCAGTGATGGTGCTGTTCTTATTTGTAGTGATGATGCTTGATATAAATATTGATAAGCTACGCGAGGGATTTTGGAGTTACCTGCCACTAGCAGGCGCCATTGGTGCTTTGATGGCAATTGAAATGGCGATGATATTAGGTAATAAATATTTTATGGCAGCAGAAAGTGTCAGTCATCCAGCCACCTACAGCGACACAGCTGCGATTGGTAAAGTGATGTATACCCAATACTTGTTGCCGTTTGAACTCGCATCGGTTGTATTGCTTGTTGCCATTGTGGCGGCGATTGCGCTCACGCTTAGAGAAAAGCGTGAAAGTAAATCAATTAATCCATCTGAGCAAGTGTTGGTGCGCAAACAAGATCGTTTGCGCATGATAAAAATGAAATCCGAAACAGAGCCTAAAGCGGATGCACATACAGATAAGGGAGAAACCTCATGAGCGTAGGACTTTCTCATTATTTAGTTTTGGGTGCATTATTATTTGCGATTAGCGTGATTGGTATTTTCTTGAATCGCCGAAATGTCATTATTGTCTTGATGGCAATTGAATTGATGTTGCTTGCTGTCAACCTCAACTTCATTGCATTCTCGCATTATCTGCAAGACATAGCGGGTCAAGTATTCGTGTTCTTTATTTTGACGGTAGCTGCAGCTGAATCTGCGATTGGTTTGGCTATTTTAGTTGTGCTTTTCCGTAATTTACGAACGATTGATGTTGAAGATTTGGATTCACTTAAGGGCTAATAAATAATTATGACAGAACAGCTTCTCATTTGGATTCCTTTATTGCCGTTGTTTGCTGCCGCAATTGTGGGTTTGTTCGGTAGCGCTTTACCGCGTAGCGCAGCACATTGGTTGACGATATTAGGTGTTGGTGTTGCTTTTATTCTATCCGCAATTGTGTTTAAAGCGACACTAGCAGGCTTTACTCACAACGCAGATTTATATACTTGGCTAGTATCGGGCGATATTCATTTTAGTGTCGGTTTCTTAATCGACAACTTAACAGCGATGATGATGGTTGTTGTGACTTTTGTTTCGCTGATGGTGCACATTTACACCATAGGATATATGCACGAAGATCCAGGCTATAGCCGGTTTTTTAGCTATATTTCACTGTTTACTTTTGCAATGTTAATGTTGGTGATGTCCAATAATTTCATGCAACTCTTTTTTGGATGGGAAGCTGTTGGCTTAGTGTCTTATTTATTGATTGGTTTTTGGTACACCAGACCAACAGCGATTTATGCTAATTTAAAAGCGTTTCTTGTTAACCGTGTGGGTGATTTTGGCTTCTTACTTGGCATTGGTTTAGTTCTCGCTTACACAGGCACTTTAGATTATGCCCAAGTATTTAAAGTTGCGCCTGAGCTGGCAGATGTGCAAATTAATTTGTTTAGTAACACGCCATGGTCATTAATGACCGTCACTTGTATTTTATTGTTTGTCGGCGCAATGGGTAAATCAGCACAAGTGCCTTTACATGTTTGGTTGCCAGACTCGATGGAAGGTCCAACACCAATCTCTGCACTCATTCATGCAGCAACAATGGTAACAGCCGGTATTTTTATGGTGGCACGTATGTCACCGTTATTCGAAATGTCGACTACTGCGCTCTCATTTGTGATGACTATAGGCGCTATTACCGCCTTGTTTATGGGTTTGTTGGGTATTATTCAACATGATATTAAGCGTGTGGTCGCTTACTCAACGCTATCGCAATTAGGTTATATGACGGTTGCACTCGGCGCATCCGCTTATTCAGTAGCGATATTTCATCTTATGACCCATGCTTTCTTTAAAGCGTTGCTTTTTTTAGGTGCTGGATCAGTCATTATGGGTATGCATCACGATCAAGATATTCGTCATATGGGCAATCTTAAGAAGTATTTTCCAGTCACGTGGATCACTTCTTTAATCGGCTCTTTAGCATTAATTGGCACACCTTTCTTTGCGGGATTCTACTCAAAAGATAGCATTATTGAAGCAGTGAAATTCTCTGATATTGCTGGCAGTGGGTTTGCTTACTTTGCGGTGATGGCCGGTGTATTTATTACCGCATTTTATTCATTCAGACTGTATTTCTTGGTTTTTCATGGTAAAGAAAAATGGCGTGAAGCAAAGTTAGATACCCATCACGATCATCATCATGGATTAACCCCAGATCAAGATCCGCATGAGCCTGGCTGGGTCATAAAGCTACCGCTGATTTTGCTTGCAATTCCATCTATTTTCATTGGCTATCTTGCAATAGAGACTATGCTATTTGGCGATTTCTTCAATGGTGTGATTACAATCAATGCACAAACGCACCCAGCGATGACACATCTTACGCATCACTTTCATGAGATATTGCATACGCCAGCTGGAATGGCACTGCATGGTTTTTTCACTCTACCTTTTGCATTGGCGGCACTCGGTGTGGCGTTGTCATGGTTCTTTTATATGAAGCGCCCCGATATTCCAGCAGCTATTCAGCAACGATTTAGTTTTATTCATCGCATCTTAGAAAATAAATATGGATTTGACAGCTTTAACGAGCGTTTTTTTGCAGGTGGGTCAAGACTAATCGGTAATAAATTATGGCAAATTGCTGACATGCAATGGATTGACGGCGCTATTGTCAATGGAACGGCTAAATGGATTGGTAGATTATCTGGCATTGTGCGGCATTTACAATCTGGCATGATTTACCACTACGCATTTGCCATGATTATTGGTGTATTTTTGCTTCTCACTTTTTTTACTAAGATTGTTTAATGCTAATTGATCATATTTTAAGTTTATCTATCTGGGTGCCGATTTTTGCTGGTGTGCTTGTGCTGGCATTGGGAAATGATAGTCGCCCCGTCTTGACGCGTTGGTTAGCGCTGTTTGGTGCTGTTGCAGGATTGTTGGTGACTTTACCTTTATACACGCACTTCAATTTTGTTGAAGGTGGTTTTCAGTTTCAGGAAGTGAGTTACTGGATACCGGCATTTCAAATTTATTATCATTTAGGTGTAGATGGCATTTCTGTACCGCTGATTTTGCTGACCAGCTTTACTACCGTCATTTGCATCGTCGCTTCATGGCAGGTTATCTCCAAAAATATCGCGCAATACATGGCTTGTTTTTTAATTATGAGCGGTTTAATGATAGGGGTATTTAGCGCGTTAGATAGTATTTTGTACTATGTATTTTGGGAGGCGATGCTGATACCAATGTTCCTGGTGATTGGTATTTGGGGTGGCCCTAATCGCGTTTATGCGACGATTAAGTTCTTCTTATATACACTGCTTGGTTCGTTACTCATGTTGGTTGCTTTTATTTATTTATTTCATACAACAGGTAGCTTCAATATTGCCAAATATCACGACGTTGTATTGCCATTAAATGTGCAAATCCTTATTTTTATGGCGTTCTTTATGGCGTTTGCTGTCAAAATTCCAATGTGGCCAGTGCACACGTGGTTGCCAGATGCGCACGTGGAAGCGCCAACAGCAGGTTCTGTAGTATTGGCGGCAGTAATGTTGAAATTAGGTGGCTATAGCTTTTTACGGTTTGCGATGCCCATCGCACCTGATGCCGCGCATTATTTATCAGAGTTAATGATTGCACTTTCGCTTGTTGCGATTTTGTATATTGCATTAGTGGCATTAGTGCAAAAAGACATGAAGAAATTAATTGCTTATTCATCTATTTCTCATATGGGGTTCGTGACCTTAGGCTTCTTCCTATTTAGTCAATTAGGCCTTGAAGGCGCAATGGTGCAAATGATTTCTCATGGCTTTATTTCAGCGGCGATGTTTTTATGTGTCGGTGTTTTATATGACCGCATGCATAGCAGGCAAATTGCTGATTATGGAGGCGTTGCGAATACGATGCCAATGTTTGCTGCCTTTGCTGTTTTATTTGCGATGGCCAATAGTGGCTTGCCAGGTACAAGCGGTTTTGTTGGTGAGTTTATGGTCATATTAGCCAGTGTTAAATATAATTTTTGGGTGGCTTTTATTGCAGCGACTACCCTGATTTTTGGTGCCTCGTATACCTTATGGATGGTTAAGCGAGTGTTTTACGGGAGTGTTGCAAACACTAAAGTGGCTGCATTAAAAGACCTAACGCGTCGTGAATTTACCTTATTAACAGTTTTGGCATTATTAACAATTGGCATTGGCGTTTATCCACAAGTGATTACTGAGATGACACAAGCTACCTCAATCAAATTTTTGAATCACATGGCAATTAGTAAATTACCGACGGCAGGAATGTAAGGCATGGACACAATTAATACCGATCTATTTATCTCTTTGCCTGAAATTGTCATGCTTAGCATGGCAATGGTTATTTTAATCTTAGATTTATTTCTAAATAAAAATAACCGCATGATCATCTATGGCTTGGCACAGGCGACCTTATTTGCTGCCGCTTATCTTGTTTTATCGCTGAACGCTTTTGCAATTGATGTTGCTTACAGTGGCATGTTTATCAGCGACCCTATCAGCGATGTATTAAAGTTGGCCACGCTGATTGGTGCCGCAATAATGCTTGTCTACACGCGGCATTATATGGTTGTACGCAACTTGTTCTCTGGTGAGTATTACGCATTACTCTTGTTTGCTACTGTCGGTATGATGGTGATGATTTCAGGTTATAACCTGATTACTATCTATATTGGGCTAGAGCTATTGTCGCTGTGTGTTTATGCCTTAGTTGCTCTAGATCGTGACAATGCCAGAGCGACTGAAGCGGCGATGAAATATTTTGTTCTAGGCGCATTGGCATCAGGTATGTTGCTTTATGGTATGAGCATGATCTATGGGGTGACGGGCAGCTTGGACATTGCAACTATTTCAACAAGATTGCAGCATGCATATGCGCAAAATCCTGACATTATTCATAACCCTGTACTTATTTTAGGTTTGGTTTTTATTGTGTCTGGATTGGCTTTTAAATTTGGTGCAGTGCCATTCCATATGTGGGTGCCAGATGTTTATCAGGGATCACCTACAGCAATTACAATGCTCATTGGCTCTATTCCTAAATTTGCTGGCTTTGCTATGGCATTGCGTTTATTAGTATTTGGTTTATATGGACTGGTTGGCGACTGGCAAGATATGTTATTAATCATGGCAGTCCTTTCGATTGCGATTGGTAATATAACCGCCATTGCTCAAACCAATTTAAAGCGGATGCTGGCTTACTCTACTATTTCACACATTGGTTTTTTGTTGTTAGGACTCATGAGCGGAACCTTAAATGGATTTGCTTCAAGTATGTTTTACATCTGTGCTTATGTACTCATGTCGCTGGCTGGCTTTGGTATGATTTTGTTGTTATCTAGAAGAGGGCATGAAGCTGAACAATTAGATGACCTAAAAGGACTGAATAAGCGTAGTCCATGGACTGCATTCTTGATGTTAATTACCATGTTCAGCATGGCAGGGGTGCCGCCGACTATCGGCTTCTATGCAAAATTTTCTGTATTACAAGCCGCACTGCATGAAGGCTTTGTTTGGGTTGTGGTTTTTGCAGTATTAATGGCGGCTATTGGTGCCTTTTATTACTTACGTGTTATTAAGTTAATGTATTTTGACGAGCCATTAGACACGGCTGCGATTAGTGCGCCTTTAGATATGAAAATAGTGCTTAGCTTAAATGCACTGGCCTTGTTAATCATCGGGCTGATGCCACAAGGCCTACTTGAGCTGTGTGGCGCTGCTATTGTTTCAAGTTTTCAATACTGATTAGGCTAACCATCAGTTATTACTCATACACGATTTAGTCTCAAGCCTTGCTTTGAGATGTCATCTTGATGGATGATTATTTTTCTGTCATTAATCCGCTCATCGCGTTGCTTTTATAAACGCAACCCATCTTATTTTTCTATGATCGAATAAGTAAGAGGCGAAGTTACTTGATAAGGTTAGCTTTTGAGGTGTAAATCGATCATCACTATTGGCTAATGAATCGTCATGAACAGTGACGATAAAAAAGCGCGCATTAAAATATATAGACAAAGTAATATCAAAAAGTGTCAGTGTTGCTAAAGATGTGTCGGTAAGCGCTTGTGAAAGTATGGCTTTATACAGCTTGCTCAGTGTTATGCTGTTAAGCCGCAGTGTTACAATCAATCTGCTGAATCAATGCAATATATTTAATATGGTAAGGGGTGGCTGGATGGATAGTAGCATTAATTTAACAGAACATTGTGTCAGTTCAACAACCATTGCAGCAGGTAGTATGCTAACCGTTAAACGTGATGAAGTGCGCCTGCCAAATGGGAACTTAGGCCAGCGAGAATATGTCGAACATCCAGGTGCAGTCATTGTTGTGCCAATGCTAAGCAATGGTAATATTGTGCTAGAGCGCCAATTTCGCTACCCCTTAAAACAGATTTTTGTTGAGTTGCCTGCTGGAAAAATTGATGGTGGTGAAACTGCTTTAATTGCTGGAAAGAGAGAGTTATGTGAAGAAACTGGCTATAGTGCAGAGCACTGGACGAGTTTAGGTGTGCAGCACCCTTGTATTGGCTATTCAAACGAGGCTATTCATATGTATTTTGCCACAGGATTAACCGCTGGGGAGTATAGCCGAGATGCAGATGAGGCCCTTGAGATATTTGATTTGCCTTTTGATGAGTGTATGTTGATGATACAGAGAGGTGAAATTACGGATGGCAAAACGCTAATTGCCTTACTGCTTACTGAAAAGTATTTGGCAACACAATATGTCTAATATTTTAATTATTGGCTGTGGTGATCTCGGTGGGACAGTGGCGAAACTATTGTCTAATAAAGGGCATGTAGTAACCGGGGTCCGCATTAGCAATATGCCAGTATCCGCTGAAGTCAATTTGATTCAAGCGGATGTGACTGATTTTAATTCATTAGAACGGCTAGAGCAGATCTATCCAGATATACTTATTTATTGTGTTGCTGCAAATGCGCAAACAGATGAAAGTTATCGTCTGCATTATGTAGAAGGTTTGCGTAATGTGTTAAAAACACAAGTCAAAAATAGTCATCTAAAACACGTTTTCTTTGTTTCTAGTACTCGCGTTTATGGTCAGGAAACTGATGTTTTGTTAGATGAGTTGACCATCGCCTTGCCTAGTGATTTTGGCGGTGTGCGCTTATTAGAGGGCGAGCACTTATTAAAAGGCTTGAATTGCAGTAGTACATCCATTCGTCTTTCCGGTATTTATGGGCCAAACAGGCAATATTTGGTGAATATGGCAAAAGAGCCGAAACGGTGGTCATCACAACATAAATGGACAAACCGTATACATCGAGATGATGCGGCAGGATTCATCCATTTTTTATGTGAGCAGGTATTATCTGGCAAGGCAATTGAGGACTGTTATATTGGGGTGGATGATTTACCAACATTGCAATACGATGTACTGACATGGATAGCATCAACGTTAAATGTAGAACAACCACAAATTCATTTTAATGAAAATGAAAAAATAGCAGGCAAACGACTCAGCAATCGGCGTATGAGAGAGAGTGGCTTTGTACTAAAGTATCCTAATTATCAAATTGGCTATAGCGAGATGCTTAAAAATGTTTAATGTGTTATTTGCCATTTTTATTTTGCTGGGTAGCGTGATTGCTTTTCCAGATGAACAGGATGATTTTACGATTTGGTTAGAAGCAGTTAAAGCGCAAGCGCGCTCGGAAAATATATCTGAAAGAACCGTTGAGCATACATTTAAAAAAGCAACATACTTGCCCAATGTGATTGTGCTGGATAGATCTCAACCTGAGTTTGTTTCTACTTTTTTTACTTATATAAACAAACGTATTACAGAAAGTCGGATTAATGAGGGACGTCATAAGCTTAATGAAAATAGAAGCTTACTGAATAAGCTTGAGCAAGAGTTCGGCGTGCCTAAAAATATTATTATTGCCTTCTGGGGTCTCGAGACAAATTATGGCAGTTATAAAGGCAGCTATGCATTACCGTCAGCATTAATGACGCTTGCATATGAAGGGCGTAGAGCCGATTTTTTTCGTGGACAATTAATGGATTTGATGCGAATTGCAGATGCTGGGCACAGCAGTGTTGACGACATGCGCGGATCTTGGGCTGGCGCAATGGGTCATATGCAATTCATGCCATCAACTTTCATTAGTTATGCCGTTGATGGCGACGGTGATGGGCGCAATGATATTTGGAATTCTCTACCTGATGCATTCTTCTCAGCAGCCAATTATTTATCCCGCATGGGTTGGAAGACAGGTGAGCCTGTGGCGCTAGAAGTGCAGTTGCCACCACAATTTGATTATGCTCAAGCACAGTTGAGCTTAAGAAAAGGGTCAGCTGAATGGATGAATTTAGGCATAACAAAAGTAGATGGTACACCGCTACCTATTATCGATAATGCTGCCATTCTGTTGCCGCAAGGCTGGCAAGGCCCTGCATTTCTGGTGGCTAGTAATTTTGACGTAATAATGAAATGGAATCGCTCCATCAATTATGCTTTGTCAGTGAGTCATTTGGCGGATCAGTTTATTCGAGATCAACCTATTATCAATGGATGGGCGGTTGCTGGATATGCCGGCATTAGCTTTAATCAGGCTTGGGCAATGCAAGCTAAGTTAAATACACTTGGCTTTGATAGTGGTAATCCTGATGGATTTCCCGGCACTAAAACGCAGCAAGCAATCAGAAGTTATCAGCTACAACACGGCATGCCTGCTGATGGCTATCCATCACATGCACTCTTCAACCAACTAATGAAAGAGCCAAATTAAGCGTCAAATTAATTTTACGATAGCAATTGTAAATTAAAATGGTAGTTAGTTTGCGTGAGGCTGAGCAATCAGCTAAAATCACGCGTTCTAAAGAAAGAGGCGGTTAGCTCAGTTGGTTAGAGCGCTTGGTCGACATCCAAGAGGTCAGCAGTTCGAATCTGCTACTGCCTACCAAAAAACATAAAAAGCCGTAAAATAAACGGCTTTTATTATTTATAGTTAGAGATTATATATGCCCGTCATACGATTACCAGATGGATCACAACGTCAATTTGATGCCCCAGTCAGCGTTGCTGAAGTTGCGATGGATATTGGCGCTGGCCTCGCTAAGGCGGCGCTTGCTGGTAACGTTAATGGCACGATTGTAGATATCAGCTATGTGATGAATACTGATAGTGAACTCGCTATTATCACGGATAAAAGCGAAGAAGGTTTAGATATTATTCGTCATTCAACGGCGCATTTGCTCGCCTACGCAGTAAAAGAGTTATTTCCCGAAGTGCAAGTAACGATTGGCCCAGTGATTGAAAATGGCTTTTATTATGATTTTAGCTATAAGCGTGCATTTACCCCGGAAGACTTGGAGAAAATTGAAGCCAAGATGACTGAGCTTGCTAAAAAAGATGAGCCAGTGACACGCAAGGTGATGCCCCGCGATCAAGCTGTCGCTTACTTTAAAAGCATTAACGAAGACTATAAAGCAGAAATTATTGCTAGCATTCCTGCTAATGAAGACGTTTCACTTTATACGGAAGGTAATTTTACAGATCTGTGCCGTGGCCCACATGTGCCAAACACAGGCAAATTAAAAGCCTTTAAATTGATGAAGGTCGCTGGTGCTTACTGGCGCGGCGACAGTAATAATGAAATGTTACAGCGTATTTATGGCACGGCTTGGCGCAACAAAGATGAATTAAAAGCCTATTTGTTTCAATTAGAAGAAGCAGAAAAACGTGACCATCGTAAACTAGGTAAGCAATTAGACTTTTTTCATATGCAGGATGATGCGCCAGGCATGGTGTTTTGGCATCCAAAAGGTTGGGCGTTGTGGCAGCAAATAGAGCAGTATATGCGCCAAATGTTTATTGATTATGGCTATCAAGAGGTGCGCACGCCTTCTGTACTGGATAAATCTTTATGGGAAAAATCTGGTCATTGGCAAAATTATCACGACAATATGTTTGTGACAGCTTCGGAAAATCGTGATTATGCAGTCAAGCCAATGAACTGCCCAGGTCACATTCAAATTTTTAATAATCATTTGCACAGCTATCGTGATTTACCGTTACGGTTAGCTGAGTTTGGCTCATGCCATCGTAATGAGCCATCTGGTGCTTTGCATGGCTTAATGCGGGTGCGTGGCTTTACTCAAGACGATGCACATATTTTTTGTACCGAAGCGCAAGTTGAATCGGAAGTTGCTGATTTTATTAAAATGCTTTACAAAGCTTATCAAGATTTTGGCTTCCATGAAGTATTGGTGAAATTATCAACACGACCAGAAAAACGTATTGGCTCTGATGAAGAGTGGGATAGAGCGGAGAAGTCGCTTGCTAATGCATTGAAAGCAAATCATCTGGATTTTGAATATTTACCCGGCGAAGGTGCATTTTACGGACCTAAAATTGAATTTACCCTAAAAGATAGTTTAGGAAGACTGTGGCAATGTGGCACCGTACAACTAGACCCTAACTTACCGGAGCGTTTAGGTGCGGAATATGTCTCTGAAGACAATTCCCGTAAACGTCCAGTTATGCTACATCGCGCAATAGTAGGTTCAATGGAACGATTTATGGGTATCTTGATTGAAAATCACGCAGGTGCGATGCCAGTTTGGTTATCGCCAGTGCAAGTTGCTGTGTTGAATATTTCAGATGCCCAGGCTGATTATGTAGTGCAAGTAGTTGAAAAGCTGAAGAAAAATGGTATTAGATGCGAATTTGACTTGAGAAATGAGAAGATTACCTATAAAATACGCGAACATAGCTTGCAGAAGTTGCCATATTTACTTGTGGCAGGGGATAGAGAGATGCAAGCGGGTTGTGTGGCCGTGCGAACCAGAAAAGGTGAAGACTTGGGTTCTATGCCGATTGAAGCGTTTATTGAACGTATCCAATCAGACATCAAAACCAAAGTTTAACGACCTAAATTTTATTTAGGAAAATAATCTGGCAATGCGCGGCTTTTAATTTGGTTTAATCATTAGGGGATAGCTATAGCTCAGGACAAAGGTAAAGGTACAAGAATTAACGGAGACATCACAGCGAAAGAAGTGCGCTTGGTGGGAGTGGATAACGAACCGTTAGGGATTGTAAGCTTGGCAGAAGCATTTTCTCAAGCAGAAGCAATCGACATTGACCTTGTAGAAATTGCGCCAAATGCTAACCCACCGGTTTGCCGTTTAATGGATTACGGCAAATTTAAATATGCCGAAAGTAAGCGGATGCATGAGCTAAAGCTCAAGCAAAAGCAAGTGCAGATTAAAGAAGTAAAGTTTCGTCCAGCGACTGATGTGGGTGATTACACAATTAAAGTGCGTAACATCACACGTTTTCTAGAAGATGGAGATAAGGTAAAGTGTACATTGCGCTTTAGAGGGCGTGAGATTACCCATCAAGAGTTTGGTTTAGATTTATTAAGGCGCGTTCAGGCCGACTTGGAAGACTGTGCTGTTGTTGAGCAATTTCCAAAAATGGAGGGGCGTCAAATGGTAATGGTGTTAGCACCGGTTAAAAAATTACCTGTTAAAAAAGCAGACAAGCCAAAAGTAGACAAAATTAAACCAGATACAACGGCTGATAAAGTAGAAGAATAACTAGTTATTAGATTTTCATGAGTGAAGTGGCCAAAAGGCATGCCTAAGCACTCTTAATTACTCTTAAGGAGAAAAAAATGCCAAAAATGAAAACAAAGAGCAGCGCAAAGAAGCGTTTTAAGTTCTTGGGAAACGGTAAAGTAAAACGTACTCACTCTCATCTTCGTCATATCTTGACCAAGAAAACAACGAAGCAAAAACGTAAGCTTCGTGGAACAGAAATTATTTCATCAACTGATGTCAAACGCGTTCGCGCTATGATGCCAACACGATAAGGAGAATAATATGCCTAGAGTAAAACGTGGTGTCATCGCTCGTGCAAGACACAAAAAAGTATTAAAAGCCGCTAAAGGTTATCGCGGTCGTCGTAAAAATGTATATCGCGTTGCTAATCAAGCGGTAATGAAAGCTGGTCAATATGCCTACCGTGACCGTCGTCAGAAAAAACGTCAATTCAGAACATTATGGATTGCACGTATTAACGCTGGTGCACGTGAGTTCGGTTTAACCTATAGTCGCTTCATGAATGGCTTGAAAAAATCAGCAGTTGAAGTGGATCGTAAAGTATTAGCAGATTTAGCTGTGTTTGATAAAGATGCTTTTGCAAAATTCGTAGAATTAGCAAAAACAGGTTTAGCAGCGTAGTTATTTCCATCAAAAAAAGAGGCTGCGGCCTCTTTTTTTTTCTTAAACCAATTGATTTATAATGACGATTCTTTGGTTTTAAAACAATTAGATAAATTAAGACTGACATGGCAAATTTAGACCATTTAATCACAGAGGCTCAAGCAGATTTTAACGCTTGTGAAACTACAACAGCACTAGAAAATGCCAAGGCAAAATACCTAGGTAAAACTGGTCTACTGACAGACGCATTGAAAGGTCTTGGTCAGCTATCTGCTGAAGAAAGGCCAGCAGCTGGTGCGGCTATTAATGTCGTTAAAAAAAGCGTTGAAGCCGCACTCAACGCACGACGTGATGCGATTTTAAACGCTGCACAAGCAAAGCAGCTGGCAAGTGAGTCACTTGATGTGACATTGCCAGCGCGTGCGCAATCAAAAGGTGGATTGCATCCAGTCTCGTTGACCTTGCAGCGAATTGAGCAATTATTCCACTCGGTTGGGTTTGATGTGGCAACAGGCCCTGAGATTGAAACGGATTTCTATAATTTTACTGCACTCAACATTCCCGAAAATCATCCTGCACGAGCGATGCACGATACGTTTTATGTAGATGAAGCCCATGTTTTGCGTACGCATACTTCGCCAGTACAAGTGCATTATATGGAGAATGCGCTAAAAAATAATAAAACGCCGCCACTAAAAATTATTGCACCAGGTCGTGTTTACCGCGTAGATTCGGATGCGACGCATTCGCCCATGTTCCATCAAGTGGAAGGTTTGTGGGTGGATGAGCGTGTCAGCTTTGCTAATCTGAAAGGCGTGGTACAAGATTTTTTACAAAAATTCTTTGAGCGCGATGACTTAATAGTTCGCTTTCGGCCCTCTTTTTTCCCCTTTACAGAACCATCTGCTGAGATGGACATGAGTTGGAATGGTGGTTGGTTGGAGATAGGTGGTTGTGGCATGGTGCATCCAGAAGTGTTTAGACACGTTAATCTAGACAGTGAGCAGTATCAAGGCTTTGCTTTTGGCTTAGGCGTTGAACGTCTTGCCATGTTACGTTATGGCGTTAATGACTTACGACATTTCTTCAATAATGACTTGCGCTTTTTAAGCCAATTTTCTTAATAGATCGATATCAATATGCAATTTTCTGAACATTGGTTACGTCAATTTGTTAATCCCGCAATAAATGCTGATGAGCTTGGTCATGCCTTAACGATGGCCGGTTTGGAGGTTGAAGAGCAGACGCTGGTCGCACAGCCTTTCAATCATGTAGTGATAGGTGAAATCGTTGCTGCACAAAAGCATCCTGATGCAGATCGGTTGAAATTATGCAAAGTAGACGTAGGACAAACTGAGCCTTTGCAGATTGTATGTGGGGCGTCCAATGCGCGTGTTGGGCTAAAAGCGCCATGCGCGATGATTGGTGCTAAGCTCGCTGATTTTGATATCAAAAAAGCAAAAGTGCGGGGTATTGAATCTTATGGCATGATGTGCTCTGCTAAAGAGTTAGGCTTAGCTGAAGAGGCGGATGGCTTATTAGAGTTTCCTGCATCAGCGAAGGTTGGTCAAAATGTACGCGATTACTTGGGTTTAGATGATACGTTATTCACCATAAAATTAACCCCTAATCGTGCTGATTGTTTGAGTATTTTAGGTGTGGCGCGTGATGTTGCAGCAATTACTGGCGTCCCTTTGAATTTGCCAACAATCGCTAAGGCTGACATTACTTCAAATAAAACACTAGTCGTTAATGTCATTGATTACGACGCTTGTCCCAGTTATTTTGGTCGTGTTATTGAAGGCGTTAATGCAAATGCACAAACGCCTGATTGGATGCTACGTGCCTTAGAGCGCAGTGGCTTACGCAGTGTGAGTGTCATTGTTGATATCACTAATTATGTACTGCTAGAACTTGGGCAGCCTATGCATGCGTTTGATTTGGATAAACTAAAAGGCGATATCACAGTCCGTTTTGCCCAGCAAGATGAGAAGATTAGCCTATTAAATGGTTCTGAAGTTAAATTATTTGCAGATGATTTAGTTGTTGCAGATGCCTCTGGTGCCATTGCTTTGGCTGGTGTAATGGGAGGTGAACCAACCTCTGTAACAGACCAAACGAGTAATATCTTTTTAGAATCTGCATTTTTTACACCTAATGTGATGGCTGGTAAAGCGCGTCGTTTAGGTTTAAGTACAGACTCTTCATATCGTTTTGAACGCGGCGTTGACTTCGGAAACACGCAACAAGCATTGGAGCGTGCAACCAACTTAGTGTTAACTATTTGTGGTGGTAAAGCTGGACCCGTGATTGATGTGGTTAATCGCTTGCCACGGCGCGAGTCGGTTACTTTGAGATATAAACGTGTGCGTTCTGTACTGGGTATGGATATCAGTAAAACAGAAATTGGTAAAATTTTGTCTCAGTTAGGTTTTATATATACTGAACAAGGTTATAACTTTATTGTGAAAGCGCCAACTTATCGCTTTGATATTGAACGTGAAGCAGATTTAATTGAAGAGCTTGCACGTTTGCATGGCTATGACAAAATTCCAGCCATTACGCCAGATGCGCAGTTAAGTATGTTGCCATTACCTGCTACTAAGCTAAATGAACACTGGCTAAAAGAGGCAATGCAAATGCAAGGCTATCAAGAAGTAGTGACTTATAGTTTTGTAGAAGAAAGCTGGGAGCGCGATTTATTAGCCAATGCTCATCCGATTAAACTGAAAAATCCGATTGCAAGCAATCTTAGCGTAATGCGGACAGGCTTGTGGGGAGGTTTGTTAGATGTGCTAACGTATAATTTAAATCGAAAACAAGAGCGCGCTATGCTGTTTGAAGTTGGCGGCACCTTTCACCGACACCATGAAGGCTATGATGAGGAAATCCATTTAGCAGGCTTGTGTTATGGTTCCGTCATGCCAGAGCAGTGGGGTGAGGCGATACGTGACGTTGATTTTTATGATGTAAAAGCGACTGTAGACATGTTAACGCATCATCAGGCGGACTATCGTAAAGAAACACATCCTGCATTACATCCGGGACAAACGGCAAGAATTTATATAAATGGACAGGCTGTTGGCTGGCTAGGTAAGTTGCATCCTAAATGGCAACAACATTATGACTTGCCTAAGAGCACCATCCTGTTTGAGCTAGAGACACAAAAGTTAGTGGAAATAGAAACTGTAGTCTATCAAGAAGTGTCAAAATTTATTGCCATTCGACGTGATTTAGCGATCATTGTTGATGCGCATCTGGAAGCCCAAACAGTGATTGATACAGTATATGCGGCGAATATACCATTGTTACAGAAGATACAATTGTTCGATATTTATCAAGGAAAAGGAATTCCTGAAAGTAAAAAAAGCCTTGCATTTCTTATACTTATGCAAGATACTCACAAAACAATGGTGGATTCTGAAGCAGAAGCTGCAATGGCTAAATTGCTCTCGCTATTGGAAAATAAATTCGACGCACAGTTAAGAAGTTAACTGGGAATCAATAAAACGTTAGTAAAGTAAGGCAGGGAGTATTTATGACATTAACGAAAGCTGATTTGGCTGACCTTCTATTTGAGCAAGTGGGGCTCAATAAGCGTGAAGCCAAAGACATGGTAGAAGCTTTTTTTGAAGAGTTAAGAGTTGCATTAGAAAGTGGCGATAGTGTGAAATTGTCAGGGTTTGGCAATTTTGAATTACGTAAAAAAGCAGAAAGGCCAGGTCGCAATCCAAAAACTGGTGAAGAAATTCCAATTTCAGCACGTCGCGTTGTTACTTTTCACGCAAGTCAAAAGTTAAAAAGTAAAGTGGAGGAGCATTACTCTTCATAATCATAGAGCCTCAATGACTAGTCATGCCTGAATCAGTTAAGAACATACAGTTACCTCCCATTCCAGCCAAACGCTATTTTACAATTGGTGAAGTAAGCGACTTATGCGGCGTCAAGCCACATGTATTGCGTTACTGGGAGCAAGAGTTCACGCAATTAAAGCCAGTGAAGCGGCGTGGTAACCGCCGCTATTACCAGCACCATGAAGTGTTGCTCATTCGTAAGATTAGAGAGCTTCTATACGAGCAGGGATTTACGATTAGTGGCGCACGTAATCGCTTAGGTGGTTTGGATGATCATAGTGATCAAACAGCTGCACAAACGAACCAAGAGTCAAACGATAAATCGAATGTGCAGTCTATAACACCAGATAACTTAATTATCATTAAGGATCAAATTCAAGCAGTGATTCAATTACTTCGCGTTTAATACAGTATAAAATATCTGAATTGTAATCGATAAAACATAACAGTTCGCCTAAGCACTTATTCTTTTGCTTTATAATAATCAAACACTCGGCGAGTGCATTCGGGGCGTAGCGCAGTCTGGTAGCGTACTTGTCTGGGGGACAAGGGGTCGCAGGTTCAAATCCTGCCGTTCCGACCAATTCACTTTTACAGCGAGTTAGAGATGGTTGACATGCATATAAAGACGGTAGTAACTCAAGCTTTTTTGGATCAAAAACCAGGCACTTCTGGTCTTAGAAAAAAAGTAAAAGTTTTTCAACAGACCAATTATCTCGAAAACTTTGTACAAAGTATATTTGATACATTAGTCCTGCCAAAAAATGCTATTTTGACTTTAGGTGGTGATGGTCGTTTTTACAATCGTATCGCGATTCAAACAATTATTAAAATGGCTGCTGCGAATGGCTTTAGCAAGGTTATCGTTGGACAAGGTGGCATTTTATCAACGCCAGCGGCGTCACACATTATTCGTCAATATCAAACTTTTGGCGGCATCATTCTTTCTGCTAGCCATAACCCTGCAGGTCCAAATGAGGATTTTGGGATTAAATACAATACGGCTAATGGTGGGCCAGCACCTGAACAAATTACCGAAGCGATTTTTGAAAATAGCAAGTTGATGCAAGCGTTTAAAATTGCTGAAATCCCAGAAATTGATTTAGATAGTTTGGGTAAAACGACAGTGGGTGGTTTTACTGTAGAAGTCATTAATCCTGTCACTGACTATGCGGACTTGATGGAAAGTATGTTTGATTTTGCCGTTATTAAATCATTGCTGGCTAGTGGATTCAGTGTAAAGTTTGATGCTATGCATGCGGTTACGGGGCCTTATGCAAAAGAAATCTTAGAGTATCGCTTAGGCGCCCCTGCTGCTAGTCTCATGAACGATGAGGTAAGTGAAAATTTTGGTGGTGGACATCCAGATCCTAATCTGACTTATGCTCATGATTTAGTAGAGATTGTGTATAGTGAGCAAGCCCCTGATTTTGGCGCGGCTTCTGATGGTGATGGCGATCGAAATATGATTTTGGGCAAAGGTTTCTTTGTGACCCCTTCGGATAGCTTAGCGATTATTGCCGCTAATGCCCACTTAATTCCTGCTTACCAAGGTGGTATTGCTGGTGTAGCGCGTTCTATGCCTACCAGTGGTGCGGTAGACCGTGTGGCTGAAAAAATGGGGATTGATTGCTATGAAACGCCAACAGGGTGGAAGTTTTTTGGTAATTTAATGGATGCTGGCAAAGTCACTTTGTGTGGCGAAGAAAGCTTTGGTACAGGCTCTAGTCATGTCAGAGAAAAAGATGGATTATGGGCAGTTTTATGTTGGCTTAATATTATTTCAGTCAAAAAACAAAGTGTTGAAGCTATCGTAAAAGCACATTGGGCGGAGTATGGGCGTAATGTATATTCTAGGCACGATTACGAGGCGATTCCAATCACTGATGCAAATCGTGTGATTGAGCACATTCGGGGTCAGTTTGCTGCGCTTTTAGGAAAACAGTTTGGCCGTTATCAAGTGAAAAACGGTGATGATTTTACCTACACAGATCCTGTTGATGGCTCTGTCAGTCAGCGACAAGGGCTTAGAATTTTATTTGGTGATGGATCACGTATTGTATTTAGGTTATCTGGTACAGGCACAGAAGGCGCGACGATTCGCATTTATTTAGAGGCCTTTGAGGCAGATGTGGCAAATCACCATTTAGATGCACAAGACGCGCTAGCAGAAATGATACAAATTGCGCTACAAATCTCAGATCTAAAAGCGCTGACAGGCCGAGATAAACCCACGGTGATTACTTGAATAAAAGAGCCAGATATTAATCTGGCTCTTTAATGACAACATACCTAATCAGCAACAGGTTTAATGGTCATTTCGCCTTTATATAAGCGAACGTCCATCCGACCTAAAAAGCTCATGCCTAACAAGACATCGCCTTGTAGTCCTGGCGCAATCGAAGCGGAAACATTTTTCGCTTCAATACCACCTAGTTTTACCGATTCCAGCCTTACTAAATAACTGATGCTATCGCCATTTGCTGTTGCTGTACGAATAGCTGAAATACTTTTAAGATTTAGTCTATTCGCTACTGCTTGGGAAATTGCAACGCCAGTGGCGCCAGTATCAACTAGCACATTCACTTTTTGTTCATTAATGAATGCCTCTGCACGATAATGGCCATCTAAACCACGCTTTAATATCACTTCTGTGTCAGAGCCTAGCGCGCCTATTTTGTTTGGATTTTGAATATTGTCTGCAAGAAAGTAAATCAACGCGCCAACACAAAGCCAAATAACGCTTATATAAAAACTATTTCTACTCATGCATTAAAATGGGAGCGTAACATGGGGTGCTGCCGCCAATATAACCGATCTAAAACAATCTTGTATCCGCTTTAATGCGATTGCATCGTCTGCTTCAAACCGCAATACAATAACGGGCGTTGTATTTGAAGCGCGCATTAAACCAAAACCATCAGGGTATTCAACGCGTAAACCATCTATGGTGAGCACTGTTGCATTTTCAAATATTGCTGTTTGCTGTAATTTGGCAATCAAGGCATGCGGCTCACCTTCATGCATATGAATATGCTGCTCAGGCGTACTGACGCTTTCAGGCAAAGCGTTAAGTACAGCTGAAGGATCATCAAACTGACTTAAAATTTCTAGTAAGCGTGCGCCAGCATAAAGGCCGTCATCAAAACCATACCAGCGTTCTTTAAAAAAAGTATGTCCGCTCATTTCACCCGCAAGTGCCGCGCCGGTCTCTTTCATTTTTGCTTTGATCAGTGAATGGCCTGTTTTCCACATCAAAGGTATGCCGCCACGAGCTGTAATCCAAGGCGCTAAATGACGTGTCGATTTCACATCATAAATAATTGTAGCGTTAGGCTGACGTTTTAAAACGTCTTCCGCGAACAATAATAATTGACGGTCTGGGTAAATAATATTGCCATCTTTTGTGACCACACCTAAACGATCACCATCACCATCAAAAGCTAAGCCAATTTCACTCTCAGTTTTAAGTGCATCGATTAAATCAGTTAAATTCTCCGGTACAGAGGGGTCTGGATGGTGGTTTGGAAAATGCCCATCCACTTCGCAAAACAGCTCTTGCACTTCACACCCAAGCGCTTCGTATAGTTTTTTTGCAAATGCGCCTGCAACACCGTTGCCACAATCGACAGTAATCTGCATTGAACGCGCTAACTTAATATGATGGCTAATTTTTGCAATATACGCATCATCAATATAGTAGCTACTTTCTGTGCCTTTTCCTGTTATTAAATCTTTGTTTTCAATACGTTGGCGCAAGAATTGAATGGCTTCGCCTGATAAGGTATCACCGTTAAGCACCATCTTTAATCCATTATAATCTGGTGGATTATGGCTGCCCGTGACCATGACCCCACAGTTGGTTTGAAGATGATAGGCAGCAAAATAGACCACTGGAGTAGCAACTAAGCCTAGATTAATGACATTAATACCTGCCTTGCGAATGCCGCGAGATAAGGCATCAGCTAATTCAGGACCTGATAAACGACCATCATAACCGATGCATATTGTTGTTTGTTGACGGGCAAAGGCTTCACTACCCAATGCATGCCCAATACGTTCTACAATAGCCGGCGTTAAAGTTTTACCAACAATTCCACGTATATCATAGGCTTTAAAAATTTCATTTGGTAGTGAATGTTCTTGAATTGATGATGACATTGTTAGCTAGCTTCATCTATCCAAGCTAGTTGAATCGCTTCTAAAACTTTCTCTCCGCAGTGCTCTTCGGTATCATCAAAATCGTCTAAGTCCATTACCCATTGCATTAGGTCAGTAAAGCGAATAGTTTTAGGGTCAACATCTTCATATTTATCGCATAATTCTTCAGCAATACGCTGCGTATCTGTCCATTTCATCTTTATCAATTCCAACATACTAAAATTTTATTATAACGTGGTTGCAATTGGTTTGGGAAAAGCAAAAAAATCCCAACCACGTGGGTTGGGGAAAGGGAGGAGACGAAACTTTGGAGAATTACGCTCTGATAATTGATTAGCAAAGAGCGTGCCAATATTATTTTCATTAAAAATCAATAGGTTATTTTTTTAATATATAATAAAGCGGTATTAAATTGAGGCACTGCATCAAAATAATGCATGCTTTTAGTGCATGTATTTTGTTTTTTATCTGCGCTATATTAAGTAACATCAGTATTAACTAACCAGATGACATGATAAAATATGCCATTATTTAACTTGTTATTTTGGAAGTCATTAACCCATGTTTAGCTATTCAAACAAACTTCATCTTGCTGACCCCGCCATTGCAAAACTAGTCGATGCGGAAGTAATGCGTCAAGAGCAGCATATTGAGCTGATTGCATCCGAGAATTACACCAGTCCAGCAGTAATGGAGTCTCAAGGTTCACAACTCACAAACAAGTATGCAGAGGGCTACCCTGGCAAACGTTTTTATGGTGGCTGCGAATACGTTGATCAGGTAGAACAATTGGCTATTGATCGTTTAAAAGCACTTTATGGTGCTGAATACGCTAATGTGCAACCGCACTCTGGCTCACAAGCCAATCAGGCTGTATATTTTGCTATGTTAAAGCCAGGCGACACCATTATGGGGATGAATCTCGGTCACGGCGGTCACTTAACACACGGTTCTCCGGCTAATCTTTCTGGTAAGTTGTTTAATATTGTTGCTTATGGATTAAATGAGCAAGAAGAAATTGACTATGATGAAATGGAGCGTTTAGCCGTTGCAAATAAACCAAATTTATTAATAGGCGGTGCTTCTGCTTATGCTTTGCGCTTTGATTGGGCGCGTATGGCGGAGATAGCAAAAAAAGTCGGTGCATATTTTATGGTCGATATGGCGCACTATTCTGGGCTGATTGCGGGAGGTGTTTATCCTAACCCGGTACCTTATGCTGATTTTGTTACCTCAACCACGCATAAAACATTACGTGGTCCACGCGGCGGCATTATTATGGCAAAAGCAGAGTATGAGAAAAAATTAAACTCAAGCGTTTTTCCAAGTTTGCAAGGTGGTCCTTTGATGCATGTGATGGCAGCTAAAGCAACCGCCTTCTTAGAGGCTGCAACGCCTGAATTTAAACTATATCAACAGCAGGTAGTAAAGAACGCTATTGTTATGGCTGAAACATTAACAGAACGCGGCTTGCGTATTATTTCAGGTCGTACAGAGTCTCATGTATTCTTAGTTGATTTGCGCGCTAAAGGGTTAACTGGTAAGGCGGCAGATGCTGTGCTCGGTTTGGCGCATATTACTGTCAATAAAAATGCAATACCTAATGATCCTGAGAGTCCATTTGTGACTTCTGGAATTAGAATAGGCTCGCCAGCAATTACAACGCGTGGTTTTAAAGAAGAAGAGGCTAGGTTGGTTGCTAATTTAATTGCCGATGTATTGGATAACCCGGCAGATGAAGAAGCCATTGCTGCAACTAAAGCACGAGTACATGAATTAACATCGCGTTTTCCTGTGTATGGCGCATAGACAGTATACGATGCAATGAAGTGTCCTTTTTGCAATGCGGATGACACGCAGGTTGTTGATTCACGCGTGAACGAAGAGGGTGATTCCGTTCGCCGTCGTCGTCGCTGTGTAAGTTGTGACAAGCGATTTACTACTTATGAAACGGCAGATTTAAGACTGCCACAAGTGATTAAAGGTAACGGTAATCGTGAAGATTTTAAAGATGAAAAGTTGCGAGAAGGCTTTTTTCTTGCCCTGCATAAGCGGCCTGTTTCTGCTGAACTAATAGAAGAAGCATTACAACATATAAGAAGTAAATTATTGGTGCTAGGTGAACGAGAAGTCCCTTCAAGACAAATAGGTGAATTAGTGATGGCTGAATTGCGTAAGCTGGATAAAGTGGCTTATATTCGGTTCGCTTCGGTTTATCGCAGCTTTCAAGATGCAGATGATTTTCGTGACGCCCTCAAAGAGTTGAAGTAAACCTTAGCAAAATGACTCAGTTTACGCCTGATGATCACCTCTTTATGATGCAGGCCCTGCGGTTAGCCAAACAAGGGCTAAACACAAGCATGCCTAATCCACGTGTTGGTTGTCTTATTGTTAAAGACGGCAAAGTGATTGGTGAGGGGGCGCACTTAAGAGCGGGCACACCACATGCGGAAGTGCACGCAATTCAGCAGGCCAGTGTATCTACAAATGGTGCAACCGCTTATGTGACCTTAGAGCCGTGTAGTCATCACGGACGAACGCCGCCTTGCGCGGAAGCTTTAATTAATGCTGGTGTAACGAAGGTTGTTATCGCCATGCAAGACCCAAATCCCTTGGTGTCTGGTCAAGGTGTTGCGTTGCTAAAAGCCGCTGGAATTGAGGTATTAATTGGCTTAATGCAACAACAAGCACAAGCGTTAAATCCGGGGTTTATTAAGCGTATGACGCAGCGGATGCCATACATACGCAGCAAAATTGCGACAAGCCTGGATGGTAAAACCGCTTTAAGTAATGGTGTTAGTCAATGGATTACAAGTGCAGCATCACGCACAGATGTACAGCATTGGCGTGCAAGATCATGCGCCATCATGACAGGTATCGGTACTGTCTTACAAGATAACCCCAGCTTAACTGTACGCGATTTAGAGATTGGTCGCCAACCACTCTGTGTAATTGTAGATAGTCAATTACGCATACCTATTGAAGCAAAGGTTTTGAATAACAAGCATGTGTTGATTGCCTTTGCGACTGATGTGGAAAGCAAAGCAAGTCAATTAACGGCGCTGGGCGTTGAATTGCTTTGCATCCCTAATGAGATGGGTAAAGTGTGTTTAACCAGCCTATTAAGCCATCTAGCAAGCATCGAAATAAATGAGCTATTGGTGGAAGCTGGGGAAGGTTTAAATGGTGCGCTGATGCAGTTAAAACAAATTGATGAGTTAGTTATTTATTACGCACCTAAACTCATGGGTAATGAAGGAAAAAGTTTGTTTGCATTACCCAAGTTGCAGACAATGGCAGAGGCGATTGACTTAAATATTGTTGATGTGCGCCAAGTTGGTCCTGATATTCGTGTGTTAGCCAACTGTGCTCATTAAGTATTGGTGATGAATATAAAGCTGATTAAATGGCCGAACTAACTATTATTGATACACATTGTCATTTAGATGCCGCTGAGTTTGACGATTATCGTGACCAAGTCATACAAGAGGCTACTCAATCAGGCGTAGGTATGATTGTAATACCTGCGGTGACGCCTGAACACTTTTCTAAGGTGGCTGATTTATCTCAGCAATATCCTGCGTGTTGTTATGCATTGGGCATGCATCCTATGTATATCGATTCGATTAGTCCAAGTGATATAGCAAAGCTGAACGCTTTGATTGCTAAAACCTTGCAATACGATAATAAACTAGTGGCCATAGGTGAAATAGGGCTAGATTTCTATGTCACCAAACACAATAAAGAGACGCAGGAGTATTTCTTTAGTGAACAACTTAAATTGGCAAAAGCTTACGATCTGCCGGTTATTTTGCATGTACGTCGCGCTATTGATGATGTATTAAAACACTTAAGAAGAATACAGGTGAAGGGCGGTATTGCACATGCTTTTAACGGCAGTATGCAACAAGCAGAAGTATTTATCGATTTAGGCTTTAAGCTTGGGTTTGGTGGCGCGATGACGTATCCACGTGCACTAAACATTCGAGAAATTGCCAAAAATTTACCATTAGAAACGATTGTATTAGAAACTGACTCACCTGATATGCCGCCCGTATGGCTGGACAAAAAGCAACATAATAGTCCCAAGGAGTTGTTATCAATAGCGAAAGAGTTGGCCGATTTGAGAGGCTTGTCAGTGTCGCAAATCATTGAAATAACTAGGAAAAATTCTATGGACGTTTTGCCTAAAATAGCCAACTTATGCACACGACTTGAAGCGTTACATTAAGTATGAGAAAAAAACAGCATAAAACCAATGAGATACGATAAGTTATTGATTTTATTGAATAAATAAATAGATTAAAAAATGAACTTTTATAAAAAACCCTTTTAAATTGGTAAGTTACGTTTTTATGTCACTTTAATCCACAAAGTTATCCACAGATTCTGTGGATGGAAAAACGCAAAAAATACTTATCAATAAATAGCAAGGCATTTATTTACATTTTTTAACCCCTTTTATCTTGATTAAGGTTGCCTTAAGGCTAGATTATATGTTTGTAAACAACACACATTACCGCACTATTTGGCCTAACACTCACAGTTATGCTGTGAGCATTATTGACCAAACTAAATTGCCTTTTGAATTTGAAATTGTCCTCATTGATTCGGTAGAGAAAATGATTGATGCTATCCGTACAATGCAAGTGCGCGGTGCACCATTAATTGGAGCTGCTGCTGCCTACGGAATTGCATTGGCGCTAGTCACTAAAACGACTGATGCGTATCTTAAGGTAATGGCACAACAATTAATTGCATCTAGGCCAACTGCGGTTAATTTGGCTTGGGCAGTCAATCGCATGGTAACGCAATTGATTGCCACTCCTCAGGACAAACGACTTGAGGTTGCTTGGGCGCTAGCAATGAATATTGCAGATGAAGATGTTGAACAGAATAAAATGATCGGGCAACATGGCTTGGCATTGATTCAACAACGACATCGGCAAGCACCTTTTCATATTCTTACCCACTGTAATGCTGGCTGGTTGGCGACGGTCGATTTTGGCACTGCATTATCGCCAATTTATGCTGCTCACGATGCTGGCTTGGCTATTCACGTTTGGGTGGATGAGACCCGTCCACGCAATCAAGGTGCCAGTTTGACCGCATGGGAGCTTGGGCAACATGGTGTGCCGCACACCGTGATATCCGATAATGCTGGGGGGCACTTAATGCAACAAGGACAAGTTGATATGGTCATCGTTGGAGCAGATCGCGTTGCAGTTAATGGGGATGTTTGTAATAAAATCGGCACTTACCTAAAAGCGCTTGCAGCGCATGATAACAGTATCCCATTTTATGCGGCAGTGCCTAGCCCGACGATTGACGCTTACTTGGCGCACGGTAGAGAGATTGAAATAGAAGAGCGACATCAAGATGAAGTTGCTTATGTGCAAGGCCAAGCAGCTGATGGTAGTTTGCAGACAGTTAGAGTGATGCCAGCCGTAAGTCAAGCTGCTAACCCTGCCTTTGATGTCACGCCTGCCCGCTTGGTCACTGGTATTATTACTGAAAAAGGAATTTTCACCCCTGGTAATTTGGCGCAAGGATAAACTGACCATGAGAGAACAATTGCGAAAGACGGCACAAAGGCTAGTGACATTGGGGTTAAATAAAGGCACCTCCGGTAATTGTAGTGTGCGCCATGAAAACGGCTTTATTATTACGCCAAGTGGCGTTGATATTGAAGCAATGAATGCTGACAGTATGGTTGAAATGGAGCTAGATGGGCGCTACGAAACCAATAAAAAACCTTCTTCTGAATGGTTCTTTCATCGCGATATTTATCAACAGCGTCCAGAAGTGAATGCTGTGATTCACACGCATAGCATGTTCGCTACAACCATTGCATGCTTACATAGCAATATTCCACCATTTCATTATATGATTGCTGTGGCAGGCGGCGATAGCATTCGCTGTGCACCCTATGCATTGTTTGGTACACAAGCATTATCAGATGCTGCAATGGATGCGCTAGAAGGGCGTAAAGCCTGTTTGCTAGCCCATCACGGGATGATTGCGATAGGTGCGAGTTTACAGGAGGCTTTGGCGGTGGCGGTTGAAGTGGAAAACCTCTGCGAGCAATATTGGCGTCTATTGCAATTGACACCAAGCCCGTCTTTGCTGAGTGAAGATGAAATGCAAGCGGTATTGCAGCAGTTTAAGGGCTATGGTAAGTGGAATACATAAATCCTATTTTTGTATAAATTGAAGGGCTGTTTGATTGTGGTTATAGGCCCTTTCACGTAAAATAGACTCCCGTCTGTAATCACTCTTATAAAGCCTTTTCATGACTAAATATGTATTCGTAACCGGCGGTGTTGTTTCTTCTTTAGGAAAAGGCATTGCAGCGGCAAGCTTGGGTGCTATCCTCGAGTCACGTGGCCTCAATGTGACTATGCTCAAGTTAGATCCTTATATTAATGTAGATCCAGGCACAATGTCGCCTTTTCAGCATGGTGAAGTGTTTGTGACCGATGATGGCACAGAAACTGATTTAGATTTAGGCCATTATGAGCGATTTATTAGCGCCAAAATGGGTAAAAGCAATAACTTTACCACGGGTCAAATTTATGAAAGTGTGATAAAAAAAGAACGCCGTGGCGAGTATCTAGGTAAAACGGTACAAGTGATTCCGCATATTACCGATGAAATGAAAATGCATATCCGTGCAGGCGCGCAAGGGGCTGATGTTGCCATTGTAGAAGTCGGCGGCACTGTAGGAGACATTGAGTCACTGCCATTTTTAGAAGCGATTCGCCAAATGGGTTTTGAAGAAGGCGCAAAAAATGTCTGCTATGTGCATTTGACACTATTGCCTTGGATTCCTACGGCAGGTGAGTTAAAAACCAAGCCAACACAGCACTCTGTTAAAGAGTTGCGTGAGATTGGTATTCAGCCTGATTTGTTATTATGTCGTGCAGAACATGAAATTCCTGAAGATGAACGTCGTAAGATTGCGCTGTTTACTAACGTGCCATTTGAAGCGGTCATTAGTGCAGTTGATGCCGATACGATTTATAAAATTCCGTTGCTCTTGCATGACCAAATGATGGATGAGATTGTGTGTCACAAATTGGGTATTTTGGCCAAAGCAGCTGACCTAACAGAATGGAAGAAAATCACCCATGCACTTGCTAACCCTTCGCACCATGTGGATGTTGCCTTTGTTGGGAAATATGTTGATTTAACTGAGTCATACAAATCGCTGACAGAGGCGCTTATTCACGCGGGTATTCACACTGAATCCAAAGTAAAAATCCATTTTATCGATAGTGAAGAAATTGAAAAAAATGGCACAGGCGCATTAAAAAATATGGATGCAATCTTAATTCCAGGTGGTTTTGGTAAACGGGGGACAGAAGGCAAAATTCAAACTATTCAATATGCACGTGAAAATAAGATCCCTTATCTTGGTATCTGCTTAGGTATGCAATTAGCGGTTATTGAGTATGCGCGCAATGTGGCAGGTTTAAGAGATGCCAATAGTACTGAATTTAATCCAGAGACAGCACACAAGCTAGTTGGACTGATTGATGAGTGGCAAGATGCCTCTGGTAAAATTGAAAAACGCGATGCTAACTCCGACTTAGGTGGCACCATGCGTTTGGGCGCTCAATCGTGCCCAATTGAGCCTAATACCAAAGCGGCCAGTATTTATGGCGAGCAAGTCAATGAGCGACATCGGCATCGTTATGAGGTGAACAATCATTATGTTGAACAATTAAAAGACGCTGGTTTAGTCATTTCTGCTCGTACGCCTACAGAGCAATTATGCGAGATGATCGAGTTGCCAGAATCGGCTCACCCGTGGTTTGTCGCTTGTCAATTTCACCCTGAGTTTACCTCTAACCCTCGTACTGGGCATCCATTGTTTACTGCTTATGTAAAAGCTGCATTGGCTTATAAAGGAACAAAGTAAATGAAATTATGTGGTTTTGAAGTTGGATTACACCAGCCTTTATTTTTAATTGCAGGACCCTGTGTGATTGAGTCACGTGAGTTTGCCATTGAAACTGCGGGCCAGTTAAAAGAAATGGCAATGCGCATTGGCGTGCCGTTTATTTATAAATCATCTTACGATAAAGCCAATCGTAGCTCGACTAAAACCTTTCGTGGCTTTGGTATGGATGAAGGCCTAAGAATTTTAGATGAAGTCAAAAGTCAAATTGGTGTGCCAGTATTAACTGATGTACATACGGTAGAGCAAGTGCCGCATGTGGCCGCTGTCGTTGATGTGCTGCAAACACCGGCTTTTTTATGTCGACAGACCGACTTTATAGTCGCTTGTGCGCAATCTGGCAAACCAGTCAATATTAAAAAAGGCCAATTTTTAGCACCACACGATATGTTGCAAGTAGTGAATAAAGCCAAAGAAGCCAATGGCGGAGCAGATACTATTATGGTTTGCGAGCGTGGTGCGTCTTTTGGCTATAACACCTTGGTATCTGATATGCGAGGTCTGGCTATCATGCGTGAAACACATTGTCCTGTGGTATTCGATGCGACTCACTCTGTGCAGCAGCCTGGTGGACAAGGTGACAAAAGTGGCGGTCAGCGTGAGCATGTGCCTGTATTAGCGCGTGCGGCTGTTGCCAGTGGTATTGCTGGTATCTTTATGGAAACACATCCTAATCCTGCAATGGCTTTATCTGATGGACCTAATGCATGGCCATTAGACAGAATGGAGGCGCTATTGCACGTGTTAGTCGATATTGATCATCTAGTCAAAAAAGCTGGTTTTGCAGAGATGTCATTGCAAAGTGATGAGTGAGAGACGTTCTCATATAAACAGATACTTCAATAGTTTAGAATTTCAATATATTAAGATTTAGATATTACCAAAGGAAAAAAACAATGAGCGCAATTGTAGATGTTATCGCCCGCGAAATTATGGATTCACGTGGAAACCCAACGATTGAAGCAGATGTATTACTTGAAAGTGGAGTGATTGGTCGTGCTGCAGTCCCTTCTGGTGCGTCGACGGGTACTAAGGAAGCCGTGGAATTACGGGATGGCGATAAATCACGCTATTTAGGTAAGGGTGTTTTAAACGCAGTTGAAAATGTCAATACAGAAATTACCGAAGCGATTATTGGTTTAGATGCTGAGGAGCAAGCGTTTATTGATAAAACGTTGATTGATTTAGATGGCACTGATAATAAAGATCGTTTGGGTGCAAATGCGATTTTAGCTGTTTCAATGGCTTGTGCACGTGCGGCGGCAGAGGAGAGCGGTTTACCGCTATACCGTTATTTGGGCGGATCTGGACGCATGCAATTGCCCACCCCGATGATGAATATTATTAACGGCGGTGAGCATGCGGATAACTCGGTCGATATACAAGAGTTTATGATTATTCCAGCAGGCTTACCAACTTTTCGTGAAGCATTGCGTTGTGGCGCTGAAATCTTTCACCAATTGAAAAAAACATTAAGTGCTAAAGGGTTAGCAACTACAGTGGGTGATGAAGGTGGTTTTGCGCCTGATTTGCCATCCAATGAGTCTGCTTTACAGTTAATTATGGAAGCGATTTCTGCAGCGGGTTATGAGCCAGGTAAAGATGTTTATTTGGGTCTAGATTGTGCAAGTAGTGAATTTTATAAAGATGGGAAATATGTATTAGCTTCTGAAAACACGTCGCTAACATCGGCACAATTTTGTGATTATTTAGCAACCTTATGTGATAAATACCCAATTATTAGCATTGAAGATGGTATGGACGAATTTGACTGGGATGGTTGGGATTTACTCACCAAACGTCTGGGTGATAAGGTGCAATTGGTTGGTGACGATTTATTTGTGACCAATCCAAAAATCTTGAAAGAAGGCATTCAGAAAAAGGTGGCCAATTCTGTATTGATTAAAGTCAATCAAATTGGCACATTGACAGAAACATTTGAAACCATTGAAATGGCAAAACGGGCTGGTTATACCGCCGTGATTTCACACCGCTCTGGTGAAACGGAGGATACAACCATTGCTGATATATCTGTGGCTACCAATGCTTTGCAAATTAAAACGGGTTCACTCTGTCGTTCTGAGCGTGTAGCAAAATATAACCAATTGCTACGCATTGAAGAAGAGTTAGGAGATGCCTCAAGCTATGCTGGATTGTCAGCCTTTTATCAATTATTTAAATAAGTGTAAAGCATTCCATTGCGGATACTGACGATTATTCTGGTTACGCTTATTGTCTTGCTGCAATATCCATTGTGGCTCGGCAAAGGTAGTTGGATGCGTGTATGGAAAGTGAATCAACAAGTTGAGCGGCAGAAAGAAGAAAATAGCGTAAGTCAGCACCGCAATGACGCATTAAAAGCTGAAGTCCGAGACTTAAAGCAGGGAAACGACGCAATTGAAGAGCGCGCACGTAACGAGCTAGGCATGATTAAGCCCGATGAAGTGTTTTATCAAGTAATCGACGCTTCAGTTTTTAATCACAAAATAGACCAGACAACGCAACAAGTTGAACAAAAGCAAGCAGATTAGCCAGCTTCACTTAGTCGTTGTCTACCCGGTAGGGCAACTGACCAAATGTAACAGCATGCGTGTTCCAATGAATATGACCCGTTGTCTTAGCTTCAATCCGTATTTCTATTAAAGCATCAAAGCCGCCTGCTAAATTTGGCGCAACTTTGACGAATTGCCCCACTTCATTACCATCTCCATCCACCACTTTTTCGCCTGCGTGCGGTGTTTGACTGCTTGCGATAGTAGCAAGATAGGTCCGGCGTTTAATTTTGCCTAAATAATGGGTACGCGCTACAATTTCTTGGCCGGTGTAACACCCTTTTTTAAAGTTGATACCATTTAAGCAATCAATATTTAACATTTGTGGCACAAATTGCTCTTGCGTTTGTTCAACAATATCTGGCAAGCCCGTTTGAATATCTAGCCAATCCCAGCATGGCTTGCCAATCAGCTGGCAATTTTCTTTGAGTTTGTCCCAAACGTCTTGTGCATGGTCTGCCTCAATCAGGATTTCAAATCGCTGATGGGTTTCAATACTGGGGAGCCTGATCATAGTACCAACTGATTGCTGGGCTATGATAATAGGTGCCATAGTATAGTTTTCTGCTGGTGCCGTAGAAAGCACCTGCGTTAGCAGCTTGGCAGCCTCTGGACCATTGATACCAAATCTAATTAAGCTGTTACTGGCATCTTGTATATCGACTTTTGCACGCAGAACATACATTTTTAAACGCTTCATAATAGGTATTAATAACGATTGGTTAAATTGCAAATACAACGTGTTACTGTGTGAAAAAGCGAAGAACAGCGCAAGTAGGCGGCCTTTAGGCGAGCAATAGCCAGTAAAGTGCGCATTATTGCCATCCAAAGCCTTAACATCATTGGTTACCTGACCTTGCAGAAAAGTAGTGGCATCGTCTCCAGTGAGCGCCAGTAAACCCAGATGTGATAAATCACACAAGGTGTTGGTTGTGGCAGTCGCTTGTATGGATTGTGCTGCATCTCCAAAATGCTGAACCATCCCATTTTCAAACACCGCACCTTGTGCTATTAAGTTGGATTGCCAATTTGTTTCTGTCATGCCACTATATCCTTATATGAAAATGCATTTAATTCAAGCCATTGATATTGATATCAAACCTTCTTTCTTATTATTGGGGCTGCTGGGTCTGATTGCAATATCAAGTTGTTGGATAATTACCATATTACCAATACACGCGTTATCTAAACTTTTTTTGATAAGCATGATTATGATTTCAACAACATACTATAGCTTGCGCGATGCTTTAGGACTGTTGCCATGGTCTTGGCAACGTATTGAAGTCAGTGCGATTGGTCAGTTGCGATTGACGAATCATCGGGGAGAGCAATTTACCCCGAGTATCGCGCCAACAAGTTATGTTCATTCTAAAATATTAATTATTAATAGCCGGCAAACCAATCAAACAACATTGTGGTTTGGCAATTTACCACCGCTCATTATGTTGGCTGATCATCATACAGCCTCGCATCGTCATTTGCGCGTTTGGTTGCGCTGGTGGAGACATTCTGAAGCTTAGTTAATATAGTTATCATGTGCAATTTCAGCTTCTTTTTCAGAACGCTTTTTGAGTGATCTTTTATATAAGCCTATTGTTTCTGCCATACGCTTGAGTGGGTGTTTGCTATAGTAAGCGCCTAACAATAGTAGTCCTGCTAATCCAGCTAAAAACCAACTAATATCAAAAGGTGCAATATCGCGTCGTGCAGGCTTTTGTTTACTCATGGCGTTTAATACATTACGAATACTGTCTCCACGGACATATAGTGCATCGATTTCTTGGCTAATTTCTTTAAGGTAAGCTTCATCTAGCTTAGAGATGTAGCGGTCAAATTCGCCAGAAGCAACACTGTCATTTCTAGTGCCAATATTAGACTCAGAGATTTGCGCAATACCGGGTTGTAATGCAAAGCTCTCATTTGACCAATAGCCAATCACTTGATTATCTTGACTGAGTTTTGGAATCGCTGCCCCTTCTGCACTGCCAATGCCAACTATCAGCCAATCTTTAGCGTCCTGTAGACCCTTTAGATCTTTAGTATTAAAAACGTGTAGCTTAGGTGCTTCTTCACCATCAGTAAACAATACTACCTGTGCAACAAGCTCTTTGGGAAAAGAGCGTAACGTTCTTGATATACTATAAAGATTTTCACGGATTCGGCTATTACCAGACCAAGCAGTACGCCAATCCAAATGGTCAATTGTATCTTGAATAGCATGAAAATTTTCGCACACTTCAATTGGATGATACAGCGCAGCAGTGCTCACGCCAGCAAAAAGTGATATACCAACTTTGGTGCCGCACGGTAAAGAAGATACAACCTCATGCATCAGTGTTTGCATATGCTCCATGCGTGTGATGGTTTTGCCATTTAATTTTTTGATATCAGCTGTATTCATGCTTTGTGAAATATCAGCAACTAACAAATAAGTATAAATATTGTGTTTGACTGGCAAAGTGGGACGGAACATAGCGACAATCAATAGTACCAGTGCGCTGCTTAACAAGGCCGCGTCTTTATTCTTTTTTAAATAATGTATCCAATTTTGCATGCTATCGCTTCATCCACTTTGTCTCTATCACGTTTAAGGTAATCCAACTGGAATGTTACCCATAATGATGCCAGGAGAATCAGAGTCGCTGATGCCTGGTGTCGGCACTTCTGGTAATAACGACAATACACGATCTAAATTGCGACGTGTTCCCCAGTTGCTATTATCGAGTTTGACGGCATTTTTATAAGAGACCTTGGCTTCTGTTAGCAAATACTCGGCTTCGTCGCGTGCTCGCGGATCATTGCCCGCATCAATTCTGAGCGCTTTTAAAAAAAACATATTGCCAATATTGTGAAAAACAGCCGCTCGGTTACTGGCTGAACTTGTTTGTGTTAATCCGGTAAAAAGTTTTATCGCTTCTTTGTAGTAGTCTTTTTTTGCTAACCAATAAGCTTGTGCATACTTTGCTTCGTAACTCGTTTTATCGGTTTCTGGAGCATTTCCTGTCGTAACAGCCGTATTAAATGCATGAATTTGATTAAGTCTATTTACTTGATGTGCGATACCCATGACGCAAAGCAATGCCAATATGACCAACATCCAAGTAAGTTTTTTGACAGTTAACAATTTTAGGCCGAGCGCCATGTTTTATTCTCCAAATATTTAACACCAAGTAACAAAGCAATCATTAAGGCAGCGATGAGATAGCAAACTTGGGTAAAGTTTTTTCCTGGTATTTTTTCCAAGTAAGTAATGGGTTTCTTTTCTTTTTTATTAATATCAAAAATAGCCGTTTCTAGTGATTTAGGATCATCAGCTTCATAGGCTTGAAAAGGGGTATTCAGTGTTTTAAAAAAATTATGCAGTTCAATTTGAACAGGTGGGAGCTCTACCTCTTTCCAATTTTCATATTTCGGATCAAAAATACTAATACCCCCTGGTTGCCTTAATACAATCCAGTACAAAGTAATATTGTATTGTTGCAACCAGTCTTTCAATTTTTGTTGAACCACGCCATCCATTTTACCTGCGCCATCAGAGATTAAAATAATCGCGCGCGAGCCAGAATCTGGCACATCATTAAATAAGCTGACCGCACTGGTTAAGCCTGCACCAATATTGGTTTGGAATAAAGCATTGCCTGAAGTGGCTTTAATGGCAGATAAAATGGCATCGCGATTACCAGAAAGAGGTAATACGTACATCGCTGAATTACTAAACGTAATAATGCCAATCATGTCGTTTTCGCGCGCATTCACAAACTCAGTCATTAATCTACTGGCTGCAGCCGATTTTGTTTCGCCTACATTGCCGGCTGCAACACCACCAGAAAAAGGATCATCCATGCTGGCGCTTCTATCAAGCACCAATCCAATTTGCGCCCCAATACCAATTTTTTCTACTTTTTGCTCCAGGGTATGTGGGTCGGCAATGCCTAGGATAATAAAGGCAATACTGACCGTTGCTAATAGTTTGAGTAATAGTCCAATTAAGTCAGAGAGTGAGTCATGCGGCAGCATTGCTACCCATGAATAGGTTTTGGTATGCGACCGCTCAAGCAAGATAGGCAACAAGGCTAATGGCAGTAACCACAACGCCAAAGGATTGGTAAAAGCCATTAAGTGCGAACCCCTTTTGTCATCTCTGGCACTAGGCCGCGCTCGCAGTGGCGCAAATTAAGACATAAGCTGAGTAACCAAGCTTTTGGATTGTCGTGATGCAACGTTTGCGAATGATCTTCAAAAAACACTTGATGGGAAAAACCAAAAAACTGTTCGATTTGTTGTTTAGCAGGTGCAAATGCCGGTTTCTTTGTAATAAATTCATTAATATGATTGCTAAACAGACTGGCGCCCGCGGTTTTGTTAAGGGATTCATGTAAACGAGATACAGCTTGTTTAATGCCTTCCGGTGTGTTGTCCATTTTTTTGATATCCCGATAGGCTCTGGCAAATGGTGCTCCCATTCTTGGCAACCAAGCATAGGTGCCAAGAATATAAAGCAGACTGATTAATGACAATGCCAATAGGCTAACTAATATCTTTATGCGCAAAATGACATCGGCGCTGTCCAAAGTCAATGGCGGTATTAGTGGATACATTTCTTGGTCCAACTTGATTTGACCAATGACAGATAGCGGGGAAACTCTAAAATTAAACGAAGGAATTCGGTACTCTACCGTCTCTTTGATATTTTCGGTGTTACGCAGTCTTAGTATTTCCGCACGCAATGCCGCGGGTTTTGCAACGCGATCTGTTTTAAAGACTTGATAGCTTAAGTCAAGCACATGCGTTTCACTATCTGCATTTTGTGTTGTTTTTTTGTTTATTGCTGACAACTCAATACCAGATACCTGGCCTTTATAACGATGCTCATAACCAACAATAGGTAGGGACTCGTCAATGAGTTGATATGGTTTTTTGATGGTAATAGTAATTGTTCTTTTCAGGATGTCACCGACTACATAACCAGCATCGCGCGTAGGGTCTTCAATCTTTAATTCAACATATTTATCGTCTACGCTAGGCAATTTAACTTCTGCATATAGTTGCTGTGAAATACATAAAGCGCAGATACTTACTAGTTGAATGAGCGTGATTAGAATTTTATAACGTGGTTGCATGGTTTTACTCATCATGATTTAAGCAGCGACATATTGATGGAAGTAGTCGCCTAATAAGTCGGCATCAAATTGGTTGGTTACAAAAAAGGGTTGCATATCAAAACGCAAAAATAAATCTTCGATGGCTTTACGTCGTTTTGTAAAGTTTTCTAAAATTCGATTTCTGTATTCTTTACGCAAAAATAAAGTGCGTTTTGTACCCGTTTCAGGGTCGGTTACATTGGCAATACCAAACTCAGGTAAGTCGGCATATTCTGCTGTATCCCATAACACTACAGGAATAATATGATGGCGCAACATTAATACCAGTGAGGCTTCTAAGTCGGCCATAGGCATATGAAAATCTGACACTAAAAAAATTAAAGAACGCTCACGTGGCAACATACGGACAGTGTCAATGAGTGCGGTGCTACCAACTTCACCAGGTTCATACGCTCGCAATCGTTCAGCCATCTCAATAGCAATATGCGGTCTTGCAGAAAGGGTGCTAATCCAATCTTCACGAATTTCATCATCAAACCCAATAAATCCAAATGGATCGCCATTATGGGTGACGGATTGCGCTACCGATTGGGTAATATCAGCAGCAATCGCAATTTTGCGTTGCTGGCTGCCATATTGCATAGAGCCAGAGAGGTCACATAGTACAAATACGGGTGCCGCACTTTTTTGATTAAAAATGCGCACATAAATTTGCTCCATCGGGTCGCGAATAGTTTGCCGTAAATCAATTCGTCTAGGATCAGGGTAAGAAAGTAGGGTGGCATGACCACGAAACTCCATCCCCATACCGCGCTGGTTGCTACGGTGGCTACCTGGCCGACGTGAATTAGAACGCCAGTTAATGTGATAACTAAACTCTTTGATATGATCTGGCCGCATTGTTAATCCATCGCCTTTTATGGTGCGGCAACCACATTAATAATGCCATCTAGCATTTCACGTGCAATTTCTGTGCGCCGCATCTCGTAGACTGGGCTGAAAACCACGCGGTGAGCAATGGTTTCGTGGAATACCGCATGAATATCATCTGGTAACACGGCATCTCTATTATTAAGCCAAGCATTCACGCGGGCTGCTCTTAGCAACATGCCCATACCGCGAGGGCTAGCGCCAGAAAGCACAAGGCGGTTCATATCAACGCCAGAGACTTTGACACCATAATCTAATGGTGCTTTTGTTGCCTGCCATAACGCTAGGGCATATTGACGTAAAGCTGGGCTGGCACTAACGCTGTCTTGTAATTGTGCTGCAAAAGCATTGAGCTCTTTATATTGCAGAATATTCTCTGGTACGCCAGCTACCAATTTATCAACATTATGAAAACGCGTATCAAATACCAAAGATTCCATAATGTCGTGGTCTTTAGGCACCACAATTGGAATTTCCATCATAAAGCGATCGCGCGCTGCTGAAGGAATATCAAAGGTTTCTTCTTTTTCCACTTGATTGCGGTCTGCAAATACTAGCATGTGTGGAAAATGATGCTCTTTATTAAAAGCAGTGAGGGTCCGCTCTGCCATCACACGCAATAACAATGAGTGGACTTGTGGACGAGCACGGTTGATTTCATTAAAGAAGAAAATAGATAAGTCTTCACCAGCCTCTAGAATTGGTCCAGGACTCACATGCGGTTTACCATCTTCACCCAAATAAGTGTGATACACCAAATCGTTTGGCATTAAGTCAATCGTGCCTTCAATCCGTTGATACGCACCTCCTACGCCACGCGCAATTGCACGTAATAAGGTTGTTTTGCCCACACCAACATCACCCTCAAGCAATACATGCCCGCGTGCAAAAATGGAAGTGGTAATTAATCGAATAGGGTTGCTTTGACCTACGACGACCTTATTGACTTCAGATTCTAATGCCAAAGCATGTTGGCGCCAGTCGGTTAGTTGACGATCGCTCATCGTGTTTTCCTAATATTTAAGATTGGTAAAAATGAAAACTATTTGTAACATAATGTAACAATGGTAAACGATTTCTTGGATAGTGTATACAGGTTTGTATAGTTAAAATTGCTGATGATTATTGGCCTACTGTTAATATAAATAACAGTTAGGGGTTTCATGAAAGTCATTTTCCAGCGAAAATAGCATTAATCATATTTTAATTGATAAAGAATAAACATAATGGCAAAACAAAATAGTTATACTAAAGAAGATTTACTGGCATGTGGGCGTGGAGAAATGTTTGGTGAAGGTAATGCGCAACTGCCATTGCCGCCAATGTTAATGTTTGATCGTATAGTCAGCATTACCGACGAGGGTGGAAAATACGGTAATGGGCAAATTATTGCAGAATTAGATATCAAGCCAGATCTATGGTTTTTTGATTGTCATTTTACAGGCGATCCTGTTATGCCTGGCTGTTTAGGTTTGGATGCTATGTGGCAATTAGTTGGCTTCTACTTAGGATGGAAAGGTGGTCCTGGTAGAGGTCGTGCATTAGGGGCGGGTGATGTAAAATTCTCCGGACAAGTATTACCTAGTGCCAAAATGGCAACCTATACGATTGATTTGAAACGCGTCATTATGCGTAAATTAGTCATGGGAATTGCCGATGCTACGATGAGTGTTGATGGTAGAGACATATACGTGGCAACTGATTTGCGTGTGGGTTTATTCACACGAACAGATAATTTTTAATGCGTTTTTAGTTAGCAGGGAGAAGCACGTAATGAAACGTGTTGTGATTACGGGATTAGGCATTGTTTCTAGCCTCGGCAATAATAAAGAGGAAGTAAAAAATAGCCTCTATGAAGGTCGGTCGGGCATTACTTACCAACCTGAGTATGCGGAGCGTGGTTTACGTTCGCACGTGGCTGGGTCTGTTAAGAATCTAGATATTGATGCACATATTGATCGCAAATTATTGCGGTTTATGGCAAAAGGGCACGCATATACCTGGATTGCGATGCAAGAAGCAATTGCGGATGCATCTTTGCCAGAATCGTTGGTATCTAATATTCGTACTGGATTAATTGTTGGTGCAGGCGGCACGTCGACAGAAAGCATGCTAGACAGTACAACCACTCTGGCCGAAAAAGGTATCCGTCGTGTAGGACCTTATATGGTCACAAAAACAATGAGTAGTGGTATTGCTGCTTGCTTAGCAACAGGCGCCAAAATTAAAGGGATTAACTACGGTATTAGTTCTGCATGTTCCACGAGTGCGCATTGTATTGGTGCTGGTGTTGAGCAAATTCAATTAGGCAAACAAGATATTGTATTTGCCGGTGGTGGTGAAGAAGAGCATTGGACCATGAGCTTTTTGTTTGATGCGATGGGAGCATTGTCGAGCAAATATAATGACACACCAGACAAAGCATCACGAACATATGATGCAGATCGTGATGGTTTTGTGATTTCTGGCGGTGGTGGCATCGTGGTCTTGGAGGAGTATGAGCATGCCAAGGCACGTGGTGCCAAAATCTATGCAGAAGTCGTAGGCTATGGGGCAACATCAGATGGTTATGATATGGTTGCGCCCAGTGGTGAAGGCGCGGTTCGCTGTATGAAGTTAGCGTTGCAAGGTCATGATGGGTTGCCAATTGAAAAAGTCGACTATATCAACACGCACGGCACATCAACCCCGGTTGGCGATACCAAAGAGCTAGAGGCTATTCGTGAAGTATTTGGCACCACCTCGGTAGCAATCGCCTCAACCAAGTCGCTATCTGGCCATGCGCTTGGTGCTGCGGGTGTTAATGAGGCTATTTACACTTTGATTATGATGGAAAATAATTTTATTGCAGCTTCTGCCAATATTGAAACTTTAGATCCAGCTGCTGAAGGTTTGCATATCGTGCGCAAACGAATTGATCATGTAAAAATAGAAACAGCACTTTCTAATAGTTTTGGATTTGGTGGCACCAACGCAACCTTAACCTTGTCCACCAAAAATCTATAAGTCTGAGTATCGCATATGCTTAATAAAGCATATGCGATGAAAATGCGCATTGGTTTTTATCTTGATTATGAGCGGTTGCGCAACAATGATGAATGACCGTCATCGGTTTTCAAATCAAATTGTCGCGATACTCATTTTTTCATGGGATTATCATGGTGTTATAAAGGCTGATTTTATCTGCCTAAACCATCATCCTGGGTAAAAGAAGCGCAGCGGCTACATGCCTGCCCTCGCTCATTAATATATTGTAGGTTCTGCAAGCAGCATGTGTGGTCATACATTCTACAGATACGCTTTTTTCTATCAAAGCAACTGTTAATTTTGGATGGATAAACTGGTGGGTTTTTCCCGTTCCTAATAAAACAACTTCTGGTTTCAGTTCAAGCATATTGGTAAAGTGCAAGGCAGTAAGATGAGCAAGCCCCACTACTGGCCAGTCTTGGACTATCTCTTCTGGCATGACAATTAAATGATTGGTGTAACGCTTTTTATTGACCTCAATAAAGTCATCGTCATAAGCGGTAATGAGATTCGTGTCTTCTGGCTGTGTTAAATGCAATTTCATAACTTGATATTTTAACCAATTTTAATGAGGTTTGTATTTAATTGGATGTGATATGAATCTGTTCGATAAAAGAGTGTCTGTAATCTCATTATAAATCCTTAATTAGCATCTTAGTTTAATTGCCTGCATAGGTGCTCACAAGGTAAGATAACATCTTTGTCAATAAACGTGACTATCTTAGTCATTATTAGCATTCTTACTATGCAAATATAAATATGAATATAAGTCCTAAACAGAAGCTTAAAAAATCCAATAAACTCGATAATGTTTGTTATGACATTCGCGGTCCCGTGTTAGAGCGTGCGCGCGAAATGGAAGATGAAGGACAGCGCATTATTAAATTGAATATTGGTAATCCGGGTGTATTTGGACTGGAAGTGCCAGATGAGATTCAACAGGATGTGATTCGTAATATTGTGAAATCTGGTGTATATACAGATAGCAAAGGCTTATTTGAGCCTAGAAAAGCCATTATGCATTACACACAAAGCAAGCATATTGCTGGAGTGACCGTGGATGACATTATTATTGGTAATGGAGTTTCTGAGCTTATTGTAATGGCAATGCAAGCCTTATTAAACAATGGCGACCAAGTATTGGTGCCAGCGCCCGATTATCCTTTGTGGACAGCGGCGGCGACGTTGGCAGGGGGTACAGCAAGGCATTATCGATGTGAGGAAGATAATGATTGGTTACCTAATTTGCTAGATATTGAATCAAAAATTAATGCCAATACACGTGCAATTGTGGTTATTAACCCTAATAACCCAACAGGTGCGCTCTACCCTAAAGAAACATTAATTGCCATTATTGAAATTGCACGCCATCATGGATTGGTGATTTTTGCCGATGAAATTTATGACAAGGTGCTTTACGATGGCAATGAACATATCTCGATGGCCTCCTTAGCCGATGATGTTTTGTTTGTTACTTTCAATGGCTTATCCAAAAACTACCGTGCTTGCGGTTACCGTGCAGGTTGGATGATTGTTTCAGGCGATAAATCAAACGCAGAAGAATATATAGAAGGATTAAATATGTTAGCTTCTATGCGCTTGTGTAGCAATGTACCTGGACAACTTGCTATTCAAACTGCGTTGGGCGGCTATCAAAGCATTGATGATTTAGTTGCCCCAACTGGACGCTTATGTAAGCAGCGTGATTTGGCTTATGACATGCTGGTGGCGATTCCAGGTGTGACATGTTTTAAGCCCAAAGCAGCTATGTATTTATTTCCAAAACTCGACCCTGCTATCTATCCAATTGAAGATGACCAAAAGTTTGTATTAGATTTACTAGAAGAAGAAAAAGTATTATTAGTACAAGGTTCAGGCTTTAATTGGAAAACAGCCGATCACTTCCGTGTGGTTTTTTTGCCTAATGTGGATGATTTAACAGTAGCAATTAATCGTATTGCCAGATTCTTAAAAAATTACAGAATGAAATATGGAGCAAAAGTTTGAAGCAATTAAATGTAGGCATTTTGGGCTTAGGAACAGTTGGTGGCGGCACCTATGAAGTGTTAGCACGTAATGCGGAAGAAATAGCGCGCCGTACAGGCATTCATCTTAAAGTAACCCATGTTGCCGATAGAAATATTGAACGCATTAATGAGCTGACCCAAGGCCAAGTTGGTATGACTGATGACGCTTTTGCATTGGTAGCAAATCCAGAGGTTGATGTGGTTGTTGAGTTGATTGGTGGTTACACGATTGCTAAGGAGTTAGTCTTACAAGCCATTGCCAACAAGAAACACGTCGTGACTGCCAATAAAGCCTTAATTGCGCTGCATGGCAATGAAATTTTCTTGGCAGCACAAAAAATGGGTGTCATGGTTGCTTATGAAGCTGCGGTTGCAGGTGGCATTCCTATTATCAAGGCGCTACGCGAAGGATTGGGTGCAAATCGCATTCAGTGGGTGGCTGGCATTATTAACGGCACCACTAATTTTATTTTGACGGAAATGCGCGAGAAAGGATTAGCTTATCAAGAGGTTATCGGTGAGGCGCAACGCTTAGGTTATGCCGAAGCCGATCCTACCTTCGATGTTGAGGGAATAGATGCTGCGCATAAGTTAGTCATTATGGCTGCCATTGCTTTTGGTATGCCGCTAAAATTTAATGAAGTCTATACAGAAGGCATTACACAATTAGCGCAAGCGGATATCCAATATGCAAAAGAGCTTGGTTATATCGTCAAGTTACTCGGCATTGCCAAGCGAACAGATAAAGGGGTCGAGTTGCGCGTGCATCCAACGTTAATCCCTGAAAAGCGGTTGGTAGCAAATGTAGATGGCGCAATGAATGCGGTTGTGGTGCAGGGCGATGCAGTAGGGCCAACTTTATATTATGGTGCTGGTGCTGGCGCAGAGCCAACAGCGAGTGCTGTTATTGCTGATTTGATTGATGTGGCAAGGTTGAAAGATACAACATCTACTCAACGTGTGCCCGCATTAGGTTATCAAGCAGATCAAGTACAAGATTTAGCAGTGCTACCCATTGAAGAGATTAATAGTGCTTATTATTTGCGCATGCACGCAACGGATAAGCCAGGCGTGATTGCGGCGGTAACAAAAATTTTAGCGGATCAGGGTATCTCTATTGATGCAATGATACAAAAAGAACAGCCTGCAGAGAAAACAAAAACGGATATGGTTTTCTTAACACATAGGACAATTGAGAAAAACATGAACACAGCCATTGCTGACATTGAAGCGCTGGCAACGGTCACTGGCCGTGTAATTAAATTGCGGATGGAGACATTGGGTTAAGCATGAAATATTTAAGTACACGCGGGCATTCTCCTGCATTAAGTTTTAGCCAAGTTTTGCTTGGCGGATTAGCGCCAGATGGCGGTTTGTATATGCCAGATCAATATCCACAATTTGACGATGCTGATTTAACGGCGATGCGCGACATGAATTATCGTGATTTAGCGTTTGCTATTTTGTCTAGATTAATTGCCAATGATGATATTCCAGCTGATGATTTGCGTGCCATAATCAACAAAACCTACACTGCAGAAGTGTATGGGTTTACCCGTAAAGGCCAGCAAGCAGAAGACATTACACCAACGCTCAAATTAGAAAATGATTTATATTTATTATCACTTTCAAACGGCCCAACCCTGGCTTTTAAAGATATGGCAATGCAATTGCTTGGCAATTTATTTGAATACGTGCTTACTAAAACAGGCGAAACGACCAATATTCTAGGGGCAACCTCAGGTGATACTGGTTCAGCAGCTGAGTATGCAATGCGGGGTAAAAAAGGTGTTCGTGTGTTTATGCTGTCGCCGCATAAAAAAATGAGTCGCTTTCAAACAGCGCAGATGTTTAGCTTACAAGACGATAATATCTTTAATATTGCGGTTAATGGTGTATTTGATGATTGCCAAGATATGGTTAAAGCGGTATCGAATGACGCAGCATTTAAAGCAAAATATAAAATCGGCGCAGTGAATTCTATTAACTGGGGCAGAATAGTCGCACAAGTGATCTATTACTTTAAAGGCTATTTTGCTGTGACTGAAAGCAACGACCAAAAAGTCGATTTTTCTGTGCCATCAGGTAACTTTGGCAATGTTTGTGCCGGTCATATTGCACGTATGATGGGGTTGCCAATTGATAGGCTGGTCGTGGCGACCAATGAAAATGATGTGCTAGACGAGTTTTTTAGAACTGGGGTTTATCGCCCACGTGGTTCAGCCAATACTTATCATACTTCTAGCCCCTCGATGGACATTAGCAAAGCCTCTAATTTTGAGCGTTTTATCTATGATTTATTAGACCAAAACGGTGACAAAGTACGTGATTTGTGGGCGGGTATTGATCAAGGCGGCGCTTTTAATATTCAACACCTATTAAAAAAAGTCAGTACCTTTGGTTTTGTATCAGGTAGTAGCAACCATGAGGCTAGAATGAAAGTCATCCGTGCAACTTATGCCAAATATGGTGTGGTGATTGATACGCACACAGCAGATGGGTTAAAGGTTGCCTTAGCATATAAACAACAAGGCAAGCCAATGGTTGTGCTTGAAACTGCACTGCCAGCTAAGTTTGAAGATGCTTTGGTTGAGGCCTTGGGCGAAGTGCCGCCAAGACCGGCAATCCTAAAAGGAATAGAAGACTTGCCGCAGAAATTTACAGTGATGGATGTGAGCGTAGATGCGATTAAAGCGTTTATCCAAGAAAAAGTAGCATGAAACAGTACTTAGCACTTTGCCAAAGAATCATCGATGAAGGTAAGTGGGTCGATAATAAAAGAACAGGTAAGCGCTGCTTAACCGTGATTAACGCAGATTTAACCTATGATGTTGATCAAGGCCAACTTCCACTAGTCACAACCAGAAAAAGTTATTATAAATCGGCAATTGCAGAAATGATTGGGTATATTCGTGGCTATGACAATGCCGCGGACTTTAGAAAAATTGGTACAAAAACGTGGGATGCCAATGCCAACGACAACCAAGATTGGTTGGCAAATCCATATCGTAAAGGTAAAGATGACTGCGGTTTTATTTATGGCAAAGTAGGGCGTAATTTCCCTAAACCAGACGGCGGTTCAATTGATGTCCTGAACAATATTTATAACAATTTGCGCGCGGGTATCGATAATCGTGGTGAAATTTTCACCTTCTATCACCCGGGTGTTTTTCATATGGGCTGTTTGCGTCCTTGTATGTACAGCCATCACTTTTCATTATTAGATGACACGCTCTATCTCAACAGCACACAGCGAAGCTGTGATGTACCGTTGGGCTTAAATTTTAATATGGTACAAGTCTATTTTCTGCTGGCAATTATGGCTCAGATAACAGGACACAAAGCGGGTAAAGCCTATCACAAAATAGTCAATGCCCATATTTATGAGGATCAGCTAGACTTAATGCAAAATGTTGAGCTAAAACGCGAACCTTTCCCTTCGCCACAACTCATCATCAACCCTGACATTAAAACGCTGCAGGATTTAGAAACATGGGTAACGGTTGATGATTTTGAAGTGCAAGGCTATCAATGTCATGAAGCGATTAGCTATCCATTTAGTGTATAAAATATGACACAACTTTCTATTATCGTGGCTGTTGCCAATCATAATGTGATTGGTATTAACAATACATTACCTTGGCATTTGCCTGAAGATTTAAAACGATTTAAAGCGTTAACGATGGGACATCATATCGTGATGGGACGCAAAACCTATGAGTCATTAGGGCGTTTGTTGCCAGGTAGAACATCGGTGATTGTGACACGAAACAAAGACTATCAGGTTGAGGGCGCTGTTATTGTGCATAGCATTGCGCAAGCGATAGCTGCCTGCGCTGACGATGATGAGGTGTTTCTTATTGGAGGGGCTGAGCTATATCAACAGGGTTTTATGCTTGCAGATAAGCTTTATATAACGGAGGTACATGCAGATTTTGCTGGAGATGCTTTTCTAGCGGATGTTGATCTAGCACTGTGGGAAGAAGTCAGCCGTGAATCTCACCAAGCAGAAAATGGTTTGGCCTATAGTTATGTGACTTATCAACGCAATAGCCTTGATAAGTCAGCATAATCAGTGTTTAAACACGCACACAATCGACATAATAAATGGCTTTGCCGTTGATGATTTCTTTTACTAAACCATGTACGTCTGTTTCAAAGCCCGGGAAACGCTCATTAAAAACCCGTGCGAATTTAAGATAATCAATAATCACCTTATTAAATTGCTCGCCCGGAATTAGCAATGGAATGCCTGGGGGATAAGGTGTTAATAAGACAGCCGTTGTGCGGCCTTCTAAGTTATCGATAGCGACACGATCAATATCACGATGGGCCATTTTAGCAAAAGCATCCGTTGGTTTCATCGCAGGCACCATATCTGACAAATACATATCAGTGGTCAGTCGAGCAATGTCATTGGCTTTATACACATCGTGGATTTGTGTACATAAATCACGCAAGCCTAAGCGTTCGTATAGTGGCTGTTTTTGGGCAAACTCAGGCAATACTTTCCAAATGGGCTGATTTTTGTCGTAGTCATCTTTAAATTGCTGTAGCGCGGCAACCATGGTATTCCATCGACCTTTTGTAATACCAATAGTAAACATGATAAAGAACGAATATAAACCGGTTTTTTCTACAATCACACCATGCTCGGCCAAGTATTTAGTCACGATGGCAGCCGGGATGCCAAATTTATCAGAGAATGTGCCCTGTATATCCAAGCCTGGTGTAATAATAGTCGCTTTAATTGGGTCAAGCATGTTAAAGCCTTCAGCTAAATCGCCGAAATCGTGCCAATCTTCATTGGCTTTTAACATCCATGCGTCACGCTCTTCAATGCCTTCTTCTGATAAATCGTCTGGTCCCCATACTTTAAACCACCAATCGGCACCCCATTCTTCATCTACTTTGCGCATTGCGCGGCGGAAATCGAGTGCTTCCATAATAGATTCTTCAACCAATACTTTTCCACCTGGTGCTTCCATCATGGCGGCAGCTACATCGCAACTTGCTACAATTGAATATTGCGGGCTGGTTGAGGTATGCATTAAGTAGGCTTCATTAAATACATCACGATCAAGCTTATTATTAATCGCATCTTCAACTAGAATCTGTGAGGCTTGACTTAAGCCAGCGAGGAGTTTGTGTGTGGATTGCGTTGAAAATACCATGGACTCTTTACAACGCGGTCTTTCTTCACCAATAGCATGATAATCACCATAAAAATCATGGAAGGTGGCATGTGGTAGCCAAGCTTCATCAAAGTGCAATGTATCGATTTTGCCATCAAGCATCTCTTTAATTTCTTCGACATTGTATAGCACGCCGTCATAGGTTGATTGGGTGATGGTTAATACACGTGGTTTTGCTTTTTTATCTGTTATGAATGGATTTTGTTCGATTTTCTTTTGAATATTTTCCCAAGTAAATTCACTTTTTGGTATCGGTCCAATAATGCCAAAGTGGTTACGTGTAGGCATCAAAAAGACGGGAATTGCCCCTGTCATAATAATGGCATGCAAGATGGATTTGTGGCAATTGCGGTCAACCACCACAATGTCACCAGGCGCTACGGTTGAGTTCCAAACAATTTTGTTGGAAGTTGAGGTGCCGTTAGTCACAAAGTAAAGATGGTCGCAATGGTAAATACGCGCGGCGTTTTGCTCCGATGCAGCAATTGGGCCTGTATGGTCTAACAGTTGACCGAGCTCATCAACCGCATTGCACACATCGGCACGTAGCATGTTCTCACCAAAGAACTGGTGGAACATTTGACCGACTGGTGATTTTAAAAATGCAACGCCGCCAGAGTGGCCAGGACAATGCCATGAATAAGAGCCATCAGCAGCATAATGTGTGAGTGCTTTGAAAAATGGTGGTGGCAAACCCTCAAGATAGGTTTTAGCTTCACGAATAATCAAGCGGGCAATAAATTCTGGCGTATCTTCGTACATATGCACAAAGCCATGTAACTCACGCAGTACATCATTGGGAATATGGCGGCTAGTTCGCGTTTCACCATGTAAAAAGATAGGAATATCATCATTGCGGTAGCGAATTTCTTTCACAAATGAACGTAAGGTTTCAATTGCTTCAGGTTTCTCTTCTACAATTTCCTCATCGTCAATCGACAAAATAAAGGCAGATGCGCGACTTTGCTGCTGGGCAAAAGAGGCTAAATCTCCGTAGCTGGTAACGCCTAATACTTCAGTGCCTTCATCTTCAATGGCTTTTGCTAATACGCGAATACCCAAACCGGAAGAGTTATCGGTTCGGAAATCTTCATCAATAATGACAATTGGGAATCTAAATTTCATGTGTCCAGCCTAATTTTAATTGCTAAGTTTTTGGTAATGTAACGCCAACTTGCCCTTGGTATTTCCCGCCGCGGTCTTTATAACTTGTTTCGCAAACGTCATCGGCATCTGCTTCAAAAAATAATACTTGCGCACAACCTTCATTTGCATAAATTTTAGCAGGCAACGGTGTGGTATTGCTAAACTCTAGGGTGACGTAGCCTTCCCACTCTGGTTCAAATGGCGTGACATTGACAATAATGCCGCAACGCGCATAAGTTGATTTGCCTAAGCAAACTGTTAATACATTGCGCGGAATGCGGAAGTACTCCACCGTACGAGCGAGTGCAAATGAATTAGGTGGGATAATACAAAAATCTTCTTCCACCTCAACAAACGAATTAGGATCAAAGTTTTTTGGATCCACAATGGTACTATTGATGTTGGTGAACAGCTTAAATTCTCTAGAGCAGCGAATGTCATAGCCATAACTTGATGTGCCGTATGACACCATGCGCTCGCCTGTTGGGCTAAGTTTTACTTGATTCGGTTCAAACGGCTCTATCATGCCGTGTTGCTCCGCCATTTTACGTATCCACTTGTCTGATTTAATGCTCATTGTTTTGCCTAATTAATGTGTTTAGTTTGTAAATGAAGCTTTTGCGTTATTTGATAACGCGCATTAGATAAAAAGCGGAGTTTAACTCCGCTTTTCATGAGTGACAATCATAACAATAAAAAGTAATTGCTTGATAACTTTTTAATACTTATCGCTCGTAATTTCTTGAGTCATTTAGTGCTGATCGCCACCTAATTCAATGCTATAGCGCCAGAACTGATCTTCTGATTCAAAAATGACACTTGACTCTTTAGGGTCGCGGCTACCAGCAGGGTATTGATGGACTGGGGTTTTATCAGCGGCCCAAGTTTTAACAATGGGATCAATCAGTTTCCATTGTGCTTGCACCTCATCAATATGTAAGAATAAGGAAGCATCGCCTTCCATCAAATTAAGTAACAAAGTTTCATATGAATCAACACTATCATCAGACGCTTGGCGAAGTTGACCATCCATGCTGATTGCGCGTGTTGCAATGTCTAATCCAGGTACTTTGGTTTGAATTTCAAGCTTAATACTTTCTTTTGGTTGAATACTGAGAATGAGCCAGTTTTGTTGTTGACCTTCTTTGAGTTCCATCGGTGCTTTTTTAAAGCGAATAGAAATAGCGGTGCTGCCTTCATGCATACGTTTTGCGGTACGCACGTAAAATGGCACGCCTTTCCAACGTGGATTATCGATAAATAATTTAATAGCAGCGTAAGTTTCAACGGAACTTGCTTTGCCTAGCTCATCAAGATAACCTTTTACATGCTCTGAGTGGCCGTCACGTGCTGGTACATGACCTTCTTTATATTGCGCGCGGAAAGCTTGCTTATCGAGATGAGCAGTATCAATCGGGCGAATAGACTGTAATAGTTTAATCTTTTCTGCACGTATGCTGTCAGGATTAAAATCAGCAGGTTTTTCCATGGCGACTAATGCCAACGTTTGTAATAAATGGCTTTGTGCCATATCACGCAAGGCACCAGTGCTATCGTAAAATTCTGTCCGGTCGCCAACACCAAGTGTTTCGTTGTTGGTGATTTGCACGTGGTCAATATGCGCGTTATTCCAAAGCGGTTCAAGCATATGATTGGCAAAGCGAGTCAGCATAATGTTTTGTAAAGCCGCTTTACCCAAATAATGATCAATACGGTAGATTTGCTCTTCTTTCAAGTGTTGCGTAATGGAGGCTTGCAACGCTTGTGCTTTTTCTAAGTTGGTGCCAAATGGCTTCTCTATTAGCACGCGTCGCCAGTATTTGCTGTCATCAGTTAAGCCAACCGATGCTAACTGTTCAACTACTGGTGCAAAATCAACAGGGCGAATAGAGAGGAAAAAAGCAAAGTTTTGTGGAAAAATACTTGCATCATTTAAACGCGTTGCTAATTTTTTCATCGCATCAGGATCATCAGAACCATTCTCTTGATAATAGTTACGCGCAATAAAACGTTTGAACACAGCTTCATCAAGGCCATTATAAAATTTTGCTTCTAACATTTTACGCACTTCTGCTTGCCAATCGGCATGTGACACTGGCGACCTGCCAACCGATAAAATCTTCATATCATCAGGTAATCTGCCAAGTGAATCTAGGCGATATAAGCCTGGCATGAGTTTGACGCGAGACAAGTTTCCGCTAGCACCAAAGAGCACAAGCGTGCAAGGATCAATTTTTTTAGTCATTTTTCAGCCGATAATTGTGTAAGAACAAGTATAATTATAGCAAATGCAATCGCATGACTTAATCATCTCCGATAATAAAATGTAAGGTTTTTTGTAATATGACGCTCCAATCAGCTACCCGTTGGCATGCTTTTGATTCACAAGATGCAATTAATCAAGCGGCTACCACTAGAATTTTACAAGCGGCAGACGTAGCCATCAAACAATATGGCAGCTTTTATATTGTGCTAGCCGGTGGCAGTACACCTAAAGCAGTTTATCAATTATTAAGTGAGCAACAAGCGGATTGGAAAAATTGGCATGTTTATCATAATGACGATCGTTGTTTGCCCGCTGACCATATCGAGCGTAATAGCAAAATGGCGCGTGATGCCTGGTTAAGTAAAGTCGCGATTCCTGAGCAGCAGATTCATGACATTCCGGCAGAACTTGGCAATGTGGCAGGTGCAAAAGCCTATGCAGCAACATTAAAAGATGTGCGTACCTTTGATTTGGTGATTTTAGGCTTGGGTGAAGACGGACATACGGCCAGTTTATTCCCTAACCAAGCAGTTGATAATAGCGCCGATGCCGTACCTGTATTTGATGCGCCTAAACCACCAGCAGATCGCATTACTATTAGCCAAAATCGTTTAAACCAAACACATGAAGTGATGTTTTTAGTAACAGGTGCTGGTAAACAAGAAGCCGTCGATCATTGGCGCAATGGTGTCGCCATTCCAGCTACCTTAATTACAGGGGAAAATGGTGCAGATGTATATTGTTTCGGGGTTACATTGAATTAAAACAAGTTGGTTGATAATAAAAAAGCGCCTACTCGGCGCTTTTTTATTGATGATGGTTGCTTATTTTAGATTGTTTCTCAGGTATTCTGAATGACAATATTTGGAAACTTACTGCTATGGTCTAAGCCTGCATTGGCAATTTTAATGGCTGATTGGCGTGCAATTGATTTGTAGGTGGTCGCAATCGCGCTATCTGGTTCTGCAACAACCGTTGGTTTGCCATTGTCAGCTTGTTCACGGATTTTAATATCAAGCGGCAAGCTGCCGAGCAAATCGACATGATAGTCTTTGCACATAGACGCACCACCGCCTGCACCAAAGATATGTTCTTCGTGTCCACAGTTGCTACAAATGTGTGTGCTCATATTTTCGACAATACCTAAAATAGGAATACCAACCTTCTCAAACATTTTTAAGCCTTTGCGCGCGTCGAGCAATGCAATATCTTGTGGTGTGGTTACAATAATCGCGCCCGTTACAGGTATTTTTTGCGCAAGTGTGAGTTGAATATCACCAGTGCCGGGTGGTAAATCAATGACTAAGTAATCTAAATCACGCCATTTAGTGTCGCGAAGTAATTGTTCTAAAGCACCAGTCACCATTGGCCCACGCCATACCATCGGCGTATCCGTATCGACTAAAAAGCCAATACTCATGGCTTGAATACCATAGGCTTCCATCGGTTCTATGCTTTTGCCATCGGCACTGTCTGGGCGACCGCTCAATCCTAACATTTGCGGTTGACTGGGCCCGTAAATATCAGCATCTAACAAACCAACTGTTGCGCCTTCTGCTGCCAGTGCAAGTGCTAGGTTGACGGATGTTGTTGACTTGCCGACACCGCCTTTACCTGAAGCAACAGCAATCACGTTTTTTACATTCGGCAATAAATTAACGCCTTGTTGTACTTTATGCGAAACAATGCGGCTGCCAATATTAACTGTCACCTTATCTACCCCATCTAATGCTTTTAATGCATTGGCCACCAATGTTTTGATGTCATCAAATACGCTTTTAGCGGGGTAGCCAAGAATGATGTCCAAGCTGATATGGTTATCTTGTATTTGGATATTTTTGGCAGATTTACTGCTAATAAAATCTTTTCCTGTATTTGGGTCTACACATAATTGTAGTGCCGATTGAACATGTAGTTCAGTAATTGCCATTCGATAGTCCTTGCGATAATTCTTGAGTAAATAATTAAGGTATTTTAGCGTAAATGTAAGTCTACGTCATTGCTTGAATTCTTAATTTATGTAAAAAATTGATTCAGTTTATTCGATTAATCATATAAGCAATCACGTCTTTTTTGTTTTAAGTCAATCTTGTAACATATTGATGTTATTATCATTTCTAACAAGACATTTAAGTTGATGATGTTTCTATCAACCCAAAGATATTAGTACGAGAGTTGGAGTTTAATATGCAGGATAACTTAAGTAAGAATGTGCACGCGCAAGCGATAGATGGGGTTTTAAAAGCACTTGAGGCGACTGAACATGGATTGTCTGCGTCTGAAGTGACCAAGCGATTAAACTATTTCGGCAATAATAGTCTACCTATCACTAAAAATACCCATCCTTTTTTGCGTTTTGCTTTGCAGTTTCATAATCCGCTTATTTATTTACTGCTTGCGGCTGGGGTGGTCACGTTTTTATTAGAAGATTATGCGGATGCTGGCGTGATTATTGCCGTGGTTCTGGTTAATGCCATGATTGGCTTTGTACAAGAAGGTAAAGCAGAGAAGGCATTAGAAGCGGTTCGTGGCATGCTGGCGACACGCGCCCGCGTGATTCGGGATTTCCAGCATGTTGAAATTGATGCAAAACAACTTGTACCTGGCGATATTGTCTTGTTAGAACCTGGGGATAAAGTGCCGGCTGATCTGCGTTTAATCTGGGTGAAAAACTGTCAAGTGATGGAAGCTGCTTTGACTGGGGAGTCAGTTCCTATTCAAAAGCAGACCGAGAAAACAGATTTAGAGTCACCACTTGGCGACCGACATTGTATGGTGTATTCGGGTACTTTAGTCAGTACGGGGCATGCGAGAGGGGTTGTGATTGCGACTGGCAAACAGACAGAAATTGGAAAGATTGGAACATTAGTCAGTGCTGTGCAAACGCTAACAACACCATTAACTCGGCGCCTTGATACCTTTGCAAAACAAATAACGGCATTTATTTTATTGATTGGTATGGTTACTTTTGCCTATGGATATTGGGTGATGGATATGCCTGTGCTGGCATTATTTTTAGCGATTGTTGGCTTGTCTGTTGCTGCAATTCCAGAAGGACTGCCGGCTGTTGTAACGATTGTGCTGGCGATTGGAACGCGAGTAATGGCGAGTAATAAAGCGATTATTCGCCGATTGCCAGCAGTCGAAACATTAGGCTCCGTAACTGTGATTTGTACTGATAAAACAGGCACATTGACCTGCAATGAAATGACTGCAGTGAGTGTGATGTTACCCACAAAGACACTTGCTGTCAGTGGCGTAGGTTATGCACCAGAAGGTGGTTTTTTCAATCAAGCTGAAGCAGTTGACATCTCAGAAGAGAAGTTATTACATGCCTTACTGACTTGTGCCATATTATGTAATGATGCCGAGATAAAACAGGATGAGGTTGGTTGTTGGCATATGGTTGGCGACCCTACCGAAGGTGCGCTCCAAACGCTTGCGTATAAAGCCGAACTGCATGCCAAGGATATGAATCAACGTTATCCTAGAGTAGATGAGATTCCATTTTCATCTGAGCTTCAGTTGATGGCAACATTACATCATAATCACCATGGAGGCGCATTTATATTGCTAAAAGGTGCGCCAGAGAAAGTGCTTGATCTTTGCGTTCATGATGCTGAAGGGGCAATCAATCGCGAGATGTGGAAAACTCGTATAGCAACGTCCGCAAGTCAGGGCGAACGTGTGTTGGCACTGGCACGTTGCGATGTAAGTGCTGATAAGTCAGCGCTTAATATTGAGGATATTACCCAGCGGTTTGAGTTATTAGGCATGGTTGGCATGATAGATCCTCCACGTAAAGAAGCCATTGATGCTATCGCTGATTGCCAGTCTGCAGGTTTACGCGTGATGATGATTACCGGTGATCATGCAGTCACAGCAACTGCAATTGCTAAGCAGTTAGGACTCTCAGATAGGCTCACGTTAACGGGGGCAATGATTGACGCGTTGAGTGATGCTCAATTACAGCAAAAGATCCATCATGTTGATGTGATTGCGCGTGCAAGCCCACAGCATAAATTAAGATTAGTCTCAGCATTGCGATCCCAAGGCGAGCTGGTGGCAATGACAGGTGACGGTGTCAATGATGCGCCAGCCATAAAGGCGGCTGATATTGGCGTCGCTATGGGAAACAAAGGAACCGATGCTGCGCGTGAAGCAGCCGATTTAGTATTGACAGATGATAATTTTGCTAGCATTGCACGTGCCGTCAGAGAAGGGCGTGTGGTATTAGACAATATCAAAAAATCACTGTTGTTTATGTTGCCTACCAATGGCGGGCAAGCAGGGGTTATATTACTGGCTATTTTTGCTGGAATTGCTATGCCAATTACTGCTAGTCAAATTCTTTGGGTCAATATGGTCACTGCAATTACCTTGGCATTGGCGCTGGCTTTTGAATCAGCCGAACAGGGTATTATGAAGCGCGAACCAAGGTCGCCCACAGAACCGCTGATAACGAAAGTATTAGGTACGCGTATTTTATTTGTGAGTCTATTGATGGTTGCGGTGACTTTTGCCACATTTGAATGGGAACTTGCCCGTGGCCAAACCCTTGCTTATGCAAGAACAGCAGCAATTAATATGTTAGTCGTTGGTGAGTTAGTCTATTTATTTAATGTCCGCTTTTTTACGGCATCTTCTCTTACTTGGAATGTGCTTTTTTCAAACCGAGTGGCTTTTTGGGTGAGCATTGCTTTAATCAGTTTTCAAATGATTTTTACTTATGCTAGCCCCTTACAACAACTATTTAATAGCGTCTCGCTAGATTGGTCATCATGGCAATTTATTATCATCTTAGGCTTGGCAAAATTCCTAATAGTAGAGGTAGAAAAAGCGGTATGGCGAGCACTAAAAGTGACAGTGATATAGACTAGGTGAAAAAATGCACACAAATTTAATCTGGTTTTTTTCGGTCATGGCGGCCATTATGTTATTTCTACATGGACTTGCTGCATTTTCAGAAGAAGTGACAAGATTAGGCGGAGAAAGACTTCGTGCCTTTTTAAAGCGAATCACACGTACTGACTGGCGTGGTGCGCTTGTGGGTGCGATGAGTACGGCAATAGTGCAATCCTCGTCTGCTGTGACCTCCATGGCTGTTGGGTTGGCCCACACTAGTGCATTAACCCATCGCGGCGCATTTGCCGTGATGATAGGTGCTAATGTTGGCACAACCTTAACTTCATGGCTAGTTGCCATGAAAATTGAGGGATTGGGGCCTTTATTTTTGACAGTTGGCGGTTTGTGGTCATTTTTTGGATTACGGCCTTGGCGACCTTATGGTAAGGCGATTTTTTATTTTGGATTGATTTTTTTAGCTTTAGATCTTATTGCTCAAGCGCTAGCACCAGTTGCGCAGATGCCTATTATTAATGATTTACACTATTGGCTCAATTCCGCAGTGGTGGCGCTGTTAATTGGCGCATTATTGACTGCTTTGGTACAGTCGTCATCTGTGGTGAGTGGTTTGGCAGTCCTACTAGTCTCACAAGGACTCGTCTTGCCTGAAATAGCTGTATGGATGGTAGCAGGGGCAAATGTTGGTACAACATCGACAGCATTAATGGCAAGTAGCGCATTAGATATCGTTGCCAAAAAATTAGCAATGTTGAACACGGTATTAAATATGCTGGGTGTCCTGTTATTTGCAACCTTACTTCAGCCCATCGTGAGTTACATTTTGGGCTCTAACAGTCTTATGCCGGTACAGCAAGTTGCATTAGTGCATACTGTTTTTAATATGGCCGCTGCAATCATTGCGCTTATCTTATTACCATTTTGCTGGCAAAAAATTCAATATTGGTTAGAAAATAGCGTAGTTATCAATGAAGATGCAGCAGCAGATTCATTAGAGTAGTGAGCTGGTAAGTGATTGATTTTCTTGATGCGTAATAACCAATATATCTTGTGTACAGGTGTTAATAATCTCGTTAGTAACACTGCCGAGCACAAGCGCTTCAGTTAAACTTTTCCCATGCTTACCAAGTACCAATAAATCACATTCATAATCGTCTGCAAAAAATAGTATCTTTTCAACAGCACTGCCTTGTGCAACCACAATCGATGATTGTAGTGGGTCTAAGTGAGCGGCATCAGCGATAGATTCTAATTGTTTAAGTGCGTTTTCACGAATCTCGGTTCGGTATGACATGAGTTGATTGTCATCAAGTTCCGCATAATGATTGAGTATGCCTTCAAAGGTAATATCATAAAAATGGGCCAACACAAGTTCTGCATCAGGGGCGATGTTTTTAACTATTGAAATGATAGTATTGATATCCTGAGAAAAATCCACAGCAATAAAAACACGTTGATAAGTAGTAGGACTAGTATTTTTAATGACAAGGGTAGGGCGGACACTATAACGCAATATTTTTAGAGCCGTTGATCCTAAAAAAATCTTCTCTAGTTTGTTGTGGTTATAGGCACCAATTAACAGTAAATCAGCACCGATTTCATTGGCGAAATTACCAATCGACTCGCTTACTTTACCTGTTACCGTGATTGCATTTGCCTTAACGCCCTCGTCGAGTAAGGTGTTCGTTATATCCAACAATTCTGCGTTAAGCTTAGCAATTGCAATTTGTTCTGTATTGTCAGCCTCGGTATTTATCATAAACTGTAAAAAACTCAGTTGATTATCTTCTACTACATGCAAAACAGTAAGCGCTGTGTTTGCATCTTGTGCGAAGTATTTTGCTTTTTGTAACAACTTTTCTGAAGGTTGAGATAAATCTATTGCACATAAGATTTGCTTAAAAGAACTCATTTTTTTAACCTTTTTTCTGCGCCAATTTCTGTTGTAAGTGTTGTAACCGCAAATTCAACGGCATTCATAATTGGATAAAGCACAATAGTAGCCCCTAGTTTATTCAGCATAGGCATATCAATTTCTTCTCTTGCTACAATAGCGATTTTACCGTGGTAGTGGTTTTCTTTGAGTGCATGTATCAGTGACTGATTGGTGGTCATGTCTGGCAAGGTGCTGACAATCCATTGGGTATTTTTGATGGGTAAGCTATCAATAAAATCTGATTCTGTGCCATCGCCATATCTGATGTTCAAGCCTTTACATTGCTGCTTTTTATAATTTTCTGGATCAAAATCGATGGTGAGTACATCAAGCCCAGCTTTCTGCAAGCCGCTAGCCAGCGCGCTTCCATAGCGACCTGCGCCAAACACCATGACATCAGGATCGCTATTTGTTGTGTTGTTATTCTCGTGCGTGAGCTCATTATATGCAATCTTGCGTTCAAAGATGGATAGCCAGTTTGATAGGCGATCATATAGAGGATGGGAGTACAGTATCATATAGCTAGACAATGCAATTGTAACGAGACCCACAATTGTAGTTAGTCCAAGCACATCAACACCTACGTGTCCCAAAGAGATACCCATCGCAACAAAAACAATTGAAAACTCACTAATTTGTGCGACAGTTAATCCCGCTAAAAAACCTGTTCGTTTACGATAGCCCATATAACCCATAATCCCCATTACGATTAATGGGTTGCCGATAAGAACAAATAGAGAAAGTACAATAGCAGGTGCAACTTCTGCTCCTAGCGTAGAAAAATCGAGTTTTGAGCCTAAATCAATAAAAAAGAACAGCAGCAGAAAGTCCCTGATGCCAGTCAAGCGGGCACTAATCGCATCTCGGTAAATACTGGATGCTAAGGAAAAGCCCGCCAAAAAAGCCCCAGCTTCTTTCGAAAACCCAGACCATTCACCTAATGCGGCAAAGCTTGTTCCCCATGCAATAGCAAAAATAAGTAAAAGCTCTTGTGAGCGTGCCATTCTAGCGACAATCTTGGGTAGGAAATAGCGCATCAGGACAAACATGGCAACCACAACAATTGCTAATCTGAAAGCAAGTGAAATCAGCACCTGTGCTAATTCAGCGTCAGCACCTGTTTTTAAGGTGCTCATCAACATCATTGCAATCACAACAGCTAAATCTTGCACAATCAGAAAGCCAATCGCTATTCGGCCATGTAATGCATCAATTTCTCGCTTATCTGTTAATAATTTAACAATAATAATTGTGCTAGAGAAAGTAAGCGCCACTGCCACATAGATGGCATCCATAGGACTTTTCCCCATAGCATAGGTGATAATAAAGCCAAAAATGATGGTAAAAGTCAGTTGACCTAAACCTGTAGCAAGGGCAACAGGGCCAATGTGACGAATGTGTTGCAAATCTAGCTTGAGACCGACAACAAATAAAAGAACTGCCACACCTACTTGTGCTAGCAAATCGATTTGATCGTGTGCACCAACCAACCCTAAAACGGCAGGACCAACGACAATGCCGACCACAATGTAAGCGATTAAAACTGGCTGTTTTAGCCACAGCGCTATCATGCCTGCAAACGCAGAAATAATGAGTAAGAGTGAAAATTCTGTGAAAATTTGATGCAATATAAACTCTCTTAGCGAACGACCAACTCATTTAATCATACCAAGACTGAGCTTGTTAAACAAACTATCTAAGCAATAAAATAACAATCACGAAAATTGATCGTAAACTGCCCGTAAACTGCATATAGTCAAGTAAGCCATTAAAGTGATTAAAGCAGTTTTTATTAACCTAGCTTGGTGATAGCTACCGAAAAAACTGCTCTAATATGATGCGGCTATTATGGTGCGGGTATCTTAAGCGTGGAAATGCTTGTAAAAAATATCAAAGCAACGCGCCCAGCTCCATTTTTGTCTAGCGGTCTGTTTGATAATTTGATGGTCTAATTGTGCACAATTGATAATTGCTTGACGCAAATCGTCATTAATATAACCCGTCACGCCATGTTCAATCACATCAATGGGTCCTGGAACAGGATAGCCAGCCACTGGCAAGCCATTGCACATGGCTTCTATCATCACAATACCGAAGGTGTCTGTGCGAGAAGGGAAGGCGAAAATGTCGTGTTCAGTATAAATATCCGCTAGCTCTTTACCGAATTTATAGCCTAAATAATGCACTTTTTGGTATTTTCTTTTGAGTGTTTCAACGTGTGGGCCATCGCCCACAATCGAAATCTCGAATTCATTTTCATGCGCACACAATGCATCCAAATTCTTTTCTTTACTCACACGACCTACATTTAAAACACGTAGTTTGCTATGGTGCTGTTGATGCGGCTTTTCACTTTTTAATTGATCAGAAACGCCGCGTGTCCAAACAGTTAAGTGCTTAAATCCACGCGCTGCTAAATTGTTACGCATTGTTTCTGTAGTGACAAATGTAGTTTTCGCAGGCGCATGAAAACGTCGTAAATAGGCGTAAGTCCAACTGAGTGGAATACGCAGATAAATATTTAAATACTCAGGAAACTGCGTGTGATAGGACGAAGTGAATGGTTTTTTATTGCGCATACACCACACTCTAGCCACTGCTCCCAAAATGCCTTCCGTTGCAATATGAATCTGTGGCGGATTAATACGATTAAGTAGGCGCCACAATCGACAAGGCTGTATCGCTAGTTGAATTTCAGGATAAAACGGCATGGGGATCCATTTAAATAAACTGGGATGAATCACTTTGAAGCGTAAGTTGCGTGAGCGAGCCACGCTTTTGATGTTTTTATAAGTGGTAGAAACGCCATTGGTTTGTTCAAACGTGTCAGTGACAATCATCATAATTGATTTTTTATTACACCCCGATATAAAATTAATGTGACTATCTTGTCGTGATTTCTTTTAAGAAATATGACAAATGGATAAAGCTTTAATGACAAGCTAATATACAGATTAAACGTAGGTTAAGTGACAAGCTTTTGTTAAAATAGCACTTTTAGCAAAATCGGTTCATTTACCATGTCACGCAAAATTCTTGTTACTTCAGCACTTCCTTATGCAAATGGCAGTATTCATCTTGGACATTTAGTCGAATATATTCAGACTGATATCTGGGTGAGATTTCAAAAAATGCAGGGGCATACAGTGCATTACGTGTGTGCTGATGATACGCACGGCACGCCGATTATGCTGCGTGCGGAAAAAGAAGGCATCACGCCTGAAGCCTTAATTGAAGGTGTACATAAAGAGCATAGCGCAGATTTTGATGACTTTTTAGTTGGTTTTGATAATTATTATTCGACTAACTCAGACGAAAATAAAACACTTTCTCAAGCTATTTATAAAGCACTCAAAGCCAATGGAAAAATCGCAACTAAAACCATTGAGCAGTTTTACGATCCCGTTAAAAACATGTTTTTACCTGACCGCTTTATTAAAGGTGAGTGCCCTAAGTGCCATGCAAAAGATCAATATGGTGATTCTTGCGAAGTGTGTGGCGCAACCTATAACCCGACTGAGTTGATTGGCGCCTACTCGGCGGTATCTGGTGCAGCGCCAGTACGCAAAGAAACCGAGCATCACTTTTTTAAATTATCAGATTGTGAAGCTTTTTTAAAAGAATGGACGCGTTCTGGCACATTGCAAGGTGAAGCGGCTAACAAAATGGGTGAGTGGTTTCAAAATGGTTTAAACGATTGGGATATTTCGCGTGATGCACCGTATTTTGGCTTTGAGATTCCGGATGCGCCAGGTAAATATTTTTATGTTTGGCTAGATGCGCCGATTGGTTATATGGCCAGCTTTAAAAATCTATGTGCCAAAAATGGTTTGGATTTTGATGAATATTGGAAAGCAGATAGTGACACTGAGCTTTATCATTTTATTGGCAAAGATATTCTGTATTTTCACGCCTTATTCTGGCCAGCTACGCTTAAATACAGTGGTTATCGCACACCAACGCAGATTTTTGCACATGGTTTTTTAACTGTTAATGGTGAAAAAATGTCTAAATCACGTGGTACGTTTATTACGGCACGTAGCTATTTAGACCATGTGAAAAATCCTGAATATTTGCGTTATTACTATGCAGCTAAACTCAATTCAACCATGGAAGATATCGATTTGAATCTTGAAGACTTTGTTGCGCGAGTCAATAGCGATTTAGTCGGTAAATATATTAATATTGCTAGCCGAACGGCGGGATTTATTAATAAGCGATTTAACGGAAAGTTGCATCCATCAACGGATAATGCAGTTGTTATTGAGCTTAAATCAGCGGCTGATGATATTGCCAAAGCCTACACCGCGCGCGATTATAGTAAAGCCTTACGAGAGGTTATGCGTTTAAGTGATTTGGCCAATGGCTTTGTGGCAGAGCGCGCTCCTTGGGTCATGGCAAAGCAAGAAGATAAAGATGCGGAGTTGCAACAAGTTTGTTCTGATGCATTAGAAATGTTCCGTTTATTAACGCTTTACCTTAAACCAGTCTTGCCTAAGCTGGCAACCGAAATTGAGGTATTTTTAAATATAAAACCAATGCAATGGCACAGCGTAGCATCGAGCTTAACTGTTGAGCACACCATTAACGATTACAACCATTTAATTACACGAATAGAACCTAAGGCGATAGCAGCAATGGTGGATAGCAATAAAGAAAACTTACAAAGTAATGAAGCGCCTGTTAAAGCCGTTGCCAACCAAACGGAAGTGGTCAAAGAACAGTTGGCTGGTGAATATATTAGCATTGATGATTTTACCAAGGTTGATTTACGCATTGCCAACATTGTTAATGCTGAACATGTAGAGGGCGCAGAAAAGCTATTAAAACTGACATTGGATATTGGCGAAGAAAATACACGTCAAGTATTTGCTGGAATCAAAGCAGCTTATGACCCTGAAACGTTAAAAGGGCGTTTGACTGTGATGGTGGCAAACTTAGCACCACGTAAAATGAAATTTGGTATGAGTGAAGGCATGGTCTTAGCGGCAAGTGATGAACGCGGCGGACCTTATATATTGAGTCCAGATAGTGGGGCACAAGCTGGGATGCGGGTAAAATAAGTTGCTTGCCCTAATAACAAAACCCCGCCAAGACGGGGTTTTGTTATTTATTTTACTATTCAGATTTTTCTTTTTTCGTATTCGACGCTTGTTTTGCTAGACCTGATGTTTTTCCAGTAACGGTAGCGTCTTTGCCAATCTTTTTCACCATTTTAGGACCAATACCTTTGATATTGGTTAAATCATTCACTGATTTAAAATTGCCATTTTCTTTTCGGTATTTGATAATGGCAGCCGCCTTATTGGCGCCGATACCATTTAAGGTTTCCAGTTCTGCCTTAGAGGCAGTGTTGATATTGACAGCAGCAAAGGCATTAACACTTAAGCTAAGTGCGATTAATAAACTAATTAACGGTTTTTTCATATTATTATTTCCTTTTATTATTGTTTTGGCCTTACAAAATGCAAAGCCACTAAAAGTCTAACGCTTAGTTGATTGAGCGGTCAATACAAAATAATGATTTAGATGGATTGCAATATGGATTGCAATGCCGCTGCAGGCTGTTCTGCTTGTGTAATTGGACGACCAATCACCAAGTAATTTGCACCTTGTGCAAGCGCCTCCTGTGGTGTGACAATGCGAGATTGGTCATCTTTATTTGCGTTTGCTGGACGGATGCCTGGCGTGACCAATAAAAAGTCTTGATGAACATGTTGCCTTAATAGGCTGGCTTCTTGTGCAGAGCAAACAACGCCATCTAGCCCTGCGGTTTGTGTCAGCTGAGCGAGAGCCAACACTTGCTGCGCAATTGGTTGCTGGATATTGATTTCTGTTAATGTTGTTTGATCCATGCTGGTCAAAACAGTCACGGCAATTAAATAGGGATGATGATTGGATTGATTAACGCCTTCCAATGCCGCTTTCATCATGGCGCTACCACCGCTGGCGTGCACGTTCAGCATCCATACGCCCAAGTCACTGGCGGCTTTGCATGCTTTTGCTACCGTATTGGGAATGTCGTGGAATTTAAGATCTAAGAATACTTTAAAATCTTTGGCAACCAGTTGCGCTAAAAAGGCAGGTCCAGCTGCGGTAAATAATTCTTTGCCTACTTTTAATTTACAAAGCTTAGCATCTAGTTGATTGACTAGCGCTAATGCGTCTTTTTCATTGGCATAATCGAGAGCAACTATTATTTTAGAATCGTTCATATTTACTTTTACTGGTTAATTAACTAATTTTTAATCGTCATGGCGCGAGTAATCGCTTCGGTCGGCTCGGAAGGTAAAGACTCCCAGGCGTTACAAGCAGGGCACTGCCAATGATATTGCTTGGCTCTAAATCCACATTGATTACAGTGATAAGCAGCGCGATGACCGATAGCATTGCGGACAGTTTGTTGCATCAGTTGAATATCTTGATAATTGTTAGTTTGAGTAGCGTGTTCAGACATCGCTCGCGCTTGTAATAACTGATCTAATGTCTGCAAACTAGGCTGTCTAATGAGCTCATTTCTGGCTAATGTTGCTGCGCTGTCAGCGCCTTCTTCTGCTACCGTTGCCTCATATAAGGCATGCATGATTGAAGGTAGCTTGTAGTTTTCTAAATATGTTTTAAGTAGGGTAATGCCTTCTTTTAGCTTACCAAGCGCAGCAAAGCTTTGCAGTAGCTTATTGGCGACTAAGCCTAAGTATTCAGGATCTTGAAATTCAATGTGTTTCCAATGTGAGATAGCGGCAGCGTGATTGCCAGACTGTACTTCTAATTCACCTAATAGCACATTAGCACGGATACATTTTTTATTGGCATCTAATGCATTAGCCAGATGTATACGCATTTGTTCTGGTTGTTGATCGATCATGGCATTCATCGCCAATTCACAATGATACTGGGCAATTTCTATTCGAAATGGTACGCCAGATAACCGTTCTAATTCTGTTGCTGTTTCAACAGCTTGTAGCCACTCACGTTCGCGCACATAGATCTCTAGAAGCGAGTACAAAGCAGATTGACGATAGCGTTTATTGGTTAAGTTTTTAAATAGCTCTTCTGCTCGGTCATATAAACCTGCTTTTAAATAATCTAATGCTAATTCAGCTTTTACCGCATCTCTTTGATTTTTTGTTAGCTCTTTTTTATCTAATAAATTTAAATGCATATTAATAGCGCGATCAGTTTCACCTGTGCGTCTAAATAAGCTACCAAGGGCAAAGTGTAACTCTAATGAATCACTATTTGCATGAATGGCTTCAGAAAAGGCATCAACAGCTTTGCTATGTTGGTCACCAATTAAAAAATTAAGTCCTTTAAAGTATGCCGCAGGTAACGTGGTCGATTCAGCAACGATTTGTTTAATATCAACACGTGCTGCTATCCAGCCCAGTATGAAAAATAGGGGAAGAATTAATAGCCACCAATATTCAAATTCAATTGTCATATCATGCTCGTTATAAGATTATGATCATTTTACCTAAGCGTTACGCTAGGGGCTAATGATAAAGAAAAAAACAATAAAAAAAACGGCACATCATCGATGTGCCGTTTTTATCAAAGCCAATAAACAAGACTAGCTAGCCAAATCTACGCGATCACGTAATTCTTTACCAGCTTTAAAATGCGGTACATGCTTGGCAGGCACTTGCACTTTGCTACCAGTTTTAGGATTGCGACCTAAACGAGGAGGACGATAGTTAAGACTAAAACTACCGAAGCCTCTAATTTCAATGCGCTCGCCTGTTGATAAATTATCAGTCATTGCATCTAAAATGGCTTTAACAGATAACTCAGCATCTTTCACAACAAGCTGCGGAAAACGTTCCGCTAGCAGGTTAATTAGTTCAGATTTTGTCATGGCTATATGGTCTTTTCTAATTGACTAATGATTACTTCTTATCTTCCATCTTCGCTTTTAATAGCGCGCCAAGATTGGTGTTGCCTGATGCCGCAGCCGCTTCTTCAGCTGTTGGCTTCGCTGCCTTTGCTTTTGCTTTTGGCTTAGCAGCAGCGTCATCAGAACTTACTGATGCTGTTTCGCCACTTGGATCTTCAGTTAGCTGTTTAACGCCTAAAGAAATACGCTCTTTTTCAACATCAATCGCTAAGATAACAGCTTGTAGCTCATCGCCTTTTTTGAAGTTACGAATCGCCTCTTCACCAGATTGTGTCCATGACAAATCAGATAAGTGAACAAGACCATCAATGTTGCCTGGCAAGCCAATAAACACGCCAAAATCAGTAATTGATTTGATTTGACCTGCAACGTTGTCACCTTTAGCGTGTGTTGCTGCAAAGTCATCCCAAGGATTAGGCTTACATTGTTTCATGCCCAATGACAAACGACGACGATCTTCATCAATCTCAAGAATCATCACTTCAACTTCATCACCTAATTGTGCAATTTTGCCTGGGTGGATATTTTTATTGGTCCAATCCATTTCTGACACGTGAACAAGACCTTCAATACCTGGCTCTACTTCAACAAACGCACCGTAATCTGTTAAGTTTGATACCTTACCGAATAGACGAGTGCCCACTGGATAACGACGGCCTAATGAAACCCATGGGTCATCACCAAGTTGTTTGATACCTAATGAAACACGGTTTTTCTCTTGATCAAATTTCAATACTTTTGCTTCAACTTCATCACCAACTGTTAATACTTCTGATGGGTGTTTAACACGACGCCATGCTAAATCAGTAATGTGTAGTAAACCATCAATACCACCTAAATCAACGAACGCACCATAATCAGTAATATTTTTTACAATGCCTTTAACTGTAGAGCCTTCAGCCAATGTTTCCATTAATGCTTCGCGATCAGCACTTGCAGTTACTTCCATTACCGCACGACGTGAAACAACGATGTTGTTACGTTTGCGATCAAGTTTAATGACTTTGAAATCCCACTCTTTGTTTTCGAATGGTGTTGTGTCTTTTACAGGACGAACATCTACTAATGAGCCTGGTAAGAATGCCATGATGCCATTAACTGAAACGCGTAAACCACCTTTAACACGGCTGCTTACATAGCCTTTAACAACGCGGCCTTCGTTCATTGCATCTTCTAAATCTAGCCATGCTTCCATTTTTTTCGCTTTATCGCGAGAAAGAATAGTTGAACCAAATCCATCTTCTAGCTTCTCAATAGCGACTTTAACAAAGTCACCAACTTCGACTTCTAATTCGCCTTGTGGGTTTTTAAATTCGTTTGCATCAATCACGCTTTCAGATTTAAGACCTGCGTTAACAATAACGTGGTCGTTGTCAATCGAGACAACTTCAGCAGTGATTACTTCGCCTGAGCGCATTTCTTGGCGCGATAAACTTTCTTCAAATAGGGCGGCGAATGATTCTGGGTTTGAAGAGGTTGTTGAGTCAGTAGTAGACATTAAAAAAGAGTATCCAGTTTAGTCCCACCTAGCAGTGGGGAAGTTTAAAATTAACGTTAGGTTTTTAGTGATCGTAAGTATCGAGTTAAAAACGTAACACGAACCGCATATTTTACACAAAAAATATCGTGTGTTCAATGACTTAATCAAGATTTATTGCTCAGAATGGTATTTTTGTAAGCTTGTTTGATATTCTTGTAGTACAAAGTCGACAGCTTCGTCAATATTACGGTTATCTGTGTCAAGTAATACAGCTTGTTTGGTTTGGATTAAAGGCGCGGAACTGCGCGTTCTGTCGCGTTCATCTCTTTCTTGTAAGTCTTGTAAAATAGTATCGTAATCTGCAATAGTATTTTGTTGTAAACATTGTTTGTAGCGGCGATTTGCGCGCACCTGCACATGGGCTGTTAAAAATATTTTGAGTTGAGCATCTTTAAATACAACGCTTGCCATATCTCTGCCGTCTGCTACCAATCCAGGCGCCTGTCTAAAACCCTGCTGTAGTTCGAGCAATGCGTGTCGCACTTCTGGATGTACGGCTACGCGAGACGCACCGTCACTGATGGCAGGGCTACGTATAGCGTCAAAAACGTTTTCGTCATTAAGTAATACAGCACCATTTTTAAATGCGATTTGTAGATTTGGGATCATGTTGCCCAGTGCAGCGCCATCGCTCCATGAAATCTGTATGTTGTATGCGGCTAATGCAACAATGCGGTATAGCGCGCCTGAATCTAAATAATGAAAGCCAAGTTTGGCGGCAACACGTTCAGCGACAGATCCTTTTCCAGATGCTGATGGGCCATCGATAGCAATAACAGGAATCATAAATTGAAAACCATGGTTAAGTTGTATATCAAGAAAATTCAATAAATAAAATTAATCAAAAAGGTAAAAACAATCAATTGGATTGTTGTTTTTAAAGCAACCATAATAAGCATAACAACCCATTATTCAGGAGCGCAATATGATTAAAACAATGACGTTTGCTATTTTACACTTTAGTGTTGCATTTACGGTTGCCTATTTGCTCACAGGCAGCGCTTTAATCGGCGGGCTTGTTGCGCTTGTCGAGCCTGCTATTAACACCATTGTATTTTATTTTCATGAAAAAGCATGGATGCATCATCACCTACAAAAACATGAGGCGGATGAACACGAATGGGCTTATCCATAAACCTAAAGCGCAATAGACTGGAATACTTCAAAATAGCGAGGGAATGTTTTAGCAACGCATGTTGGATCGTTAATGGTAATTGGTATATTGCCCAAACTCACTAATGAAAAACACATTGCCATACGGTGATCGTCATAGGTATCAATTTCAGCGTTTGGCGTTAATTGTTTAGGAGGTGTGATGGTAATGTAGTCTTCACCTTCAACAACCGATGCACCAACTTTGCGTAGTTCTGTTGCCATTGCCGTTAATCGATCGGTTTCTTTTACACGCCAACTAGCAATGTTGCGTAATGTCGTTGTGCCGTCAGCAAACAGTGCCAATATTGCTAATGTCATCGCCGCATCTGGCATGTGGTTGCAGTCTAAATCAATCGCTTTTAGTTTTAATGTGTTTGGCTTGCTGGTGGTAATCTGGTTTTCACCATAGTGAATGGTGCCGCCCATCAGCGCTAATGCTTCAGCAAATTTCACATCACCTTGAATACTGTTTGCATCAATGCCTTTTACCTGCACACTGCCAGCAATCGCGCCAGCAGCTAAAAAGTAAGATGCACTGGAAGCATCACCTTCGACATAAATAATATCAGGGCTGGTGTATTGGCTATTGGCTGGAATGGTAAAGCTTTGCCAGCCATCGCGTTGCACTTGCACGCCAAACTTAGCCATTAAGTTGAGTGTAATTTCAATGTATGGTTTGGAAATGAGTTCGCCCACTACTGCAATCGTTGCTTGCTGACCAGTCAGTGGCAAAGCCATCAGCAAGGCCGTTAAAAACTGACTAGAAACATCACCACGGATTTGAATCGGCTTACTGACATCTAAGCTTGCAGGTGAAATTTGCAGTGGCGGAAATCCTGCATTTGCTAAGCATTGCACTTGTGCCCCTGCAGATTGTAGCGCATTGACTAAATCGCCAATTGGACGCTCGTGCATACGTGGCACACCATGCAAATGATATTGACCATTTGAAAAAGCCAAGGCAGCGGTCAGCGGTCTAAATGCTGTTCCCGCATTGCCTAAAAATAAATCAGCTTGTTTATTAGGGAAATGTCCATTACAACCTTGCACAAAAAGACTGTCGCCTGTTTGACTCAGGTGAATACCCAATATTTGCAGTGCTTCTAACATGCGATCGGTATCATCAGAAGCTAGCAAGCCCTTAATTTCTGTGTTGCCTCTCGCCAGGGCCGCCAGCAATAATGTACGATTAGAAATGCTTTTTGAGCCCGGCAATTGCATCTCGCCATGTACTTTAGAAGCGGCTTTTAAATGTAGTTGTTCCATCAATTTACAATTCTAATCTATCCATTGAAATCTATGATTGTTTATCTTTTGCCCATTGCTTGCGCGCATCACTTGCGCGTTGAAATGCGGCTTGTAACGCCTTAGCATCGTCATTTGCTAGGTTTTGTTTTAAGGTTGAAAGGGCTTGTTCATAACGCGTAATTTCACTTAATAATGCGGCTTTATTGGCAAAGCTAATATCACGCCACATTTCCGGATTGCTACCTGCGATGCGCGTGAAATCCCTAAATCCACTTGCGGCAAACTGAAATAGCTCATCGGCATTATCGCGTGAAGCAATATCTTCTACCAAAGCAAACGCCAATAAATGTGGCAAGTGACTCACCGTTGCAAAAATACCGTCATGTTTTTCTGCTGGCATCTCTATCACATTAGCGCCGCAAGTTTGCCACAATTGTCGTACTTGGTTGATTTGCTCAGTACTGTTTTCTGCCGTAGGCGTTAACACGACGTGTTTACCAATATACAAATCAGCCATCGCCGCAGTAGGGCCTGATTTTTCAGCGCCAGCAATAGGGTGCCCACCAACAAATTGACTAGCTTGTTCGCCTAACACTTCTTTTGCAATGGCCAATATATCGGTTTTGGTACTGCCAGCATCGGTAATAATCGTTTGTTTACTGAGGTGCGGCTGAATACTTTGCAAAATGCTTTTGGTTTGTGCAACAGGTGCAGCAATTAACACCATATCTGCATTCATTAAAGCCATTGCAATATCTGTTGTTGCTGCATCAATAATTTGTAGCGCTAACGCTTGATCTAAACTCGCTTGATTACGTCCAACACCCACGCATAGCGGTGCATGCGCTTGCTTTTTTAAAGCCAACGCAACCGAGCCGCCGATTAGCCCAACACCAAAAATAACGAGTTTTTTCAACATGTAGTAGTGTTTATAGAGAAGTAAATAAAGGCTGAATTGTATCATCACCGTATTGCTTGTGTCGGCAGGCGTGTTGTCGTTTTGCGTAAAGCCATCAAAAGTGCATCACTTATTTGTAGTTTTAGTAAGTCTAAGACGGATTCGCGCACAGTTCTTTGTATGAAAACACACTACTAGCAGTATGCTCAAGCAGGTAAATATAATTTCAATTGACTCGGTACTAATACCAATAAATAGGCACGGCATTTGTGCCAAAAGGCGGAAAGCAGAAGCAGCGCCGAGCCGATGCTGAATGCGGTGACGGCAAAGCCTATGCCGACATGACCCATATCGTTGAGTAGCGTGCTAAAAACATAAACCACATAACCAAGTGCAGAGACCATCAGTGCGCGTCGGTCGATGAATAAAGAGATAACGGCAATACCAATGTAAAGAATGAGTACTATGCTGGCTTGCATTATATTGATATTGCCATCCAGCACGCCGATAAGATCGAAAACAGGATGAACAATGATGGGTGCCGCCAGTAAGTGTAACCAAAATGCGATATCTGATTTTCGTGTTTGACGTTTGGTATCTTGTTTATCCCAATACATGGCAAAGGCGAATACACCTAGACCCAGCATGATCGCAATTGGCGTGAATAAATTGGCAGAAAGATGAATGCTTGCTAAGGATGCTAGTAGGGTTGCAACTAATGCTGCGGTGCCTGCGGCGATAGTAATCGGTACTTTAAAACGTATCCAATGTAACCATGCGGCTAGGGTTGCAACAATTGAGGGAGTGATAAAGGTGGCTGCGCCTTCAGCACCAACAGGCATCATTATGTTAGTTGATGCCGCAAATAAATACCCAACAAAAGCCAGTAATAACACAATGGCGGGTAATGCCATACGACGTTTCAATACAAAAAATTCAGCCAATCCCCAAGCGGCAATTGCTGCTAGTAAGCTGCCATAAAGTGCGTCACCTATCCAACTAAGGGAGGTAAGCAATAGCAGGCTAGCGATGACGACAAAAATATCGTTAAAGCCTGAAATTAAGCGAAAATGCTCTTCATCCGCAACATCGCTAGCGGCCATTACATGCGCTTTTAATGCGTTGGCGGTGGCTTCGTCTAAAATGCCAGCTGCAATAGCAGATTGAATATGATCTTCTGAAATCATGCATCATCCTTGTAAGTGTTGGTGACAATTGCATCGGTTAGCCATTCGCCGTTGATATATTTTTCTTGTGGGTTAAACTTTTCTTTGTAGGCCATTTTTTGGCTTTCGGCAATCCAATAACCCAAGTATAGATAAGGTAAATTGAGACTTTTAGTCCATTCAATTAGCCACATAATGGCATAAGTGCCATAACTGGCTTTTGGCTCAGCAGCATCATAAAAAGTATAGACGGCAGAATGTCCATCGTTAAGGGTGTCTATCACGCTGACAATTTTGACTTGGTTGGACGCGTCTCTAAACTCAACCATGAAGCTATCAACATTGCTTTGGCAGAGAAACTGTTTATATTGATCTGCTTCGCTGGTTGTCGTGCTTTGGTTGATATCATCCTCATTGGTATGTCTTAAGGCCTGGTATGCGGTATATAACGCAAAATGCGCTTGATGAAAGCCCAATGGGATGATGTTTGCAGTTAATTCGTGATGTTGTTTATAGGCGCGCTTTTGGCTTCGCGTTGGAGCAAACGCATCAAGCACAATACGCACTGGTACGCACTTATTACAATGTTCGCAATGTGGGCGATAAGCAAATTTGCCGCTACGTCTAAAGCCTTGGGTAATCAGTTCGCTATAAATATCCGCGTTCACTAAGTGGTGCGGTGCGGCAATTAAACTTTGGGCAAGATTTTTTGCGATGTAACCACAAGCATAGGGCGTTGTGACATAAAACTGCAATTTTTGTGCTGGTAGTTCTTTAGGTGAGCTCATGTTGATAAGTGTACCAACTTTGATAAGGTTTGACTAAATACTTCACGTGGAATTTCACGCCCGCCAAAACTGGTCAATAAAGGTGTTTTCATTTGGCAATCAATCATACCAACTTGTTTGGTTTTGAGGTAATTCACAAGATTAACAAAAGCAATTTTTGACGCATCTGTTTGCGTATGAAACATACTTTCACCATAAAACATGCTACCAATGATGACGCCATAACAACCACCAACTAATTGATTGTTTAGCCAACTTTCGCTAGAAATGGCATGCCCTAAATGATGTAACGCACAATAAGAATCAACCATGTCTTGATTGATCCAAGTGCCCGCTTGATCAGGGCGCTTCACCACACTGCAAGCAGTGATTACTTCACGAAAAGCTGTATTGATAGTGAGATGATAAGGTTGCTTTTTGATGGTTTTTTTAAGGGAGTTTGCCACTTTAAGCTCTGCTGGAAATAACACCATACGCGGATTAGGACTCCACCACATGATTGGCTCATTACCATTAAACCAAGGAAAGATACCAAGTGAATAAGCTTGTAAAAGACGCTTGCTAGTTAAATCGCCGCCAATGGCAATAAGGCCATTGGGTTCACTAAGTGCTTGTTCCAAAGGAGGGAAAGGCGTATTTTGCTTTAGGGCAAGTACGTAGCCAGTATCTAGTTGATAAAATTCATCTGTCATAGATTAATGATCGTTTATATTGTATTAACTTAATAATTAGTATTTAAAAGGATGATTGACCTTTATCCAATCAGCCATTTGATGGGCAGGCATTGGTTTTGCAATGCCATAACCTTGGGCATATGCACATTCTAAAGTACGTAATTGATGTAATTGTGCATGGTTTTCCGCGCCTTCAGCGACAACTTTTCGATTGAATTGACGGCTGAGTGTGACAATGCTTGTTACAACAGCTAAGTCTTCAGTGTCATTGAGCATGCCACTTGTGAATGAGCGGTCAATTTTGATGATATCGATTGGGAGCTTTCGTAATGAAATAAGCGATGAGTAGCCCACCCCAAAATCATCAATAGAAAAGGTGACGCCGAGATTTTTACAAGCTTTAATTGTTTGTGCAACATTTTCAAAATCGTTGATAGCAGCACTTTCTGTAATCTCGATATTTAGTTTGTTGCCAAGCATATCAGGATACTGCTGTAATGCTTTTTCTAAAAAAGGGTAGAAATTCTGTTGGATAATATGATGCGCTGCAATATTAATGGCGATACTAATAGTTAAGCCGTCATTTCGCCATTGTTCCAATTGGGCTAGTGCGTTCAATATCACCCACTCACCAATATCAATAATCAGTTGCGTATGTTCTATAGCAGGTAAAAAATCGTTTGGATTGAGAAAGCCACGATTGGGATGTTGCCAGCGTATTAAGGCTTCCGCTCCCATAACAGCACCTGTTTTTAAGTTAACTTGCGGTTGATAATAAATGAGAAACTCGTTATTTTTTAATCCCTTTGTTACATCTTGTGTTAAACGTTGCTGATGTTGAGATGCTTCGACAAGATTCAAGTCAAATAAATGATGCTGTTTGCCACCATTGGTTTTGGCATGATACATAGCATGATCAGCATGGCGTAATAATATATCTGGCGGATTGTTATCGTTAGGATAGACAGTAAAACCAATACTCGCTGAAATATAAAAGGTATGGTCGTCTATATGAAATGGTAACTCGATGGCATGCAGGATACGATCTAATGCTTTTGAATATTCAGCTGCTGTAGGTAAGTCATTGAGTAATATAGCAAACTCATCGCCACCTAGCCTAGCAACAGTGTCGTGATTTCGGCAATTATCACGCAGGCGGTCTGCTAGTAAAACCAGCAACTGATCACCAATCGCGTGGCCATGTTGATCGTTAATAGGTTTGAAATTATCTAAATCGATATAACAGATAGCAATCGCACCGTTATCGGTTTCAACCAATGCTAATGATTGCTGTAGTTTGTCCGAAAATAAAACACGGTTGGGTAATTGTGTGAGCGCATGATGATATGCAAGACGTTTTAAGGTGTTTTGCTGTTCTTTAGCAAGTGTATTATCAGTAAATAATCCAATATAATGCATCAGTGTACCTTGCGCATCTCTAACGGGAAACATGTCTAACCAAGCGGCGTACGCTTTGCCATTTTTTTGTTGACACCAGACTTCGCCTTGTTTGCCTTCATTAAACTTAAATGCATCGAATAAGTCAGAAAAAAAGGCATCTAGTTGAAAACTAAACCCAAGTTGATGCGGTTGTTTGTTCATGGCCTCCTCACGAGAGTAGCCCGAAATTTCAGTAAATGCTGGATTGGTCTCAATAATATTCCCTTGTACATCAGTAATAAAAATACCATCATGCGCATGTTGAAAAACGCTGGATGAAATATTAAGCCGATCGGCATTTTCTTTAATTTCACTCACCATATGACGTAAACGGCTTCGCATTTCAAGAATGTTAGCGATGAGTGTATGTGGTTCAGCCATGGTGTTATCTTCATCAAAATTGCCTTGCCGAATGCTATTCAAAAGCCTGCTCGCCGTTTCTGGCTCGCCACCAAGTGGCGCCAATACAAAGCGATGAATGCCGCGCTGCGCAACAACGATGAGTGCCACCCCAAAAATGCCACTTAATACTAGCAATGGATACAGCGATGCAATGCTATTGATATAAGCATCTTTTATTGGGAACGCAATATAAGCATGAAAATTCCATTCAGGAATATCGCGATGTGCAACAAACCATTTTTGATCGGTCTCTTTGAGTACAGATGCTGCTTGTTTTATATCAGTATGCTTAGATAAAAATCGGATGTTATCGTTATAGTCTGTTACTGCTGCAAAACCATTTTTTAAAAACCCCCACTCTTTGATGGCTTGATCAAGTGCGCCAACATTTACCTTATACCCAACGTACCATGCCCCTATAACTTGGTTGTTAATATCCATGATAGGCTCATAGCCAGAAATATAAGGCTCGCCTAGAATATCAACAACGCCATAAAAGGCTTGTCCCTTTATTAAGTGCTTGATTGCTATGCCATTTGGATCTAATCGCGTCCCAACAACGCGCCTATTATTTTGTTTGATGTTTGTTGCAATGCGAATAAAGGCATTGTCTTTTTTGACAAATAGAGTAGCAGTGCCATTGACAACATTTGTCACACTATCTACAAGGTCAGTTTGGTTTGTTTGTGATTGGCTGCCTAATTGTAGTTTTGGAATCAGCTCTTTCTGTAAAATAGTAACACCATGAATGCTGGGCAAACCTAATCGATTGCTTTTTTGTTTCAGCAAGGCCATCGAGGAGTAAACACGCTCACTCACCAAGCTTTTAGCCATCATTAATACATGCTCTAGCTTCTGTGTTTCATAAATAGCATCTTTTTCTGTTGCTTCAAAATGCAGTGAGAATAAGTAAAAGGCAGAAGTGAAAACTGCAATCGTACCGATCACGAGTAGAGGTTGCAGTAAGTGCTTGAACAGGGCTATTTTTTTCATAACTTCATTATTATTCACTGCTAATAACGTACACTACCAAAACTTTTTTGCTTATGATAGCCATATGCGTATAAAGCAACGCATTTGCGCTTATTGTTGATAATAAATGAGATATTACGCAAAAATAGGCTTGCGTCTAACATCGTTGCCGTTTAGATAATCGCATATAGTCATCAAAATCTTCAGATAAAAGGATGTTAAATCAAACAATTACCGCGTAAAATGCCGAGCTATGGAACATTACACTAGCATGCTCGCCAAACCCATCCAAAGTTATCGCCCTTACTGGGCGAAACGTTTTGGTGTGGCAACGATATTACCAACCTCGCGACAGGAAATGGATGACCTTGGCTGGGATAGTTGCGATATTATTTTGGTGACTGGTGACGCCTATATTGATCACCCCAGTTTTGGTATGGCATTGGTTGGCCGTTTGTTAGAAGCACAGGGGTTTCGAGTTGGTATTATCGCGCAACCAGAATGGCAAGATGCCAGCGCTTTTAAAGCGTTGGGCGCACCAAATCTATATTTTGGCATTACCGCAGGCAATATGGATAGCATGGTCAATCGTTATACCGCAGACCGTAAAATTCGCTCAGATGATGCTTATACACCAGATGCGGCACCCAATAAACGTCCAGACAGAGCGGTACTAGTTTATAGTCAGCGTTGCAGAGAGGCGTATCCTAAAATACCGTTGGTTATTGGCAGCATTGAAGCCAGTTTGCGTCGCATTGCGCATTATGATTATTGGTCGGATAAAGTGCGCCGTTCAATTTTAGTCGATTCTAAAGCCGATATCTTACTGTATGGCAATGCAGAACGTGCTTTGGTTGAGCTCTCGCACCGAATTGCCAAAGGTGAGCCGGTGAGTGAAATACAAGATATTCGTGGTACTGCTTTTATCCGCAAACATTTGCCAGAAGGTTGGGATGAAATTGAATCGACCCAGTTAGATAGACCCGGCAAGATTGATAACCCAGTTGACCCATATGAAATGAAAATGGGCAAAGCCGATGCGAGTTGTGCCACCGGTGATGCTCAATCAGATGCGGTGCTGCCAGAAGGCACTAAGCCGATTGCAATTGTACCTAGTTTGCGCACCAGAAAGCCCAAAGCAGATAGAACTAAACAAGTGGTACGCTTGCCTTCTTACGAGGCCGTTTCGCAAGACCCTGTGTTGTATGCGCACGCATCACGGGTGCTACATCTAGAAGCTAATCCAGGTAACGCGCGGGCGCTGGTGCAAAAACATGGCGATAGAGAAGTATGGTTGAATCCACCACCCATTCCGCTAACTACCAAAGAAATGGACTTTGTTTACGATTTGCCGTATGCACGTAAACCGCATCCTATCTACAAAGGTGCAAAAATTCCTGCATGGGAAATGATTCGTTTCAGCGTCAATATTATGCGCGGTTGTTTTGGCGGCTGTACCTTTTGTAGTATTACCGAGCATGAAGGCCGCATTATTCAAAGCCGTAGTGAAGCATCTATCTTGAAAGAGGTGGAAGAAATTCGTGATAAAGTCGAAGGCTTTACTGGCGTTATTTCCGACCTTGGCGGACCAACGGCCAATATGTATCGCATTGCTTGTAAATCAGAAACGATAGAAAGCGCATGTCGTAAATTATCTTGCGTATATCCCGACGTTTGCGAAAACCTAAATACCGATCATAGCGCCTTGATTCAGCTATATCGTAAAGCGCGCAATATTAAAGGTGTTAAGAAAATATTAATTGGCTCTGGTTTGCGCTACGACCTTGCAGTGAAATCACCAGAATATGTGAAGGAATTAGTGCAGCACCATGTTGGCGGCTATTTAAAAATAGCACCTGAGCATTCCGAAGAAAACGTACTGAGTAAAATGATGAAGCCAGGCATGGGCGCATACGATGAGTTTAAAGCCATGTTCGAAAAGTTTAGTGCTGAAGCAGGTAAAAAACAGTACTTAATTCCTTATTTTATCGCGGCACATCCTGGAACGACAGATGAAGACATGTTGAATTTAGCGCTATGGCTAAAGCGCAATGACTTCAGGTTAGATCAAGTGCAAAACTTCACGCCAACACCAATGGCAATGGCAACCGCCATGTATCACAGCGGCAAAAATCCATTACGTAAAGTGACTGCAGATTCTGAAGGTGTGCCTATTCCTAAAGCTGGCGGTGTACGCAAGTTACATAAAGCGTTTATTCGTTATCATGATCCCGCAAACTGGCCAATATTGCGCGAGGCACTAAAGAAAATGGGACGTGCAGATTTAATTGGGCCTGGTAAAAAACAATTAGTACCCGCTTTTCAGCCTGCGGTAATCGGTACTATTAGGCAATCTGATGGCAGTCGTTTTCAGCCAAAAGCAACAGTGAATGCAAGACGCAAACCAGGTAGCATGCCCGCAGCTTTTCATGAGATGAAAAATGCGGCAAGGCCAGCAACTAAAAAGAAAACACACCATTAATATAGCGTACAAAAGGATGCATGTGACTTACTTTAAACGACTGCTGCTTGTCATGAACGGTTTACTGCTAGTCAGCACATCTATGCTGGTGACAGCCACAGAAAAGGGTTTGTTTTGGCAGATGACATCGCCAAGTGGGCAAGTGAGTTATTTGTTTGGCACCATTCATACCGATGATAATCGGGTGACAGATTTCTCGGCCTCTATTATGAAGGCACTGAAACAAGTGGATGTATTTGTGATGGAAACGCAACCTAATAGTAATCCTAGCAATTTTATGATGAAAGATGGTTCGCTAAAGGATGCGATAACAGAAGCTGAGCTGGATAAAGTGAAAACTTTAGCAGAATTTCATGTCATGCATCTGGATCAAGCATTACGCATGAAACCTTGGTTGTTGGCGGTGGTGTTTAGTCAATCAAAACCACAAACACCTTATGCACAGGATAATTTATTAATGCGTAATGCTGAAGATTTTGGTAAGCCAGTCCAAGGCTTAGAAACGAGTGAAGAGCATTTTGGTGTTGTTGATAGTTTTAATTTCGCGGATCAGATGGTGATGTTGCGTGCCGCATTGGCAATGTCAGAAGCACAAAAAGAAAAAGACTTTGAGCGATTAATTGCCGTTTATTTACAAGGTGACAGTGATGAACTGCTTAATTTGGATGCAGAGATAACTGGTTCAAGTTTGCCTGAGGCATTATGGCAACGACTGCGATTCAAATTGCTCGATGAACGCAATGTCTTAATGGCAAAGCGAGCAATTGATTTAGCACAACAACAGTCGATTTTTGTTGCTGTTGGTGCCGCACATTTAGCGGGTGATAATGGCTTGATTCAGGCGTTTAAACAATCTGGCTTTATACTCAAGCCACTCAATTAACCGTCGCATTAATATAGCATTAATGCAAAATCACTCTGCTTTTTTCTTAATCACATGTTGCCCTGCGTCATAGTTTGGGATATCGGGATTTTGATTTACATAAATCAGTTTATCCGTGGCAAAACCTAAGGCTTTTGCCTGACTAACCAATTCTTGCTTGATGGGGTAGCTTAGCTCTGGTGTGCGTGACAATATCCAAAGGTAATCTTTATTTGGGCCGCAAATCATCACATAGTTGTAATACACTTTATCAAGCGCGATGATGTTATATGCGCCATAAAAGGGACCAAAAAAAGAAACTTTTAATTTCCCTAAATAGGTGTTTTCTGCATTTGCCTTTTCAATAAAATACGCTTTACCGATGGCCTTATTCCACTCTTTTTCTTCGCGGTTATAGCCTTTATTAATCACTTTAATACTACCATCAGCATTTTGCTCATACTGTGCAGTGACATTATCCAAACCCCGTTCAAAGCTATGATCTAAGCGCGCAATTTCATACCATGTGCCTAAATACTGTTCTGCATTGACACCATCAACAATCTCAACGTTTTCTGGTACACCCATGCAACTAGCAAGTAAGAGAAAGGCTAGCAAGGCTATTTTTTTCATGGTTTATATCCTAAACAAAACATCATTTACAGTTCTTTGATAAAAATTGATCTAATTGGGCAGCAAACGCTTTTTTATCAGCAGCATTAAATGCATTGGGTCCGTTAGTTTGAACACCGCTTGCACGTAACTCTTCCATAAAATTACGCATCCCTAATCGTTCTTGAATATTCTCTGATGAGTAAAACTCGCCGCGTGGATTCAACGCATGCCCGCCTTTTGCAATCACTTGTGCCGCCAATGGAATATCAGCAGTAATGACCAAATCGCCGGTATTTAGTTCTTGCACGATTTTATTATCCGCAACATCAAATCCTTGTGCAACTTGGATAGCTTGTAGATAAGGGGAGGGTGGTAAACGTAATAGCTTATTGGCCACAAAGCGGGTTTCCACCTTCGCTCGGTCAGCCGCACGATAAAGCATTTCTTTAATTACCACTGGGCAAGCATCGGCGTCCACCCACATCCTTAACATTTATCTGCCTCGGTTACCGCCGCCATGGCTTGTATTGCTGTTCCTACCATGATTGTTTCTGGCGCGATTACCAGCGCCGGTACCGCTATTATTTCTGCCACCAGGACGATAGTTGGTTTTTAAATCCGCCGCATAAATAGGGGGTTGCGGCTGTGCTTGGTGTCTTGCGGCTTCAGATAAATTTTCATTAGATGGATGATTAGGCTTTCTGTTAGCTTGCTCACCTCTTGGTGGTTTTGCCTCTTGTCCAAATGCACGTTGTTGTCCTTGACCATTACTTTGACCTCTTGCATTGACTTGACCTTGTGGGCGCTTGGCTTGACTTTGTTTTTTCTTCTGGTTTTGGCCGCCATTGGGTTGTTGTCCGCGGAATAATCTTGGTGGTTCCGGTTCAATCACTGTTGGTGCTTCAAAGCCTTCAACTTGAACACGAGGAATCTCACGATTAATGAGTTTTTCAATATCTTTTAGATATTTTAATTCTTCGCGATCAACCAAAGAAATCGCAGCGCCAGAAGCACCTGCACGGCCAGTACGACCGATTCGATGCACATAATCTTCAGCCACGTTCGGTAATTCAAAATTCACGACTTGTGGCAACTGATCAATATCCAAGCCACGAGCAGCAATATCGGTTGCCACTAATACGCGTGTGTTGCCTGCCTTAAATTCGGCTAACGCTCTGGTACGAGCGCCTTGGCTTTTATTGCCATGAATAGCAAGTGCACTAATATCACTTTTGACTAATTTTTCAGCCAATCGATTGGCGCCGTGCTTGGTGCGCGTGAAAATTAACACTTGTTGCCAGTTGTTTTGTTTAATCAAATGCGCAACTAAATCACGTTTGTGCGCTTGTGGCACCATATGTACTGTTTGCGCTACCATCTCTGAGGCGGTGTTGCGTTTTGCTACTTCAACAAAACCAGGATTATTCAATAGGCTATCGGCTAGCCGTTTAATTTCATCAGCAAAAGTGGCAGAAAACAATAAGTTTTGACGCTGTTTGGGTAATCTTGCCAAAATCTTTTTAATGTCATGGATAAACCCCATATCTAACATACGGTCAGCTTCATCTAGCACAAGAATTTCGATACCAGATAAATCCACCTTTCCTTGGTTAGCTAAATCCAACAAACGGCCTGGCGTAGCGACTAAAATATCAATCAATCGTTCCAGACGATTAATTTGTGGATTAATACTCACCCCGCCAAACACTACCATCGACTTTAAAGTCAAATATTTGCCATAAGTAGCGACTGACTCACCAATTTGGGCGGCCAATTCACGCGTGGGCGTTAGAATTAAGCAGCGAGGCTTGCCTTTTGCTGGTTTTGGAGCGGGTTTTTGCGAAAGTAAATGCAAAATAGGTAAGGTAAACCCTGCCGTTTTGCCCGTGCCAGTTTGTGCGCCAGCGAGTAAATCGCCACCTTGTAAAACGAGAGGAATTGCTTTAATTTGAATCGGTGTTGGTATGGTGTAACCAGCATCTTCAATGGCTTTTAATAGCGGTTGTGCTAAGCCTAAATTATTAAAATCACCTGCAATAATAGGTTGATTTGTGTCAGTGTTTATCACTTCATTGTTCATTGTTTGTTTTCCTACGGCGGCCAATTGCACGATAGCAATACCAATCGAGGCAGACGAATATAAGGATTGTCTAGTATGGCGATTGAGAATAATCAGCCATCTTTATTATGCCGCTACGCTGATTGGTAATGCGTAGGGTTGGGGCTATTATACAAGCTTTTTAAGTTTCGCTTTAACTATCTGAATAAAATGATTATCTTGCTTGCAAAACAAAATAAGCAACCACCACATAGCGTAGCAATTTCCCAGTGCTGACTAAGATTAAAAACCACAATAAACGAATGCGTAATACACCTGCGACCACAGTCAATGGGTCGCCAATCATTGGCACCCATGCAAATAATAGTGACCATAGGCCATATTTTTTAATACGCTGTTCTGCAATGCTATATGCATGGTCTGATCGATTAAGCCATCGTTTAATTGCCCCTAAACTTGCCCAATAACCGAGCGCATAATTAACTAGAGAACCCAATACATTGCCAATCGTTGCCACAAGAATCAATGTGTTAGCTGATGCGCCATTGAGTAATAGTGCACTAAATACTAGCTCGGAACTTAACGGTAAGATAGTAGCGGCAAGAAATGCCGCGATAAAAAGACCAATATAACCAAACTCAACAAAGTATTCCATGCTGATAATCCATTACTTGTTTTGCTCTTTGCTATTCATCATCCATGCAAATAATGAGTTGCGCATGACTTCTTCTGCCGACATTTCCACAGGCGTTATCCATTCTCTAGGCACAAACACAGTATAACCACCAATGTTATAACCCATGGGCAAAAACACCGCGACGCGGTCTTTCGGGCTAAATCCCACTGGAAAAGCTTCGGCATCTTGCATGGTGATTAAGCCAATCATTTCCAAATCAGAATGGGGTGATTTTAAAATCACCGCTTGTTGCGATGGCGCTTGTTGTACTGGATTAAAGTAGTCTGCAAAGTTTTTTAGCGAGAGATAAATGCTTTTTACTACGGGAATATTGGCAAAAGGAAACTCAACCATTGATAACAGCTTGATAATAATACTGTGTGAAATTAAGTATCCCAGTATCACAATGCTGCCAATGCCAATGGTTAGCCCCATGCCAGGAATATAAGCATCTCCAACAATAGGCGTTATCCATGATTTAAAAAATTGCTCAGACCATGTCCAAAATACATAGACAAAATAAATAGTTAAGCCAATAGGCAAAACAGTAATTAACCCACGGAAAAAGTATTGGTATAGTCGTTTCATTTTGTTTAATTCATTTTAATTAATGGTCAGATTGGTGTGCGTTCAGCTTATTAGCAGGTCTCGTATTGAATGCGATGCTCAGTTAAACGGATATTCACACATTCTTGACTTGCTGGAATACGAATGATTGGCTGATCAGTCAGCATATTAACATACACCACAATTGCGATAGCATCAGCACTATCGTGTGGTAGTTTAACCGCCTTCAATGTGGTGAGTGGCGCCATCTCAATCGATACCATACCAAAACTGTATTGCCTTAATAGGGCGTCTTTTTGGCTAAACCAAGCAGCGCTCGACTTTGGCATTTCTCCAATCACTTTGGTATCGTTAATCAATACAACATCAATCGCAGTGGCGGCGCCTTGATTTGTGTTGGCTAGGGTCGTGAAAGATAAGCGCTGTAAATGATTATTAGCAACCAACTGCATCGAGCGCAAAGCGCAACTCGACAGTGAAATAGAAGCAAGCGTAATCAATAATAGCGTTGAAAAACGAGACATGACGCAATCCTCAAGGGGACATACTTAAACAATATTAAACCATTAAATAACTTGGTTTTTACAATAATAATATTTTCAAGCCAATTAAAATCAGCACAACACCGCCTAATAGTTCTGCTCTGCTTTCAAGTTTGGTGCCACTTTTTGCGCCAACCAACACACCTGCGTAGCTAAAGAGTGTGGTTGTGATGGCGATGATAAAGCAAGAGAGTAATGGATGTAGTGCTAATACATTAAGGGCAACGCCTGCTGCTAAGGCATCGATACTGGTTGCGATAGCAAGCATAAGCATGACTTGATGCGTGATATTTTTTATGTCATCTGCTTTACCAGCAAAAAATGATTCATGCACCATTTTTCCACCAATCATGAGCAATATAAAAAAGGCAATTCCATCGGTATAGGCTTCGGCCCAGCCCAGAATACGCTTGCCAGCCAAGTAGCCAATCAAAGGCATTATGCCTTGGAATAGACCAAAATAGAGGGCTGCCATTAAAGCTAATTGTTTACGATTAACGGCATGTTTGGCTCCTAAGCCAATCGAAACCGCAAATGCATCCATGCTTAATGCCAGCGCTAAAAAAAAGACGGCTATCATTCAATATACCTAATCAATTTGGCGCCAATCAAGCGAACCATAATGCGCATGCTTGTTATACGCGCTACGATGCCTGACTGAATCGCTTTTTAAGTGAACAGATGACTATTTTACTTTTATTTATGTCAACAATAGACAACACTGTAAATAATCATCTTCTAAATCTAATTAAGACTTATTCTCAAAAAGACTTGACTTACATTTTCTTTAGGAGACCGCTTACTGCTAGATAATGTCTCTGCACAAATTCCCGTGGCAAATGTCACTGCCATTTTAGGACAAAACGGGGCAGGCAAATCCACCTTACTTAAATGTTTAACAGGCGCCATGCAGTTTCAGGTAGGCAGTATCAGTATTAACAATCAATCCATACACGCTTACTCGTTAGCGGCATTATCCAAAACAAGAGCAGTATTATCTCAATCTACTGCCATCGATTTCCCTTTTACGGCTTTTGATATCGTCAAAATGGGGCGTCATCCTTATAGTAACAACACATCTAGTGGTCTAGATGATGAAATAGCCATGCGCGCATTACAATCACTGGATTGTTTGGCACTAACACATAGGGTGTTTCCAACACTATCTGGCGGAGAGCAACAGCGCGTCCAACTGGCAAGAGTCATTGCGCAATTATGGGATACCAAGAATACCTACCTCTTTTTAGATGAGCCCACATCTGCCTTAGACTTAAAACATCAGCACCAAGTATTAAGCTTGATGTGTAAATTAGCTATTTGCAACAATATTGGTGTGTGTATGGTAATCCATGACCTTAATTTAGCCTTGCGCTACGCCGACCAAGTATTACTCATGAAAGCAGGCAAACTAGCAGCTGCAGGTAAGACACAAGAAGTGCTGACATCCAACAATATCGAGCGCGTATTTGATATATCGCTAGATGCTATTTTGTTTAATAAAAGGCTATTTCACTAATGGATAGTCAAGAGCAAAACACTGAAAACCAAATAGAGCATGAAACAAGAGACTAAACCAGGTATGACAGCTGACAACTGCCATTGATCAGTCAGGTAGGGCGGTTAACTAGCGTAGTCAGGCGTTACAATTTTTGACATGGAAACTAACGCGTGGACAGCATCTGCTCACCCTACAAAGCCTACTTCACACCCCTTTTCTGTCACTGCGAGCGCGGCGTGGCAGTCTGGCATTTAAGTATGGTCATGGATTGCTAGCCAGCCTGTCATCGCGAGCATAGCGTGGCGATCCAGTAGTTTGAGTAAAACTGAGCTTATTCGATAGGTTAAGTGAAGTGGGCGTTGCTGTTAAGGGCAAGCATGTCTTGTTCACTTAACCATCGCCATTCACCCACTTTTAAGTCGTCAGGTAATTGAAGTTTGCCAATTTGAATGCGCTTTAAGCCTTCTACACGGTTGCTAATGGCGGCCACCATGCGTTTAACTTGGTGGTATTTACCTTCTGCTAAGGTCATATGAATGACATTGTCTGAAAGGCGCGTGCATTCTAGCGCAGCGATAGGGTTATCTTCGTCTACCAGTTGTACGCCATTTAAAATATGGGTGATTTGTTCATCGCTGATAGGGTGTTTGCACGTCACTTCATACACTTTAGGGACTTTATGTTTTGGCGAGCTCATTTTGTGGATAAACTGTCCATCGTCTGAAATGAGGATTAAGCCAGTTGTATCTTCATCTAATCGCCCGATACATTGCACACCGCGTTCGACTAATGGGTGTGGTAATAAGCTATAAATGGTCGGGTGGTGTTGGGTTTTGTGCGAGCATTCGTAATTGCTTGGCTTGTGCATCATTAAGTAAGATTGTTGTTTGTAATCCCATGCTTCACCCTGCACGGTAAACTGCAAATGATCTAATGCAAACACAGCATTAGGGTCGTCACAGAGCTCACCATTAACGGTTACTTCTTCATTAATAATCATGATGCGACAAAGCTTGCGTGAACCAAAACCTTGGTTATGCAAAATGCGTTCTATGTTATTTGTTTTTGCTGCTTTAGCCACGTTGTATTCTCATATTTATCCATGTAATAGTGTATAAACATAGGGCAAAATTATGGCGCTCAGCACGCCATTTAAACCCATTGCCATACTGGCAAAAATGCCTGCTTGTTCATTAACACTAAAGGCGCGGGTAATGCCTAAACCATGCGCACCAACGCCAATAGCAGTGCCTCTTATCCACCAAGGCCTAATCTTAAAAATATCTAAAATGTACGGCGCTAAAATAGCCCCCAAAATGCCAGTAATCACCGTGAATACGGCGGTGAGTGTTGGGGAGACTTGAATGCGTTCTGCAATACCCATGGCGATAGGTGCAGTAACGGATTTGGTATACATGCTACCAATAATGCTTTCATCGGCTTGCATATATTTGGCAATTAACACTGCGCTGGCAATGGACGCCATGCTACCAGCAATTAAAGCGACTAAGATGGGTATCATTTTGCCTTTCATCTGTGCAAAGCCGCGATAAATGGGAACAGCAAGCGCTACTGTTGCCGTGCCAAGTAAAAAGTGTACAAATTGTGCGCCTTCAAAATATTGCTGATAGGCATCTTGATAAGAGTTGCCGAAGCCAAACTGAGAGATAATGACAGAGATGAGGATGATGGAGATGGCGGCTGGGTTTAGTATTGGATTACGATTAGATTTTACGTAGAGCGTATAACCCAGTTGATAGGTTGCTAATGTTAATACCAGTGCAAATAAGGGATCGCCAGAAAGATACACCCAAATTTCTGAAATAGGCAGCCTATCGGTCATTGTTCACCCCCGTTGCTGTGCTGTTTGTCTGTTTTGTGGCTTTGTCTTGTCTTTGTCGTTTACGGTTGGCAATTTGTTGCCGTCTATCCTCATCAAGCTCTTTCATTTCTTGTTTATAGGCTTTGGTGTTGGCATAAGCTGGTTCTTTGATGCTAAATAATTTAAGCACAAGCGCGGTTACTGCGATGGCTAAAATAACACTCACAATTAATGCAACGCTCACAGCAAACGCATGTGTTTTTAATGCGGGAATAAAAAGAATAACGCCGACAGAAGCGGGCACAAACAATAAAGCAAGATGTTGCCGAAACCCATCAGCAACCATGCTCAGGGATGGGTTTACTTCACCTTTAATGGATAAAAACGCAACTAATAATATTAGCCCAATGACGGGGCCAGGCATATTGGGCAGTAAAAATTTTGAAACCAGTTCGCCTATTCCCTGCCATAAAAAAATTTGTACTAGACCTTCAATCATATTCATCCATTATCTTAATAACACGGCAACTTTTTCAAAAACAATAGCGATATTGTAAAGCTATTGCGGCTGCATAAACGCAAGAAATGTGCTAAATAATCAATTTCAGTGCATCCATCAGTTAGAATGTTGCAGATTGATGATTACAATAATTTTATCTTATGTCTTTTAAACACATCACTTCTCACGATAATGTTATTTTTAAGCAGCTAAAAAAGTTGGCAGATAATAAGCGTGAGCGCATTAAAGAAGGTAAAACGCTGCTCGATGGTGTGCATTTGATTGCAGGCTATTTGCAAGCGTTTGGCGAGCCTGAGATGTTGATTATTCCAGAAGGTCAAAGTGCGCAAGAAGCAACCAATTTAATACAACAATTGGCCGATGTGAACACCATCATGTTGCCAACCTTGTTGTTTGCAGCGCTCACGCCAGTGGTCAATAGTACAGGTATTTTGGCACTGGTTACAACGCCAAAAGTGCCACTGCCAGAAACAGTAAGTTTTGCCTTAATGCTAGAAGATATTCAAGACCCTGGCAATTTGGGCAGCATGTTAAGAAGTGCCTTGGGCGCGGGGGTGCATGCTGTGTACTTATCAAAAGGCTGTACCGACGCTTGGTCACCAAAATGCCTGCGCGGCGGTCAAAGCGCGCAGTTTTATTTGCCGATTGTTGAAGGTGTAGACATGAAACAAGCTCTAATAGATTTTAGTGGAAACACCTATGCAACAACTTTAGCTGGCGACAGCATTTATCAGCAAGATTTAACGCTGCCAACGGCTTTTGTGATTGGGAATGAAGGCGCCGGGTTAAGCCGCGATGTACTCAATACCGCAACACATCAGATAAGCATCCCTATGCACGCAAAACTTGAATCATTAAATGCGGCTGCAGCGGCTGCAATTTGCTTATTTGAGCGCAAGCGACAGATCGATCAGCACACGTAATCACCCACGCTAGAAAAGAGGTCTAGCTGCCCACTCAACTTCACCATCACCGCAAACCTAGTCTGCTAGTCCATTCTCTTATTCGTCACTGCCAGCCTAGCCTACCAACTTATCCCCTTATTCGTCACTGCGAGCGTAGCGCGGCAGTCCAAACAATCGTTCTATTTTACGCATACTGGATTGCTTCACTGCGTGAGCAATGACGAGTTCGTAATGACAGGTTCGCAATCACGAGTTCGCAATGACTGGTTCGTAATAAAAGCTTCGCGATAATGCGTGTGACGCTATGGAAGGGCGGTTTGCGGTAGTCAGATGTCAGTTGATATCAGCAATAAAACATTAAGTGATGATTAATGGATTGCTTTACTGGCTTTAATCACATCGCCTTCGGTAAATAAGGTTGCGGCATCTACTGCATCAAACAAATATTGTTTATTGCAAAAATCGCAATGGATCTCAATTTTCTCTTGTTCAGATAGAATAGATTCTATTTCTTCTCTACCTAACATTTGTAGCATTTTGCCAACGTTTTCGCGGGTGCAATGGCAAAAAAATCGCGTTGGTTTTGCTTCAAATAAACGCACATCTTCCTCATAAAATAAGTTTGTTAGAATGCGCTCGGCGGATTCGGTTTCTAGCTCTTGCGGTGTAACTGTATCGGCTAGCATCGTTATACGCTGCCATGCATCGGGATCAATTCCTTCTTGCTCTGGTAATTTTTGCACTAACAAGCCAGTGGCAATATCACCATTACAGCTTAACCATAATCTAGTATCTATCTGTTGTGAACGACGCATATAGCCTTCTAGCATTTCGGCAATCGTGTTGCCCTCGATTGGCACAATGCCTTGATAAGGCTCGCTATGTTTTGTGTCTAGTGTAATGATGCAGTGACCTTGTTTTATCAGATCTAAAAAATCTGCATCATCTGCAATATCACCTGACCACTTTGCCGTGGCCCGCATGGTCAAATCTGAGCTACATTCAACCACCAATAGTTTCAACTTTCCTTTGGTCTGAATTTGCAAAATCATAGCGCCATCCATTTTTAATGTAGCCGTCAGTAGTGCGCTTGCGGCCATTAATTCACCCAATGCTTTTTTAATTACCAGTGGTAGGTGCTGATGCGCCAGCGCAGCTGTATAAGTAGCGTCTAAATGAACAAGATTGCCACGAATAGGCGTGTTGTCAAAAAGAAAGTGATGGAGTTGGTCTTTTGGTGTTTGCATGTGCGTATTTTAACACCATCAATTACATTTAAGTTTGATGTAATTAATTGTTGTAATGATAATGATTATCATCTAGAATAGCATTTACAAAATTAATGCAATAATAGAATTTCTTTTAATTAGACTATCTGGGATGGATATGAATAATAAAATGTATGTAAAACCTTTAGTGTTATTTGTGATGTTAGCTACGCATCAAATGGCAGTTGCTGATGACGCAAAAAAAATTGTTTTGCCAACAATCGACATTATCGGGGAGGCAGTGGATGCGCTTGCTAAAGTGCCAGGCTCTGTTACTGTCATTAAAAAAGAAAAATTAGAAGTTATGCAGCCGCTATCAACGCAGGATGCACTAAAATCTGTTCCTGGCGTAGTAGTGCGAGAGGAGGAGGGATATGGGTTTATCCCTAATATAGGGTTACGCGGACTAAATCCAAATCGAAGTCAAAAACTATTGGTCTTAGAAGATGGCGTACCAATTGCTCCAGGCTTATTTTTAGCGAATGAGTCTTACTACAACCCACGTATTGAACGGATGCAAAGTATCGAAGTACTTAAAGGAGCAGCAGGCTTGCGTTATGGTCCAACCACGATCGGCGGGGTCATTAATTACAAAACTAAAGCGCCAGAAGATGGCGTTAAATTGACTAGTCGTATTGGTAGCAACAACTTTAGATTATTTGGTGTTGACGCTGGTGGTGCTTCGCCATCAGGAGAAGCTGTTGGTGGTATTAGTGCCATTACTTCTCGTGGTGATGGCTTTAGAAATAATGGTTTTGATTTAACCGATATTGTTGCAAAAGGTGGCTTGCAAATTGGTGAAAACCAGTGGCTAAGTGCTAAGTTTACCTATTATGACAATGAAATTAATACTTCATATGTTGGTTTAAGACCAAATGAGTTTAAGAATAATCCAACAAAAAATCCTGCACCAAATGATTACTTTATTACCGATCGCAAATCATTTGATATCAATCACGAATTAGAATTTAATGATAATGTAAAATTAAATACCTTAGTTTATTGGAGTAATTTAACGCGCGACTTTTGGCGTCGTGACGTTGCAACTAGAACAGCAGATGGCACCACTTTTGTTGCTTGTGGAGTAGGTAGCTTCTGCATGTCTGGCCGTAACCGTGAATTTGAAATGTTTGGTTTAGATTCCCGTTTATTCATCAATCATGACACATTTGGTATCGAAAATGAATCCGAGATTGGCATACGTGTGCATCGTGATACGCTAAGCAATAAAACCGTTCGGTCGAGAACCAATCCAGAAGCAAGGTCAGGTGAATTAACTGGTGACGAAACGCAGACAGCTGAGGGTGTTGCTTTGTATGCTCAAAACAGATTTGTATTAACTGATAAAGTAGCAATTACACCAGGTCTACGTGTTGAATCTTATGATCAAAAACGTAAAAATGAGCTAACCAACGTATCTGGAACTGCTAAAAATACAGAGCTTTTACCGGGCGTCGGCGCCACATGGCAGGTCATTCCTGAAGCACAAGTCTTTGCAGGCGCTTTCAAAGGTTTCTCACCTGCAATGGTAGCAAGTGCCATCTCTGGGGCAGGTGTTGATCAACAATTAGATGCAGAACGTTCTACTAATTATGAGCTTGGTATTCGTGGTAACACTGGTGGTTTAACTTATGAAGCAACTGTTTTTCATATGGATTTTGATAACCAGATAGTTAATCAGGCATTGTCTGCAGGTGTGACATTAGCCAATGGAGGTAAAACCCTTAATCAAGGATTGGAATTAGGTCTAGGCTATGCGTTTGATAGTGGCTGGAGCATTGATGGTAATGCTACTTATATTCCAGTTGCAGAGTTTACCAATAATAACCTTGGTCCAGATGGTAATCGCATACCATACTCACCAAAATTTACCAGTAATATTAATTTGAATTACAAGCTTGGTAAATTGAGAGCAAGTATCGGTGCGTATCACGTGTCAGAACAATTTGTTGATGCCGCTAATACGCGATTGCAAAGTGTGGATGGTCGTTTAGGTGAAATTCCAAGTTATACAACCTTTAATTTGAATGCTTTTTATGATGTAGATACACACTGGTCTTTGTTTGGCGCTGTGCGTAATCTTACTGATAGAAAGTATATTGCAAGTCGTAACCCAGACGGTATTTTCCCTGGGATAGAGCGTAATGTGGAAGTTGGTGCCTCTTATAAATTCTAGCTAATGAAAGCATTAATCATTGTTTAGATTAGAAGCTGTCCAATGTGCAATTGCCCAACGCCACATCTCTTTAGGTGTGGCGTTTTTTATGGTTGTTGGGGGCGCTAGCCCAATAAAACAAAACGCATCATAGAGTTGCTGTTGTATGTTGGTTAATGACAGTGCAGTAGCCAGTGTTTGTTTGCTGAGTTTTTCACCTTGTGCATTTGTTACCACTGGAATATGGACATAATGCGGCGTGTCAAACCCAAGCAATTGCTGTAAAAAAATTTGTCGCGTTGTTGAGTTGAGCAAATCGCTGCCGCGCACAACATGGGTGATGCCTTGCTCTGCATCATCCACCACAACGGCTAGTTGATAGGTGAATATGCCATCTGCCCGTTTTAATACAAAATCACCAATATCGGATTGTAAGTTTTGTGTAATATTGCCCTGAATAGCATCATAAAAACACATCGGTTTATCTTCGGTTTTAACCCGCCATGCAATAGGGTGGTTTTGCTTGATTGCGTGATGCAAACATGTGCCTGGGTAAACAATGCCTTCAATACCCATTACTGTGGATGAATCTGCAATTTCTTTACGTGTGCAGGTGCATGGATAAAGCAATTGCTGATGGTTGAGGCGATTAAAAGCTTCTAAATATGCTTTATTGCGCTGACTTTGATACATGATGTCGCCATCCCACTTCAAGCCAAACGCTGCTAAGGTATTGATAATGCTGTCGGTTGCGCCAGGCTGCACACGCGGTGTATCAATGTCTTCTATTCTTAATAGCCATTTACCTTTATGCGCTTTCGCATCGCAATAGCTGGCCACTGCAGCAACCAGCGATCCAAAATGCAAAGGACCTGTGGGGGAGGGAGCGAAACGACCAATATATAGCATTGCTAATTTATTAGTGAATGGGCTGTAAATAAGGCGGAATATCCCAATGTTGTAGTTGCTTACCAAGCAGCTGTAAATTGCAAGACAGGCGAGTTAAGCCATCCGCGCTCACTTCAAACTCATACAATCGCACCAGTTGTACATGACCGCGACTATTGCGAGCAAAGCTGATTTTTTTGCAAGAAACCGTCTCATCTAGAAGCTGTAAATGCCAGCGGCTGGCTAGCTCTCTTCCAACATAAATGGCGATTTCTCGCTTGGCAATCGTGTCAGACCAAAACCAACCAATCAGCAAAAGAATCATTAATAATGCAATTTCAAACATAATGTATTTTTCTATCAATCATCATTGAAAGTGTATATGAAATTGCTTAAAAACAAAGCGTTTGCATAAGAAAGTTATTCGGTTTGATTGGGTGATCAATCTATTACTGCATGATGGGCAGTTTTAGTATAATAAAAAAACATAAAATCTTTAAAACAGTGGATTTTTTAGTAGCTACTCTTACTTCTCTTATCGAATTGATGGCACTAAACAATCAGAATAATCCTACAGGGGGAGTAAATGGAACAATTAATAGCTGCAAACGACACCTTGTTTGTGTTATTGGGCGCCATTATGGTGTTGGCTATGCATTCAGGTTTTGCCTTTTTAGAGCTGGGCACAGTCCGTCATAAAAACCAAGTGAATGCTTTAGTTAAAATCATGGTCGATTTTTCTATATCGACCATTGCTTATTTTTTTATTGGTTACAGCATTGCTTATGGGGTCAATTTTTTGAGTGGTGCAGAAGACTTGGCCGCCAAAAGTGGTTATGCCCTAGTCAAATTCTTTTTTCTATTAACCTTTGCGGCGGCTATTCCTGCCATTGTTTCTGGCGGTATTGCCGAGCGTGCAAAATTTAACCCACAAATTGCGGCAACTTTTCTATTGGTGGGTTTTGTTTACCCCTTTTTTGAAGGCATTGCTTGGAATGGGCATTACGGTATCCAAGACTTTTTAACACAACAATTTGGCTTTGCCTTTCATGATTTTGCAGGTTCAGTGGTTGTACATGCCATGGGTGGATGGATAGGCTTAATAGCAGTGATCTTATTAGGCGCGCGTGCCGGGCGTTATGGTAAAGATGGTCAACTCTATGCGCATCCGCCATCCAGCATCCCATTTTTGGCTTTAGGCGCATGGATACTCACGGTGGGTTGGTTTGGTTTTAATGTCATGTCGGCGCAATCAATCCAAGGCATTTCTGGCTTGGTGGCCGTTAACTCCTTAATGGCGCTGGTTGGCGGCACATTAGCTGCGGTAGTGCTAGGTAAAAATGACCCAGGTTTTGTACATAATGGCCCGCTAGCAGGCTTGGTGGCCGTCTGTGCTGGCTCTGACGTGATGCATCCATTAGGCGCGTTAGCAACAGGCATTGTTGCAGGTGCCATATTTGTATGGGCGTTTACCCTGACACAAAACCGCTTAAAAATTGACGATGTGTTGGGTGTATGGCCGTTGCATGGCTTATGCGGTGCTTGGGGTGGCTTGGCAGCAGGTATCTTTGGTAGTCAAGCATTAGGCGGTATGGGTGGCGTCAGCTTTATATCGCAATTGATCGGCACCAGTCTCGCCATTTTAATTGCCATCACAGGCAGCTTTATTATTTATCGTGTGCTGAAAAAGTGGGTGGGCATCCGTTTAAATGCAGAAGAAGAATTTGATGGCGCTGATTTGAGTATTCATAAAATTAGCTCGACTACGGTAGATTGATGGTAGATTGATTAATCATTTTTTTAATGCAAGATGAATGCAATCTTTATATTGTTGCATTCATGAAATGAGTCAACGATCACTTGATAAGCTATAAAACAATTAAGGGGCTAAAAGCCCCTTAATTGTTTATTACTTAGTATCTTTGTAAGTAAAGTGACGATTAGAAATCGTATCTTACACCACCAAATACCTGTCTTGGACGGCCAGCGACTTTACCATCAACACGACTAATTAAGAACTCTTTGTCAGCTAAGTTGTATGCACTTAAGAAGTAGCTTGTAGAAGATCCCACTGGTTTATAGTTCACAGTAGCGTTTAGCAAAGTATAAGAAGGTATAGTACCTTGTTGCCCATCTAAAGTTTCAACGCGCGTATTGGCAGCATCCACGAACTGTTGACTTACATAATCCACACCAATACGAGCGTCTAAGCCAACTGGATGTTGATAACCAAAACTTAATGAGGCTAGATCACGCGGGGCATAAGGTAAACGATTGCCACTAGTTGTTTGATCTGTGTTTTTATTGAATTTGGCTGTAAACAAGTTTGTATATGATCCTTGAAGGTAAAAATTATGTACAGTATTGTAAATTTTACCGAAATCAATTCGAGCTGCCAGCTCAATACCTGTATGTTTTGATTCGCCAGCGTTTACAAATCGGCCAGCTGTCTCTTGAATAACAAGCTCGTCAAAGTCAATATTAAACAAAGTTGCTTCAAAAGCTACGCCATTAAAGTAGTTTGAGCGTATACCTAATTCCATATTGGTACTTTCCTCAGCATCTACTTCGCCAATTGCATCAGGTCCTGTTAAAGTGTCAAAATCGATATCTCTAGAAGGGCGTGGAGGTGCAAATCCACGATGAATACCAGCAAATACGGTAGTATTTGCAATGCCGTTCCATGTGGCACCTAATCCTGGCAACCATATGGTTTGGTTATTTGTTTTTCTAAATCCTTGTGGGTCACCTTCAGCCTGTAAGACATTAATTGTTCTTTTAACATCCTCAACACGTAGACCTGGTGTAACAGTCCAGTCATTTAAATAAAAAGTATTTTGCGCATAGTATGACTTTGCTTCAATATCAATACGAATATCTTCTCTAAAAGAACCATTTGCTTTTGCCCAGTTTAGACTTTTTGCGCGTGGATCTCCGTCACGAAATTGTCTGCGTTTATTACCTTCTTCATGATATCTAAACCCTACAACAGCGTCACTTTGAATACCAAACAAATTGTGACTAAAGTCTAGACGTGGTTCGATGCCAAAGTAATCATAACTACGCGGACGGTGACGACCACCACACTGATCTGCATTTGCTTCGGTAGCGACACCTAAGCCAGTACAGCGATCCATTACTGAACGACCGCCTAAACCACCCGGATCATTTATTTGTCTAAATGATGATCGTAATGCATCTACATAATAAGCATTTGTTGTTAGCTTGGTAGTATCACTGAAATCAAATACATGTTGAAGCTGCAAAGATGTTCGTCTGTATTTAAAGTTATCGTTGTTCCCTGTGGGTGCCTGAAATTTATCTTCAGCATACTCTACTGCGCCTAAGCCTGTTTCAGAGACATTAGAGTCTTCTTCATAATATCCAATTTTAGCCATTAAAGTTTGACGTTCAGAAATGTTGAGCTGTCCTTTAATCATTACATCTTGCATATCAAAGTCATGGTTATCACGAATGCCATCACCTTTTTTCTGAGTTGCGTCAATCATTACGCCACCACGTTCCCCACCCATGCCGATATTGGCATGTAAGCCAGTGAAGTCGTTATTGCCTGCCATAGCCGATACACTGCCGGCAATACCATCAGTAGGTACTGGCTTGGTGACGAAGTTGATCATACCACCCACGGTTTGAGGTCCGTATAAAATTTGACCTGAACCTTTTACCACCTCAATACGCTGCACTCTTTCAAGTGGAGTTGTAAAATGCGCTGAAGGATCACCATAGGGACCTAATTGCAACGGCATACCATCTTCTAATAATAATGTTCGAGAGGTTCTACGAGGATTTAAGCCGCGTATACCAATATTTACACCCAAACCAAATGAGTTTTCACCCACAAAATGAATGCCAGGTGTTGCATTTAATGCCTCCTGAATTGAAAATGGACGACGCTCATCTAATTCTTTTTCGTCAATCACACTAAACGAACCTGGTACTGATTCTAAACGATCAGGCAAAATGCCTTGAACGACGACGGCTTCAATTGTTTCGCCTTGTGCTTCCTCAGCAATGGCATGATAAGCATTGCTGCTTAATGCAAGCGCAATGGCGCTAGCTATTACTTTTTTTGATGGTTTCCCCATGTTTCATTTCCCTTTATTACTTTAATAATTATGGAACCCTCTTTAATGCAAGCTTTGTGCCAGTTAATGTATTGTTTAATAAGCTACTGTTTTATTTGATAAAACTAAAAATAGCTGGATCAGCTAATGATACATGTTTGGTTAAAATAAACCATTTTTATGAAATAATGGTTTATTACAACCAATTTGTAACCAATTTGTAACAAGTTAATACATTATGTTGATATTTTGGTGGCGCTTGAGTGGGTATTGATTAAAATAGCTCGATATCACCGCTGTTGGTGTGGGGTGCTGCTAGTAGCCCTAGTGCAACGAGTTGCTCATGTTGATAAACAGCGTTTCTGCCATGTTTTTTTGCATGATATAGGGCAGTATCTGCGCGATCGATCATTTGGGAGGAGAGGTCAAAGGGGTGGATTTTTGTAAAGCCACAACTAATCGTGACTTTACCTACTTGCGGAAACTGAAAATCAGCAATGCTTGTTCTGAATCGATCTATTATATGCAGCATGGTGTCATCATGCGGGCATTGAAATATGCCAACAAACTCTTCGCCACCAAATCTAAATAATAGGTCTTTATCTCTAAAGTTTTTTTCCATTTGTTGTGAAAACAGTAATAAGACTTCATCTCCAATGAGGTGTCCGTACATATCATTGATGCGTTTGAAGTGGTCTAGATCAAAAATAGCTAAATAGGTAAAGTTGCTGTTATCTTGATTGGGGCTAGTGCTTTGTATATCTGAGGTGATGATATTAATTTTAGAATCAAAGGTTTTTCTGTTGAGTAGGCCAGTTAATGTATCGCGCTCATTATCATGCATCAATGATAGAAAATTATGATAGATGGATAGTATTTTTACGGTTAAGTCATCGTGTGGCGGCTCTATCGTTTCTTCTACTTTAATGACTGCGATGGGGTTCTGTTTTGAGCACAATAAGGGAAACAGCGTCAGCTTTTTATTCTCGTCCAACAGAATACTAGCCACTTTGGCTGTTTCTAGGCAATGAAACAATCTATCTACAATGTCGATTGGCGTTGCTCCACAATCGCTGAAATGTTGCTTGCTGTTTATATGATTGTGTTTTGCTCTGATGATATCGCCAGCGCTGTATACGACTGTGTTGCTGATGTTAGCAATTGCGCGTAATGTTTTCTCCAATGCTGATTCTAGCGCGTAAGATTCCCTTTCACTGGTAAGTGAAATGAGTTTGTCTAGAATGATTGGTAGTTGCGCTTGCGGCATTTTTTCTGTTTTTGACTACTTATTTAGTTTTCTCAGATCATCATTATCATGGCTTTTGTATTGCAATAAATGGAAGATTAGCAGGCGTTATCCTATTCAGTTTACAATTACAAATTTACTTTAGCGCAACATGTTAAACTGATTGTATGCATTTATTTCATGTCATTATTCCGGCGGCTGGTGTTGGTACGCGTATGCTGAACGTATTGCCTAAGCAATATTTGCCGCTTGCGGGTAAGCCGATTATTGCTCACATTATTCAAACTTTTCTTAATCATCCAAGCATTGCGGCAATTCACCTTGCACTGAGTCCTGAAGATAAAATTTGGCAAAGCTTATCGATCGAGCCAGCGCCACGGCTGCATATCCATTACACAGGTGGAGAGAGTCGGGCAGAGACGGTGTTAAATACCTTAAATGCGATACAGATTGATGCTGATGATTGGGTGTTGGTGCATGATGCTGCACGACCCGGATTGAGTCATGATGCGCTGAATCGTTTGTTAAGCACGCTAGCAACAGATCAAGTGGGTGGTTTATTGGCATTGCCTGTTGCGGATACGATTAAAAAATCGAACGAAATGAATATGGTGAATCAAACCATTTCTAGACAAAATTTATGGCAGGCGCAAACGCCACAAATGTTTCGATATGCAAGGCTTAAACAAGCATTGAGTGAATATGATGGTTTGCCAACAGACGAAGCAGAGGCGATAGAGGCATTGGGATTAAGCCCTCAATTGATACACGGCGAATGGCGAAATCTGAAAGTGACGTATCCTGAAGATTTGGCGCTATTAGAGATGATTGTAGAGCAATCTGAGAGAAAGGTTTAAATGCGAGTTGGACATGGTTTTGATGTGCACAGGCTAGTAGAAGGGCGTGCTTGTATTATTGGCGGTGTTACCATCGCGCATGATAAGGGCTTGGATGGGCATTCTGATGCAGATGTGTTGTTGCATGCGATTTGTGATGCGTTGTTGGGTGCGGCAGCACTGGGCGACATTGGTAAACACTTTCCACCAACCGATAGTCGATATAAAGGGATAGATTCACGTACATTGCTACAAGAGGTGATTGGTTTGCTTGCAGCGCAATCATATGTGGTGAGTAATATTGATGCGACTGTGATTTGCGAAGCACCAAAGCTTAGCCCATATACAGCGCAAATGTGCGCGAATATTGCGAAAGATTGCGGCATTGCGATCGATCAAGTGAATATTAAAGCCACAACGACTGAAAAGCTTGGCTTTACGGGTCGCGGCGAAGGTATTGCTGCAGAAGCGGTTTGTCTGATTGTAAAGCGTTAGATTTTTATGTTCTCTTGGTTCGAACAACGCGTTAATCCTTTTCCCAAAGATGCTATTCAGCCGCCACCTAGGCGTTTTTGGACGTTTGTTTGGAGCTGCACAGCAGGCATGCGTCCTTATCTGATTGTAATGACAATATTGACCGCTCTGCTTGGCGTATTTGAAGCATTGCTGTTTGCAATGATGGGTAAAGTGGTTGATTGGCTAGGCGATACGCCACCCGCTTTATTTTGGCAGCTCGAAAAGCAGACGCTCTTCATTTTAGCGATCATTTTGCTTGCCAGTACCCTTTTGCTTGGTTTGCAAACCTTGCTTAAACATCAATCACTAGCTGGTAATTTTCCGATGCGTATGCGCTGGAATTTTCATCGTTTAATGCTGCATCAAAGCATGAGTTTTTATCAAGATGAGTTTGCTGGGCGTGTATCAGCAAAAGTGATGCAAACCGCGCTGGCGGTGCGTGATGTTTGGTTTATCGTTTCTGAAATTATGGTGTTTGTGAGTATCTACTTTGCCACCATGGTTGCTATTGTTGGCAACTTTAATCCACTGATTATGATTCCTTTTTTAAGCTGGCTAATGCTATATGCAAGTGCTCTATATTACTTTGTGCCTAAGTTAAGCAAAGTCTCTCAGCAACAAGCCGATGCGCGCTCTTTGATGACAGGGCGCATTACCGATGCCTATACCAATATCAGCACGGTTAAATTATTTTCGCATGCAGGCCGAGAAGCCGATTATGCCCAGAGTGCCATGACTGAGTTTTTGGGCACGGTGCATCAACAAATGCGGTTGGTTAGTAGCATCGAAACCATTAATCATTTACTAAACATGTTACTGATTATTAGCAGTGGCGGCTTTGGTTTATGGCTATGGACAAAAGGCCAAATGAGTGTGGGTGGTATTGCGGCCATAGCGGCGATGTGTTTGCGCTTAAATGGGATATCCCATTGGGTGATGTGGGAGTTAACTTCGTTGTATGAACAAATCGGCACTGTGCAAGATGGCATCAATACACTGGCCATGCGCCATAGTATTGTGGATAGAGCCGATGCTGAGCCATTACGAGTGACGCAAGGACATGTGCAGTTTCATCACGTTCATTTTGCTTATCCTGAACAAAAGCAGGTGTTAGAGCGCTTTCAGTTAGACATCAAGCCAGGTGAAAAAGTGGGTTTGGTAGGTCGTTCTGGTGCGGGAAAATCGACAGCAGTTAATTTGTTGCTTAGATTTTACGAAGTGCAGCAAGGTGAAATTTTGATTGATGGTCAAAACGTGCAAGCGGTGACGCAAAACAGTCTTCGTGAAAAAATTGGTATGGTGACGCAAGATACGGCTTTATTGCACCGTAGCGTGCGCGATAATATTTTATATGGGCGCCCCGATGCTACTGAGGCGGCAATGATTGCCGCCGCAAAACGTGCCGAAGCGCACGATTTTATTTTACAACTGCGTGACGCCAAAGGCCGTCAAGGCTATGACGCGCATGTGGGTGAACGTGGCGTCAAACTATCAGGTGGTCAGCGTCAACGGATTGCCATCGCGCGCGTGATGCTGAAAGATGCGCCGATTTTGTTATTAGACGAGGCGACCAGTGCTTTGGATAGCGAAGTGGAAGCAGTGATTCAAGAGAGCTTGTATGATTTAATGCAAGGTAAAACGGTGGTTGCAATTGCCCATCGTTTATCTACCATTGCCGCAATGGATAGGCTGATTGTGTTGGATGAAGGCAGAATTGTAGAAGAGGGAACACATCAAGCATTACTCGCTAAAAAAGGCTTATATGCTAGTTTTTGGGCGCACCAAAGTGGCGGGTTTTTAGGGGAGTAGCTTGCGACTTGCTTGGCTGCTAGCAAGTGCATTTTTAGCTGGTTGCATCTCTAGACTGGATCTCTTGTTGTGCTATGCATTACCGCGACCAATTCAACTTATTGATATAATCCAACTGCTTTAATAGACTATACAGAACGTTCGTTACAATCTGCTTTAGAATGAACGTTCGGTATAATCGGTAGCTGGCTTTTATCAATGAGTGGTGAAACGAGAGAAATGAATGGTACAAACAATTATTAATGACGATGCATTAACGCAGGCTATATTTGAAACCTTTAGAAAGTACGGCTATGAAGGTACTTCAATTGTCTTATTGTCGGCACAGACGGGACTGAAAAAATCAAGTCTTTATCATCGATTTCCTGCAGGAAAAGAAGAGATGGCAAAAACGGCTGTGCGTTATATGCAAACGCAAATTCAGCAAAAAATGATAGTGCCACTACTCAGTAAAAACGTTTTACCAGAAACACGATTCGCGACATTGATAGAAAACTTGCAACAGTATTTTGCTGATGGCGCTAAAAATTGCTTGCTCGGTGTGTTAAGTATTGGTGAGGACAAGCCAGAGATACAACAGCAGCTGAATGTGATTTATGATGCTTTTTTATATGCGTTGGAAAAGTTGGCGCAGGAAGTAGGTATGGATAGCACAGAAGCCAAGTTGTGGTCAGAGCGGTTTTTAATCTTGCTAGAAGGCGCATTGGTGATACAACGATTAACAAAAAACAAGACAATGTTTATCCAACAAATGCAATTTGAACAACAACAATTTAATCAACGATTAGCCGCATCAGCCTCTGAGAAAACGAGATGATGCATTTGCTTAACACCCATCTGCCTATTCCACGCTTCATTAACCAAGTTTGGGCTGTTGATCACAGTCGGATTGATGTTCGCGCAGGATTGGGCTTATTAGGTTTGTAGCACTTCTATGCTAAGCCTTCAAAAGTACAATCACCGCGCCACTTCCACCATCTTGTTGTCTTGCTTGCGCGTAAGCGATGACTTCATCTTTTTGCATCAGCCAGCCACGCAGTTTATTTTTTAATACTGGTTCTTTATTACGAGAGCCCAATCCTTTGCCGTGCACTATGCGCACGCAACGGATACCACGTTTTTTACAGTCGGAGATAAACTCGGATACATAAGCGCGCGCTTCATCACTAATAAGCCCATGTAAATCAATATGCTTTTGAATCACCCAATGTCCTCGCCTAAGCTTACTTAAAATAATGGGGGAGTGGCCGTCACGAATATACAGTAATTCTTCGCCTGTTTCTAATTCATGCGACGGAATGTAATGATCGCTCAGTGAATCGACAAGCGCTTGGCGTTCGTCACGTTGAAATTGCCTTGGAATTGGTTTTGGTTTTTTAACAGGGTGAATGACGCGATTGACTTTAATCGGACGCGCATCGGCAACTGCTTGTTTAAACAGGCTTAGTTCATCATCTGTGTTATCTTCCAAACTCATAAGCTTTATGATAGGACAAAACCTGTCTAGTTCAAAATTAACCTAGTTTATTGTCTGCGATATGATAAGTCGGATCTTCTAATACATTGACTTCTACCATGCCTTTGGCATTTTCTAAAATCTCTAAACAGTCGGGGCTGAGATGTTTGAGGTGTAATATTTTGCCTGCAGCGACATATTTCGCGGCTAATGCATCAATGGCTTCTAATGCCGAGTGGTCAACCACTTTTGCATTCTTAAAATCTATCACCACATTTTTTGGGTCTTCTTTTGGGGTAAATAAGCCCTGAAAAGCAGATATAGAAGCAAAGAATAAGGTGCCATTTAAAACATAAGTTTTAGTGCCAGTCTCATCAATAGTTGCAGTGACACGAATCTCCTTGGCATGCTCCCATGCAAAGGCGAGTGCTGAGAAAATAACCCCCACAATAACGGCAATGGCTAGATCAGCAAAAACAGTAATAACAGCCACTAAAAGACCTACAAAAATATCGGGTTTAGGCACTTTGCCAAATAAGCGAAAGCTACCCCATTCAAACGTTTTTTCTGACACCACAAACATCACACCGATGAGCGCAGCTAGCGGAATCATTTCTATCCATTCAGAAGCAAATAGAATAAAAGACAGCAAAAATAGTGCTGTGGCGATGCCAGATAAGCGCTTAAGTGCACCGTTGTTGATGTTAATCATACTTTGACCAATCATGGCGCAACCACCCATACCGCCAAATAAACCAGTCACAATATTGGCAAAGCCTTGCGCGAGCGATTCGCGATTTGGTTTGCCGCGTGTTTCGGTCATGTCGTCTATCAAATTGAGCGTTAATAAAGTTTCAATTAAACCAACAGCTGCCAAAATAAGCGAATAAGGCAAAATAATATACAGCGTATCTAAATGCCAAGGTACTTCAGGCAGGTGAAAACTAGGCAAGCCACCAGCAATTGAGCCCAAATCCCCAACAGTTTTAGTGTCGACACCCAGCGCAATGACACTCATTGAAACAACCAAAATCGCAGCCAGCGTTGAAGGAATCGCTTTAGTTAATTTGGGCAGTAAGTAGATAATGGCCATCGTAATTGCGATTAGAACAGCCATCACACCAAGCGCGTCATTGTCCATCCATTCTGTCGTGCCATCAGGTAAGGTGGTTTTAAAATGACCAAACTGTGCAATAAAGATCACCATGGCCAAACCGTTTACAAAGCCGAGCATCACCGGGTGTGGCACCATGCGGATAAATTTACCGAGCTTTGCTATACCAAACAGCATTTGAAATAAGCCCATTAATACAATGGTAGCAAACAAATATTCCACGCCATGTTGCACAACCAATGCCACCATGACAACGGCTAGTGCACCTGTTGCGCCAGAAATCATACCAGGACGCCCACCCATTACAGCGGTAATTAAACAAATGATAAAAGCAGCATACAGCCCTGTTAATGGCGAAACGTGCGCAATGAGCGCAAAGGCAATGGCTTCTGGCACCATGGCCAAAGCAACTGTTAACCCACTGAGTAAATTGGTTTTAATCTCATGATTGCTATAGTTAAACATACTATCCCTAATGATGTTGTCTGATTAATTGATTGGATTTGTCGACAAGATGTTTTTTGTAACAGCGAACAAGTCGTGCTTAGATGTGAAGTTGCGCATTATCGCATATTCGGTTTTTTACGCAAAATCAGCAGGCACAAAAAAGCCTCTAACTACACTGGCTGGAGGCTGAGTAGTGAGGATTACTTACTCTTGGTTAGTCAAATATCGCTCAGCGTCTAAAGCAGCCATACAGCCGGTTCCTGCACTGGTTACTGCTTGACGATAAATATGATCTTGCACATCACCAGCAGCAAACACGCCTGGAACGCTTGTTGCCGTGAAATTACCATTGCGGCCAGCTTGTGTCACGATATAGCCGCCTTCCATTTCTAGTTGACCTTCAAAAATGTCGGTATTTGGTTTGTGACCAATCGCAATAAATACCCCTTTAAGCGCAATTTCTTTGGTCGTTTCATCTTTACTGCTTTTTAAGCGCATACCGGTAACACCCATGTTATCGCCTAATACTTCATCGAGTGTTTGAAAAGTTTCTAATGCAATTTTGCCTTCTTTAACACGTTCCATCAGCTTATCAACTAAAATCGCTTCTGCTTTAAACGTATCACGACGGTGTACCAATGTTACTTTATTGGCAATGTTAGCCAGATAAAGCGCTTCTTCGACCGCTGTATTGCCACCACCAATCACAGCAACATCTTGGCCTTTATAAAAGAAGCCATCGCAGGTTGCACACGCTGAAACGCCTTTACCCGAGAAAGCCTCTTCACTTGGAATGCCTAAATATTTAGCAGAGGCACCAGTTGCAATAATCAGCGCATCACAAGTATATTCTCCCGAATCACCTACTAAGCGAATCGGTTTTTCTTTTAGATGTGTCGTATGAATATGATCAAAAATCATTTCTGTATTAAAGCGTGCAGCATGTTTTTCAAATCGTGCCATGAGTTCTGGTCCCATTACGCCATCTGCGTCGGCAGGCCAGTTGTCGACTTCGGTTGTCGTCATTAATTGGCCCCCTTGTGCAATACCTGTAATGAGTACTGGATTGAGGTTAGCACGGGCAGCATAAACTGCGGCAGAATAGCCAGCTGGGCCTGAGCCTAGGATGAGTAACTTAGCGTGTTTGGTCGACATTCGTTCACTTTCTTTATTGGGGATATGGATTGCTGTAATGACATTATAGTGACGCAAGTCATCAATTTAAAGAGCGAATGGCAACTATTGTGGCAATTGACCGTTTCAATATTCGCTACATTGATGACTGGCACTAAAAAACGGTTGATAAGACGATTACTTCTCTAACATGCTTCGTAGCATCCATGCGGTTTTTTAGTTTCGGCCATTCGCGTTGCTCATTTAACCTAAAGGTTAGCCTACACTGAAAGACTGCTAGGTTAATGTGATTGCTATGTTACTTCTCTAACATGCTTCGTAGCATCCATGCCGTTTTTTCATGTATTTGCAGGCGTTGCGTCACTAAATCGGCAGTTGCTTCATCATCTGCTTGATTGGCGGCAGGAAAGACACTTCTTGCGGTGCGACACACGGCTTCATGTGCTTCAACCAGCTCTTTAATCATGTCAGATGCTTTTGGTATGCCTTCAGATTCTGCAATAGAGCTTAGTTTTGCAAATTGACTATACGTGCCTGGGGCATATTCATCGAGGGCGCGGATACGCTCTGCGATGTCATCAACCGCCACAGAAAGTTCTGTATATTGTGTTTCAAACATTAAATGTAATGTGTTAAACATTGGCCCTGTGACATTCCAGTGAAAGTAATGCGTTTTTAGATAAAGCGTGTAGGTGTCGGCCAATAATTTTGAAAGGCCTTCTGCTATTTTCTTTCTATCACTTGGGTTGATGCCAATATCCATTGCGTGCTCCTTATTGATGTTTACTTTGTCTCTATTAGTCGTTCACTATTTAGTGTACTCTAACTAATATGACAAAGGAATAATAGATTCGTTTTGCTATAATGTGGAAATCAATAGTCATTATTTATATAGGGTATTAACAGATTGTTTTTCAAAAAGAATATTTCCGCTACACAACATAAAGCAGAAGTGCTGAAAAGTGATAAGCAACTTCACCATATTCGACTAGTGCGTGAGGCATGGTGGTGGGTTTTGGTGTTAATTGGACTCTATTTGGCTGTTATTCTTGGGTCATATCATGTCCAAGATCCATCGTGGTTTTATATGTCTAGTACCCATGACACTATTCAAAATGCCGGCGGTAAGGTTGGTGCTGTTCTATCTGATATTTTATTAAATCTATTCGGACTTTCGGCTTGGTGGTTCGTTGTGCTAGCCTTTTTTACCATTTTATTGATGTACCAACAGATTGAAGAAAAAGACAGAGAGCGGCCATTTTTATTGCTGAATATGGTTGGCTTTGGATTGTTGTTGATTGCCTCTAGCACATTGGAGGCAGGTCATATTATTAGCTTACCCGCAGATTTGCCAGATGCAGCAGGCGGTATTATTGGGCAATCGGTAGATAGCGTTTTGCGTTCGATGTTTGGCTATGCAGGCTCTACAATGGTATTGCTGTTATTGTTTGCCATTGGATTTAGCCTATTTACAGGGTGGTCTTGGATTATGATGACAGAGAGATTAGGCGCTGGGCTTATTTTTTCTTATGACTGGGCGCGTGCTCAATATCATGATTGGCAAGATCGTAGAGTAGGAAAAGTGGTTGAGCAAAAGCGCGCTGAATTTGTTAATAATGAACGAAAGCGCGCAGAAGACAAACCACCTATTGAAATTAAATCAGCCAAAACGGAAGTTGTAAAAAGTGAACGCATGTTCAAAGAAAAGCAAGTGTCTTTATTTGATTCCGAAGCGTTGCCACCTTTACACTTGTTAGATAAAGCAAACAACATAGTGGAGCTGCCATCTGATGAAACCTTAGCGTTTACTTCACGATTGATTGAGCGCAAGCTTGCCGATTTTGGTATCGAAGTCAATGTGCTGTCTGCACAACCTGGACCGGTGATTACGCGTTATGAGCTCGACCCAGCACCAGGCGTCAAAGGTAGCCAAATCACTAATTTAGCAAAAGATTTGGCACGCGCATTATCGGTACTCAGTGTGCGCGTGGTTGAGACCATTCCGGGTAAAAGTTATATGGGTTTAGAAATTCCTAATCCTAAGCGACAAATTGTCTTTTTAACTGAAATATTAGGTAGCAAAGTGTATGCCGATATGCACTCTCCATTGGCAATTGCGCTGGGAAAAGATATTGCTGGATTGCCTGTGGTGGCGGACTTAGCCAAAATGCCGCATGTCTTGGTGGCAGGTACAACGGGCTCTGGTAAATCGGTAGCGATTAATGCGTTAATTTTAAGTCTGGTATATAAAGCAGAACCCGCACAGGTACGCATGATTTTAATCGACCCAAAAATGCTGGAGCTTTCCGTTTATGAGGGTATTCCACATTTATTGGCACCGGTCGTAACCGATATGCGCCAAGCGGCTAATGCATTGAATTGGTGTGTCGCCGAAATGGAACGTCGTTATAAATTAATGTCGATGGTTGGTGTGCGTAATCTGGCTGGCTTTAATCAAAAGATTAAAGAGGCTACCAAGGCTGGAGCAAAAATTCCGCATCCCTTTAGCTTAACGCCAGATGATCCTGAGCCATTAGAAGAGTTGCCAACGATAGTAGTGGTGATTGACGAATTAGCCGATTTGATGATGGTGGTTGGCAAAAAAGTAGAGGAGTTGATTGCCCGTTTGGCACAAAAAGCCCGTGCTTGTGGTATTCATTTGGTACTCGCTACGCAGCGTCCATCGGTTGATGTTATAACCGGCTTGATTAAAGCCAATGTGCCAACCCGTATTTCTTTTCAAGTATCTAGCAAAATTGATTCTCGCACTATCTTAGACCAAATGGGCGCTGAGGCGTTATTGGGTCAAGGTGATATGTTGTATATGCCACCAGGCTCGGGTTATCCCCAACGTATTCATGGCGCGTTTGTGAGTGATAAAGAGGTACATGCTGTGGTGAATCATCTGAAAACCTTGGGTGAGCCAAACTATATTGAAGGTATCCTAACCAACGAGACTGAGGGCGGTGGCGAGGCTGGCGAATACAGCGATGGTGCTGGCGAAAAAGATGAACTTTATGACGAAGCTGTGTCGATTGTACTCAAAAGCCGTCGCGCATCCATCTCTTCCGTTCAGCGACAATTGCGGATTGGTTACAACCGTGCTGCAAGATTAATTGAAGACATGGAACGCGCTGGCTTGGTTTCAGAAATGCAAACCAACGGTAGTCGTGAAGTGCTTGTTAAAACCGGTGAATAGCGACAATTTTGACGTTTAATATACCAGCAAGCAATAAAAGACAAGAAAGTAAATAATGCGTAAATTTGTGGTAATTTGGTTGGGCCTGCTATTTTCAAACGGCGTATTGGCCGATGGTGTTTCTGCACTGAAAGATTTTTATCGTACAACAAACGCGATGCGTGCAAGCTTTCATCAAGAAGTAAAAGATGGGCAAGGTACACTGGTGCAAGTGGTTGAAGGCAAGATGCAACTGGATAGACCAAATAAGTTTCGTTGGGATTACGATAAGCCGTATGAGCAACAAATTATCAGTGATGGTAAAGAGGTTTTTTTGTTAGACACAGAACTCGAGCAGGTCACCATTCGCACACTAAACCAAGCACTTGGCATGAGTCCAGCGGCATTGCTAGCTGGTGGTGACGGTGTCGAGAAAAGCTTTGTATTAAAAAATGTTACAAGACCAGAACGCGAGGCTGGTATTGACTGGGTACGAGCCATGCCTAAAGTTGAGGACGGCGGTTTTGAGCGCATCTACATCGGTTTTAAAGGCAATGAATTACGTTATATGGAAATGGTCGATAGCTTTAATCATCTGACTTTTATTGCCTTTGATAATATTGAACGCAACCCCAAGCTAGCAACGGAAACCTTTTTATTTAAAATACCCAAAGGTGTTGATGTGGTTGGCGAGTAAACCGTATTTTGCATGAGCAGTCGGTGCTAGCTGTTACAATATTCTTTTTATATCTATAGGTTAACCAGTGGATAGCTTATTTGAAGCAACTGCACCAGATGCGCCACTCGCTGAGTTGCTGCGTCCAAAAACGCTAGCAGAAGTTGTTGGCCAGTCGCATCTACTAGGGCCAAGCAAGCCACTGCGTCTGGCTTTTGAATCTGGCAGGTTGCCTTCCATGATCTTGTGGGGGCCGCCAGGCGTAGGTAAAACCACATTGGCAAGATTAATCGCCAATACCGCTGACGCCGAGTTTATTCCGATATCGGCTGTGCTTTCTGGTATCAAAGACATTCGCGAAGCCGTTGAGCGCGCGGAACATACCTTACAACAATCTAGCCGCAAAACGATTTTATTTGTTGATGAAGTGCATCGTTTTAATAAAGGCCAACAAGATGCTTTTTTACCTTTTGTTGAAAGTGGCTTAATTACCTTTATCGGCGCTACAACCGAAAACCCATCTTTTGAAGTGAACAGCGCGTTATTAAGCCGTGCACAAGTATTCGTGCTCAATGCGTTGTCGGAACCAGAGCTTGCAGAGTTGCTAGAACGGGCGAGAGGGTTAGTCGCCAAAGATGTGAGTATTGATAAAGCGGTGCAAGAGCAAGTATTGGCTTATGCAGATGGCGACGCCAGGCGTTTGCTTAACTTTGCAGAAAGTTTATTTAATGCAGCAATTGGTGCAAATATAACTGAGATAGATGAGGCGTTTTTACAGACGACAATGTCGAGTAAGTTACGACGGTTTGATAAAGGTGGCGAGGCATTTTACGACCAAATTTCTGCATTGCACAAATCAGTTAGAGGCTCAAATCCAGACGCTGCGTTATATTGGTTTTTACGCATGATCGATGGCGGTGCTGATCCACTTTATTTGGGACGACGTATTGTACGCATGGCAATCGAAGATATTGGCATTGCCGACCCACGTGCGCAGACAATGGCGTTAGAAGCATGTCAAATTTATGAGCGTTTAGGCTCGCCAGAAGGCGAATTAGCCTTATCCAATGCAGTGATATATTTGGCAGTTGCGGCAAAAAGTAACGCAGCATACAACGCTTATAATCAAGCCAAAGCTTTTGTGGGACAAGATAAATCGCGGCCAGTGCCTTTGCATTTACGCAATGCACCTACCAAACTCATGAAGGCATTAGATTACGGCAAAGAATACCGCTACGCCCACAATGAGCCTGAAGCTTATGCGGCAGGTGAGCATTATTTCCCAGAAGATTTAGATGCTATTGCGTTTTATCAACCCACGCCACGAGGTTTGGAAGGTAAAATAAGCGAAAAATTAAAGCACTTAAGAGAATTAGACAGTAAAGCTTTAGGTAAAAAGACGAAATAGCTCATCATTCTGCAACGACACGGAATCCAGCGGCTTTAACGACGCTGGATACCGACTTTCGTCGGTATGACATTAGAAATTAAAAGGATTTAAATGTTAGATATACAAGCACTAAGAACCGATTTAGAAGGCGTTGTAGCCAAACTCAATAGCCGTAAATTTAAGTTAGACACAGCGAAATTTACTGCGCTAGAAGCTGAGCGAAAAGCCGTGCAAACACGCACACAAGAGTTGCAAGCCAAGCGTAATCATGCATCCAAACAAATTGGTATTGCCAAATCTAAAGGTGATGATATCAGTACGATTATGGCAGAGGTGGCAGGACTTGGTGAGCAGCTTAAAGCGGATGAAACACGGCTAGCAGAGATTCAAACAGAATTGCAGAACCTATTATTGAATGTGCCCAATACACCGCATGAAAGCGTGCCAGTTGGTGTGTCTGAAGAAGATAATGTGGAAGTGCGTAAAGTGGGTACCCCACGTTCATTTGATTTTGACATTAAAGACCATACCGATGTTGGCACGCCACTTGGTTTAGATTTCGACACAGGTGCGAAACTCTCAGGTGCGCGGTTTACCTTAATGCGAGGTCAAATTGCAAAACTGCACCGTGCGTTGGCGCAGTTTATGTTAGATACGCAAGAACAACATGGTTATGAAGAGTGTTATACGCCGTATATGGTTAACGCTGAAACGCTAACTGGTACCGGGCAATTACCGAAGTTTGAAGAAGATTTATTCTCTCTCAATCATAACGATAGCAAACTATATTTAATTCCAACCTCCGAAGTGACATTAACAAACACCGTGCGCGATGAAATCATTGCTTTAGATGATTTGCCAATCAAGCTCACTGCACATACGCCTTGCTTCCGTTCTGAGGCGGGTTCTTATGGTAAAGATACCAAAGGCATGATTCGTCAGCATCAGTTTGATAAAGTGGAAATGGTGCAAATTGTGCATCCTGACAAAAGCTACGAAGCATTAGAAGAGATGGTGGGGCATGCGGAGAATATTCTTAAAGCCTTAGAATTGCCATATCGTGTTGTTTCGCTCTGCACTGGCGATATGGGGTTTGGCGCAGCAAAAACGTATGATTTAGAAGTGTGGTTACCTGCACAAGATACTTATCGTGAGATTTCTTCTGTGTCTAATTGTGAAGCCTTTCAAGCCCGTCGTTTAAAAGCGCGTTTTAAAAATGCAGAAGGTAAAACAGAGTTTGTTCACACGCTCAATGGTTCAGGATTGGCGGTAGGGCGCACATTGGTTGCTGTATTAGAGAATTATCAAAACGCCGATGGCAGCGTAACTATTCCAACTGTTCTACAAGCATATATGGGTGGCAAGCAGGTCATAGCAGCTTAGTTGCTGGCGATTTTATATGGGTCGTTTTCAAATGGCTCATGAGCAGGCTCAAATCGACCCAGAATGTTGTAATAACTGCGAATGGATTCGACATAAATAACGGGTTGTGCACAGCGGCAATAGCCGTATTTTGCGTTAGCGTAGTGTTGTGGGTCGTTTAATTTAAGTAAAGCTTTTTTTACATCTACCCAAGAATCGGGGCTCAAGCCCAGTCGCTGCGCTAGTACCCGGGCATCTTCAACATGCGCATAGCCGATGTTATAAGCCGCAAGTGCCATATAAGTGCGGTCTGGTTCTGGTATGCGTTCTGGCAGGGTATTCATCATTAAATTCAGGTATTTAGCGCCTGCTGGAATGCTCTCTTGTGGATCTAAGCGATTCATCACGCCCATTTGGTCAGAAGTTGCTTCTGTCAACATCATTAATCCGCGTACATTGGTTGGCGACGTGTTAAATGTATCCCAATGCGATTCTTGATAACTCAAGGCGGCAAGCATACGCCAATCAATGCCAGTAATTTCTTGTGCATCTTTAAATAGCTTTTTGTATAGCGGTAAAATACCTCGAGTACGCTTCAGAAAAGTATCTACATCCAATGGCTTCAAGCGCTTGCTGTTGCCATGATAGCGATCAATAAGGTTACGCAATGTGCCATCACTTTTTATTTTAGTAAAAAAAGCGTTGGCTTCTAACAGCAAGTCTGGCTTGCGTCCTTTGGCAAAACCCCAAGCAATTTTTTCTGGCATGCCAAAGGTAAAGGCAACGTGAAGCTGCGGGTAAAAGTTTTGAAGCACAGAGACTAAATGATCATCAGCGATGGTGTATTCGAGGGTCCCTTCAGCAACATCTTCAAGAATATTCTCGGAATGCGAAGCTTTACGGGTTGACCATCTCAGTTCGGGATGCTGCTTTTGGTATGCCATTAATCTTTCCGCAAAGCTAGTCGATGCTGGTACGACAATCTGTTTGCCTACTAAATCACTGATGTTTTTTGCAGGTTTAGATATGATTTGATTATTGTAGATGACTTGCTGTTGAACATTTTGGTAGGGAATCGAAAAGTCAATCACCTGATTACGTGATTCAGTTAACGTTAAATCAGCGGCAGCAATGTCGGCACGATTGTTCACCAGCGCATCAACGACTTCTTGAATACTATCAACTACAATAAATTCTATTTGCTTTTTATCACCAAGAAAGGCTGAAAATGCCATGGCTAGATCATATTCAAGGCCAGAAAACTCTTTATCGCTATTGATATAGTAAGTATTTGGACTATTGATAGTAACAAAAGTAATGACGTTTTCATCCCTTTTTTCTATCTTGCCAGCCTTGGTTGCGCGATCAGTTGATGTGCTATCGGCGCCACATGCAATTAGCCATAACAAAGTAAAGCCATAAACGATAATTTTTTGTCTGAAGCTAGAGGAAGCAAAGTGTCTAAGCATGGACATCAAATATTAACTGAACAGAATTACTGCCACTTTTCTTCAATATTGCCATCTTGTGCAATAAAAACAGCTGATGCCAGTTGATAAAATATTCCGTGTTCAATCACACCGGGAATGTTGTTTAGCAATTGATTTAAGTCTCCTTCAGCCAGTTTCTGATCAAATGCCATGTCAAGAATTAAGCTGCCATATGAGCTAATAGATAAGCCATCTTTTGCCACATTAGGTCGCAAATCACCAACGCCACCAAGGTGTTCAAGACTTTTTTTAACTGCTTGCCAAGCAAATGGCATGACTTCAATTGGGATGGCAAAATTGGTTCCAATACGCGTCACCAATTTACTTTTATCGGCAACCACAAAAAATTGTTTTGCCGCCTTAGCCAATAGCTTTTCCATGACCAAATCATAGCCACGGCCTTTTAGCAGCGTTAAGTTGGGAGTGATTTCATCTGCGCCATCAACATACAAGTCTATTTCACTTACCTGTTGTAAACCAAGAACAGTAAGTCCTAAACTTTGTGCTTTAATCATACTGATGGTTGAGCTAGACACAGTGGTGAGCTTTAGGTGCTCTTCTTGTTGCCGTCTAGCCAGCTCTTCAATAAAAAAATTGGCAGTAGAGCCAGTACCCAAACCGACCAGCATATCATCCTGCACATAGTTTGCTGCATGAATAGCAACGCGTTGTTTATCGTTCATTGCATAAAGCTTTCCATGATGTTGTGACTATCAATAAATAGATGACGTGACTTTAGGTTTTATTATTCAATTAAGGTTCAAATTGAAATTGACCTTAAAATACACGTGGTGTTAGAGGTATAATAGGCAAAATTCAACGCTAAACCAAGTCATTTTCAATCTCATTTATGCAGTTAATCCTTCCATCTGTCGGTCAATCAAGCCGTTTTTCTTATATAGCCAATGGCTTAGATAGCTTATCGCTCGCATCACTTGCTTGTCGTTTAAAAACAACAAAACAGCCGCTGGTGATTATCACTTCAAGTGCATTTGAAGCGCAACGACTAATGGAGGAAATGCCTTACTTTGCGCCTGATCTCGGTTTGCATTTATTGCCAGATTGGGAAACGCTGCCCTATGATGTCTTTTCGCCGCATCCAGATTTGATTTCTGAACGTTTGGCTACCCTGTATCAAATTAGTCAAAATAGCTGTGATGTGGTCATTGTACCAATTGCAACGGCGTTGCTGCGCATGCCACCAGTTGCGTATTTGGCTCGACATACGTTTATGTTAAAAAAAGGCCAGATGCTCGATATTGATGCGTTGCGAGAGCAGTGTGCACAAGCAGGCTATCACCATGTGTCTCAAGTGATTAGCCCTGGTGAGTTTAGTGTGCGTGGTGGCTTGGTAGATTTATTTCCAATGGGTAGTGTGTTGCCGTATCGGATTGATTTATTTGATGATGAAATTGAGACCATTCGTACGTTTGATGTTGATACTCAGCGTAGTTTATATCCAGTACCAGAAATCAGATTGCTACCAGCACGTGAGTTTCCTTTAGATAAAGCGGGAATAGAGCTATTTAGAAGTCAATTTCGAGAGCAGTTTGAAGGCGATCCGCAACGCGCAAAAATATACAAAGACGTTAGTAAAGGTAATGCCACGGGAGGCATTGAGTGGTATTTACCTTTGTTTTTTACCGAAACAGCAACAATATTTGATTACTTACCCAAGCAGTCAGTGCTTTGCGCGCACGGCGATTTAGATAAAGCCGCACAAACGTTTTGGTATGAAGCTAATTCACGTCATAAACTATTGGCTTATGACGTTGAACGACCAGTCTTGTCGCCTGCGGTTTTATTAATGCAAGTAGATAATTTCTTCAAACAAGCCCATCAATTCCCTCTGATTAATGTCAAACTTGATGCAAAAAAATCGTTACCTGCTGTTGATGTGGATAGGCGTGCTGATCAGCCATTGCATAAATTACAAGCATTTATCAAAAAAGCAAAAAGCCGTATTTTGATTGTTGCGGAAAGTTTGGGTCGTCGCGAAACCATCTCGCAGCTATTCACTGAACATGGTTTGGTCATTCCGGTCTGTGAAACATGGGCTGAATTTGAAGCCAGTGATGCTGAAGTTATGTTGGGCGTTTCAAGTTTGCACACGGGTTTTGTGAGTGACGTTGCTGTGATTACAGAGGCGGAATTGTATGCCTCAACTGTGCGTCAGCAACGCCGCCGCAGTAAAGAAAAGGCGCGTAATACCGAAGGTATGCTCAAAGATCTATCTGAGCTGCGCATGAATGATCCTGTGGTGCATGAACAGCATGGTGTTGGGCGTTATAAAGGCTTACAAAATCTTGATTTTGGTGAAGGTGAGACTGAGTTCTTGCTTTTAGAATATTACGGCGATGATAAACTCTATGTGCCAGTGTCGCAGTTATTTCTGATCTCGCGCTATTCCGGAGGGCCGCCAGAAAGTGCGCCTTTGCACCGTTTGGGTAGTGGTCAGTGGGAAAAGGCCAAGAAAAAAGCATTAAAACAAATCCGCGACACTGCGGCCGAGTTACTTAATTTATATGCACAACGTGCCGCGCGTAAAGGACATGTTTTTAAACTGAGCCTTAAAGATTACGATGCGTTTTGTGAAGGCTTCCCTTTTGAAGAAACACCAGACCAATTATCGGCTATTGAAGCGGTCATTGGCGATATGCAATCAGGCAGACCAATGGATCGATTGGTGTGTGGCGATGTTGGCTTTGGCAAAACCGAAGTGGCCTTACGCGCAGCTTTTGTCGCGGTGATGGGCGGACGACAAGTTTCAGTATTAGTGCCAACCACATTATTGGTAGAGCAACATTATCAGAACTTCTGTGATCGTTTTGCCGATTGGCCCATTAAAATTGCCGAGATTTCACGTTTTAGAACAAAAAAAGAACAAGCGGAAGCTTTAAAAGGTTTGGCCGATGGCACGATAGATATTGTGATTGGTACCCATCGATTAATTCAAAAAGATGTGAAATTTAAAAACCTTGGTTTGGCGATTTTGGATGAAGAACATCGCTTTGGCGTACGCCAAAAAGAGCAAATGAAAGCCTTGCGCGCTGAAGTGGATGTATTAACCCTGACTGCAACGCCGATTCCACGCACGCTTAGCATGGCGATGGAGGGCTTGCGCGAATTCTCGGTAATTTCGACGCCACCGCAAAAGCGCTTATCCATTAAAACCTTCCATACTGATTATTCTGACGGCATTATTCGCGAGGCAGTCATGCGAGAGTTTAAACGTGGCGGGCAGGTGTATTTTTTACATAATGAAGTTGACACCATTTTTGTGCAAAAAGAAAAACTAGAAAAAATCTTGCCAGAAGCGCGTATTGCGATTGCTCACGGACAGCTGCGTGAGCGCGAGCTAGAATATGTGATGCGCGATTTTTATCAGCAACGGTCTAATTTGTTGCTGTGTACCACAATTATCGAAACGGGTATTGATGTACCATCCGCCAACACGATTATCATGAATAAAGCCGATATGTTTGGTTTGGCGCAATTGCATCAATTAAGAGGACGTGTAGGGCGCAGTCACCACCAAGCGTATGCTTATTTATTAACCGATCCGCACCGTAAAATCACGCCACAAGCACAAAAACGCTTAGATGCGATTCAATTACTAGAAGACTTGGGCGCTGGCTTTCATCTTGCCATGCATGATTTAGAAATTCGTGGCGCTGGCGAGCTGCTAGGTGATAGCCAAAGTGGCGAAATGCAGGAGATTGGATTTAGCCTTTATTCGGATATGCTCAACCACGCGGTGAAACAATTAAAAGCAGGTAATGAGCCTGATTTAGATGCGCCATTGGGTGTCACAACCGAAATTAATTTACATACACCAGCATTATTGCCGTCCAATTATTGCCCAGATATTCATGAACGCTTAGTCATTTATAAGCGCCTAGCCAATTGCGACGATGATGAAGCCTTAGATGAAATGCAAGAAGAGTTAATAGACCGCTTCGGTTTATTGCCCGAGCCTGGAGAAGCCCTCATGGCTTGCCATCGCTTACGTATTGCGGCAAAACCGTTGGGTATTGTCAAAATTGATGCCTCGGATGCGGCCATTCAATTGCAATTTAATCCCAAAGCCGATATTGATCCTATGAAATTGATTCATTTGTTACAGCGCGATAAACGCTGCCGCATGAACGGGCCCGAAAAATTAAGAATATCTGTCCAGCTTGGCAATATCAACCATCGCGTTGAATTGATAAAAGAGATCTTAAAGGCGTTCGAGCGCTAATAGACTGTTTGCTTCTCTTGCTATCGCTAGCCAGCGCTTAATGCTAGACTTTTAAGAGATCGATTTTTAAACCAACCCAAGGAGTAATGCATCATGAATGAAGATATTCGACTGATTGAATTGACGATTGGACACTATATTAAAGGTGCAAAGTCTGGTAAAGGTGATGACATGAAGCCAGCATTTCATGAGGATGCAACCATTTTTGGCTATATTGGACCTGATTTATTTGCTGGTCCTATTCAAAAGCTTTTTGATTGGAATGATGAAAATGGCCCTGCAGCAGGTATCGTCACAAAGATTGCGAATATTGATGTTGAAGGAACAATTGCAACAGTGAGATTAGAATCAGATAACTGGACTGGTCATCGCTTTACTGATTTTTTTACACTGTTAAAAGTTGCAGGTGAATGGAAAATAATGAATAAGGTTTTTCATTTGCACGGGTAATGCTTGCTTTCAATAATGGACTGAAGCGAGTGTTTAAAGCTTGATCATGACAATGATGGCGACAATCATGGCTACTGTTGCCCAGCCGATACGGTCAATATGTTGTTTCAAACTTTTTTCCATGCTTGGACCGCCCCATTTCATTAAACCAGCGACCATAAAAAATCGAGCGCCACGACCAATAAAAGAAGCGATAATAAATGGCAGCAAAGGCATGCTTAATGCACCTGCGGCAATGGTGAATACTTTATAAGGTATGGGAGAAAAGCCAGCAATAAAAATAGCCCACACGCCCCATTCTTTAAACCAAGCTTCTGCTTGTTGAAAGGCTTGCCAATAATGTTCATTAGCTTGTAGGTAAGGTGAAATGAAGTCAAATGCGCTTGCGCCGATTAAATAGCCAAGTAAGCCGCCCAATAATGAAGTAATGGTGGTTAATAATGCAAGATGCCAGGCTTTTGATGGATTGGCTAAACACATGGGTGCTAGCATAACATCGGGTGGAATAGGGAAAAAAGATGATTCAGCAAAACTGAGTAGCCCTAAATACCAAGGTGCATTGGCTTGTTTAGACCACAACATGACGCGGTTATATAAATTGGAAAATAGTTTCATTTAAATGTAGGTATTTATGGGTGATGATGCGTGATTGCAAGATTCTACACCAGATGCTAGTGTGAGTAAGTAGTCATGGCTTAGATGTTTTTAAGATGCGTCAAATTTTGTAGGGAGTATTGTGTTGGACGAAATAATAAACAGTATGGAGATATTTGGTTTGTATGAGCAATGGATATTGACCATAGTAGCGGTATCTATTGCAACAATCGTCATTGATTTTGTCGCCGTTTATGTCTTTAAACAGCTGATACGGGCAGCTAAAACAACAAACAGTTATTGGGATGATGCCCTAGTCGTTTCAGCCTCTAAGCCAGTGTTGGTTGCGATTTGGGTGTTGGGAATTGCGATTGTTCTCAACATTGCCGGTAAGCAAACACATCATGATTTATTCTTATTTGTTCCAATATTGCGTGATGCGATGATGGCCATTTGTTTTGCTTGGTTTTTCTGGCGGTTAATTCAAGAGTCGTGTTCGCGTTGCTTGGAGCAGCAGCGCGATAGTGGCGAACAGGTCGATTACACCACAGTTGATGCTTTATCTAAGCTTGGTCGCCTTATTGTGTTAGTCGGTTTGATTTTAACCTTGATGCATACCTTTGGCTTTAGTGTTTCTGGTTTGTTAGCAGCGGGCGGTATTGGCGGCATTGCAATTGGTTTTGCAGCGAAAGATATTTTGGCTAACTTTTTTGGAGGCTTAACGATTTATACCGATCGACCTTTTGTTGTTGGCGATTGGATACGTTCACCCGATAAAGATATTGAAGGTACGGTAGAAAAAATAAGCTGGCGTTATACCCAAATCCGGCGCTTTAATAGAAACCCGCTTTATGTCCCCAACGCTATTTTTACTAATATTGCGGTAGAAAACCCATCACGTATGAGTAATAGGCGCATTAAAGAAACGATTGGCATACGCTACGCTGATATTGGCGTAATGGCAGCAATTGTTGCCGATGTAAAAGCAATGTTGATGACGCATGAGGCTATCGATACGACGAAAACCTTGATTGTTAATTTCAATACGTTTAATGCTTCCTCAATAGACTTCTTTATTTATACGTTTACACGCACAGTGATTTGGGATGAGTTTCATGCTGTTAAACAAGATGTTTTGCTGAAGATTGCCGATATTATTGCCAAGCATGGTGCTGAAATTGCTTTTCCAACACAAACCTTGCATATTGCTGACAACGATAGGTAACTAACTAGCGTTTTATAATAGGACTAACTGGCCTAGACTAACAAAGAAAATCGCTTTTTGAATGGGTAATCCTTGTGATTCAAACAACGTGGCATATGCATCCAGTTGTGCTTGGTACTGTACGGCAATGGCTTTAAGTGTCGATGCTGTGCTATCTTTAGCCAGCTCCACTGATTTGTAATCAATCACCCAGCGCACACCTTCTTCGATAAACGTACGATCAATAATTTTTTTGGCAGTAACTTGGTCGTCACTAGATTCAATGGCTAATTCGCTAGCCGCGCTTGCTCTGTCGCGTAATATCCATTGCCCTTGCTCGCTAGCAAGTGTTGTTGTTAATAGGTGCTGCACACGCGTTACGGCTTGTTCAATTGTGATCGCATCATAGGCCTTTTGTTTGAACCAACGACGCATTGCGCCAGCTAAGCCAGCAATTGTTGGCGCTGACCAGTTTTCTACACCATTGTCAGCAATTAGCTGTAAATATAAATGCGTTAAAATGCCAACATTTGCATCTAACGTGTTGTTATCATCTTCTAAAATAAGATTATTTGGATTGATTGACGTGCTGGTTTGTGTGAATAGTTTGGCTATGGTTGGCGTTTGCAAGCGTATCAATTGCGGCTTGAAATGTTCTAATGTGATGGTGCCAGCATGCTTGATTGCGTAGTTACTTATATTGGCAGTAGGCTTAATCGCTTGCGCTTCATTAAATTGACTGTGCACAATTGGCCACAAGGTAGCCAAAAAAGTATTTTTTGGCGCAGTGATTTGCCCTTTAGCATCAACTTTAGCGGCACCGATTAAATGTAAACTGTGCTTAGCTCTGGTTGCGGCTACATATAGCACCCGTGTATTTTCATGCGCCGCGCGTTCTTTTTCTAACATTTTTAAATAGTCATAGGGCGTAGCATGATTTGTTGTTTGCGATAGATTACCTTTGGGGATATAAGGCGCCACCACCAAATCAACAGGTTGATTATCATCATGTGGTCGCTCGGATGACACTTCTTCCCATAGTAGCAATGGTTGTTCATTGCCGCCAGTTTTACGATCAAGACTCGGCAAAATCACCGTGTCGAATTCCAAGCCTTTGGATTTATGAATGGTCATCAATTGCAAGCTGTCATCGGCTTTAGCATCAGGCGCAGCATAGAGTTTTTCTACTTCGATGGCGAGTTGCTGTGGTGAAAATTGCCCCGTATTTTCTAATGTTTGAATACGCGCAAAAAAGGCTTGCACATCGCGCACATCACCCGCATCCCATAAACAATCTGCACCACCTAACATGAGCCATACGCCATGTAGCCAGCGACTAATAGACAGGCGACCTTGATGTTGTAGCGCTTGTAATAGCACATCTCGAACATGCAATAAACGCTGCTGACCATCTGCACTGAGTTTGTTAACACAGGTTTCATTCTGTATCAGTTCTAATATAGTGCTGTTTTTATCATTGCCAACGAGGGCATGCAGATCAGCAAGGGTCAAACCACACCAAGGCGCTCTTAAAATTGCTAGCCAATGCACCCGGTCTGCTCGTTGATGCAGTGCATAAATAAGGGAGAGTAGGTCTTGCACGATTTGACGATTGGCGAGTTCTTCAATTTCAACAGCTTGAAAGCTGAGCGTAGGATGATTGCGCCGTATTGTAGTCACTAATGCGGCTAAATGCCTACGCGCGCGAACCAAGACGGCAATTTTTGCTGAAGGTTGCTGTGCTCTCGTTTGTTGGATAATCTCGATCATGATATCTGCTTCTAGCTGACGAATATCGGTTGCTAACAGTGCTTCTTCGTCATCATCCGTGTTGTCAACAGAAGGGATGGTTGGTTTTTCATCCAATAGGGCGTGCACGGTAACACCAGCTAATGCCTCGTTGGCTTTGGTTGCGACAAACGGACGGTATTGAATAGCGCCTCTGCTAATGCTGTCTTGAGCAGGAAAAATAGGATTGAAAGCATGATTGATCCAATCAACGATAGGGGGCGTTGAACGATTATTACGCCATAATTTCAAAGACTTCAGCTTAATATTGCCAATACCTTGTTGCGCCACACGTAAAAATAAACCGACATTGGCTTTACGAAACCGATAGATAGACTGCATTGGATCGCCTACACAAAACAAGGTGCGACCATCATCTGGTTGCCAGCCGCGCGTTAATGCTTGGATTAACTGAATTTGGGAAGGGCTGGTATCTTGAAATTCATCAACTAATAAATGTTGAATACGGTAATCTAGTGTTAATGCTAAATCAGTTGCATTGCCCCCAATGTCTTCTAGCGCGAGCAATGCGCGTTGTGAGATTTCCACAAAGTCGACTTCTCCATACCTTTGAAACACCAACCATAATTCACCCACGGCAATATGGAGCAACTGCGCTAGCGTGGCAATCATTTGCCACGTGTTTTCATCTTGCTGAGGGTTAGGCAAGGTGTGTAAACGCGCGATTGCTGCTTGTGCACCTTTTGTTTGAAGCAGCGATTTAATGATTTCGTCTAAAGCCTCTTTATAGGGTTCTGCTTTAGTCGTTGGCGGTAAACCCATGTTTTTATCAAAGCGTTTGCGAAATGTGCCGCTGGCGGTAAGTAATACGTGTGCTATTGCTTGCCATTGGGCTAAATGTTGAGCGTCTGCTGGTATGCAGGTATCCCAATCCAATAATTGGCTAATCGGATGTGTCGACTCCAGATTGCTTGCGGCGAATCGTGCAATAGGCATCAACGCTTGTTGATGCTGTGGTGTCATCATGACAGCTGCCGCTTGAATATCTTCACTGATCATGTTGGATAATGCTGCTTCGGCATCTTCCGCAGTATGTTGGCTTTGTGTATAAGGTAACCATTGATCGCGCTTGGCTAACATGTCAGACAACAGTTGGGTTAATTTGTATGTGTCGTTATCAAAATAGTCCAGCGCGCGATGGATAATAGCGCCATAGTCTTCATGCGCGAGGTGCTCAATGACGTTAATGGCGGCTTCTTCATAATAGGTTCTTGCATCATCGCGCACACCAGGTTGAGTTCCGAAGCGGCTTAATAATGGCATTTGTCTTGCAAGATTGGCGCTCAGCGAATCGATTGTGTAAATACGTAATCTTGAAGGCGTGTTCACTAAATTCCACTGTAGCTCAGCCGAGCGATCGAGTACGGCTTTACCTAAGTGAAAAGTCTTTTGTTTATGTGGTTGAGCGGGTAATTCATCAGATGCTGCCATTGCCAAGCTATCCATAATCCGCGATTTCATCTCAGAGGCAGCTTTATTGGTAAAAGTAATAGCAACGACCTCTTCTGGCGCCTCTATCGTGGTCAATAGCTTTAAAAAGCGTTGCGTCAGTAACTCAGTTTTACCCGCGCCTGCTGGCGCTTCAACGATAAATGAATCATGTGCCAACGCTTGCTCTCGGCTTACGCTATCCTCATTTAACAACGCTTCTGGCAAAATAGTTGCTTTGCTCATTTCGACTTGTCTTTAAAAGTGGCGCTGCTAGACGCCTGCTGTTGATGTTCAAACTGCAATTGACGTTCAGGTAAACGCAGGAGTGCTTTTATATCACAAAAGGCCAGTTGCTTTTCACTATCAAAAGTGACCGCGGCATCGCCATTTTTTAAGCTAACTGCTGTGCTGGTGATGCGATTCTGCCAGTGTTGAATAATGCTTTGCCAATTGGGAAAATCAGCTTCATCAAATATTTTTCTGCCACGCGTGTCATTAAAAATAGTTGCGCCTTGTATCAAATCGTTTGTCGCCGCAATACCTGCAAAAGCGTTGTCTGCGTTACGCACTTTGGCATAACAGACTGCGCCAATATCACTTTGTGAATCTTGCAAAATAAAAGCGGCATAAATTGGTAATTGTGGCTCGGTGATACGTGATTGCGCCCAGTTTTTATAATCGAGCTGGCTCCCAGTTTTATAGTCAATCACAACTAAGCGACCATCATCTAATTGGTCAATGCGGTCAATAATGAGTCTAATGCGGATGCCTTCAATTTCAATGTTGTGTTCCTGTTCGCAAGCAAGCACCGTAAAGCCTTGTGGGCGTAACATTTCAACTTCAATTAACCATGCAAAAACCAGCTTACTTAAACGCGCCGCTTCTAAATTTAAAAAGGCTTCAGAAAATAGTTGATTGCGTTCTGTGTTAAATGTCGTTAATACCTGCTGTGCAATCACTAACAATGTTGCTTTTAATTGCTCTGGAATCGTATCTTGCCACTCAGCTTGGCTACGACCATTCCAAAACTTGGCCAATACCGCATGCACTAAATTGCCGCGCTCCATTGCATCTAGCCCATTCGCAGGTTCACCTAGCTTTCTAGCATTAAGGCGATATTGATAAAATGCCCAAGCAGGGCAAATTGCTTGTGCTTTTAGCAAACCCGTGCCCCCTCCAACGTGCTCACCAGCATGTATTGGAGGTGCTTGATGGTCATCTAGCCATTGCCAATCACGTGTCGATTGTTGCGCTAACGATTCAGCTAACGTATGAGTTAACGTTGGCGCTTCGCTTAATTGAGGAATGCCGTGCATTAATGGACTCACGCGCAATTCACGTTCACCCTCTTTTTTTGCACTTGAAAAAGTCACTTGTGCCGCACTTTTTATCAGGCGTTGATGAATTGCTAGGGCAAATGCCGCTTGCACATCGCTACTGGCATTGGGCGTTTTTGCTGCTCGTTGAATATGCGCTGGTAGCAAAGCATTATGCCGCGCCATGGGCGGCCAAATATGATCATTCATGCCCATCACCCAAATTGCATCTAATGGTTCAGCGACTGCTTCTAACATACCCATGACTTGTATGCTGGCTTGTGATTTACGTTCTGGTTGAAATATCTGTGCTTTGCATAATTGTCTTAAGCGTTTAATTGCCTCGCTGGCACTCACTTTGCCAGCGAATGGCGCTAAGCTGCCTAATTGCTGTAAAACCTTGTGAAACGCTTTAACTGCTTGGAATTCATGGCTTGATAGGCTGCGCGCCCCTTGCCAATGGCTTAAGTAAAGTGCGGTTTTGAATATGGTTGCCCATTCATCTATGCTAGCAAAGCGATTGTTCTCTTGAGCAACGCCGAGCAGCGCTTTGCTGTCTGCTAACAGTTTAGGCAATATTAAAGCATGCTCGCCGTCACATGCATGTTGCAAATAGCGGATAAAACCATCATTGCTCAGGCTTAATGGCATTTCTTGTCGCATGCGAGCATCTAGCTTGGCGCGAGCATCAGCTTCTTCAATGTGGTTAGACCAATACACACTGTTGATGAGTGGTGAGATATCAGTTTGTAGCAACGCTTGCTTATGCCAAGCAAAGTGCAGTAAATCCAAAGCGGTAGAGATGATTGGTACACGAGATAGAGGTACACCTAATGTGAAATCATAGCAACGCATGATTTCGGCTTGTGCAGGGGCAGCGGTAGACGGATGGAATACATCATCTAATAAATTGGATAGTGCAGGGCGCAAGGCCTCTAGCTCAGGCACAACAATCGCCAATTTAGCTGTTGGATGTTGCGTGAGATGAGCGTGTGCCCAAGCCACAGCGGCACGACACTCTGCGTCTTGATCATTGAGCATAACATGCGTTAATGCTTGTGGCTCAGCGAGGGTGAGCGGATAAGTGCTGACGGTTACACCGCGCTTTTCTAATGCCGCTATTAATCGGCGTGTATGCGGGTGTATACGATCAAAGCCTGCGAGTTGAATATGGGTTGGTAATTGGCCAGCATCTTTTTCTAGACACGTGATTTGCCAATCCTGATAGCGTACTGCTTCTAATACGTTATTGGCTTTACAACGCCGCTGAAAGTCGTCACGCCATTGCATCAATTGCTGTGTTTCTTCAGTTAGATTGGCTAAGTCTATGGTTAAACGCCATTCTGTTAACAAACGATTCGCTTCCATTGCCGCACTTGCTAATCCCGAGGTGTCAAACAAACTAGCAGCTGCGTTGGTTTTTAGCGATTGCTGTATACTTTGCTCCCACAATACACCTTCTTGTGTCGCGTTCAGTCCACTGGTTGGTACAGAGTCGGCATCGATTTCATTCAGTAAAATCGCTGTTTCAATCACACGATTGAGCCAATCAGCAAGCGTAGTAATCTGTGGCGCTAACCACTGTGTTTCACCACTTGCCATTTGCGCCCGTTGTTGAGCAGCTTGCAAGCTACGCGCAAGTCGGGAAGTGACGCAAAGAATAAAATGAGAAGCGCTTGATGACATGGCATTATTCTAAACGACACTGCAATAATCTCTATGCTTTTCCTTATAAAACGTGCACACCACTGAGCGTTATGTACGATAATAGACTCTCAAAATAATTGGTTTGGGGAATCTGTTATGCTGGCAAGTATTAAAAAATGCTTTAAATGGTTAGGCATTATTCTTATCCCACTCATGCTGTTTATTATTTACACTTTTTTTACTTTGCATTGGGTTTATTCATCTGGTGAACGGGTTGGTTTTGTGCAGAAAATCTCGCAAAAGGGATTTATTTGTAAAACGTATGAAGGTGAGCAGGTGTTGATGACGGTGCCTGGCACACAAGCAGAGAAGTTCTTTTTTACCGCAAAAAATGCGGCGGTATATACCAAAATTAATGAAAGTAATAGGCAGCGTGTACGGTTATTTTATAAGCAACATAAATGGATTCCGAGTAGCTGTTTTGGTGATACAGAGTATTTTGTTTACGCGGTGGAAGTGTTAGAAAATCAAGAAGACTATGGCGCAAACTGACGAAAAAAACTACATTACGCCAGAAGGATTTTCAGCGTTGCAAGCCGAATTTCATCAGCTTTATAAAGTGGAGCGACCTGAAGTTGTGCGCACGGTAGCTTGGGCAGCAAGTAATGGCGATCGCAGTGAAAATGGCGATTATATTTATGGTAAGCGTCGTTTACGTCAAATTGACAGCCGTTGCCGTCATTTAATGAAGCGCATGGATTTTGCTGTGATTGTAGACAGTAAAGAACAGCAACACCTTGAAAAGGTTTTTTTTGGCGCTTGGGTGACCGTTTTTAACTTAGCGGATGATAGCGAGCATAGGTATCGTATTGTGGGCAAAGATGAGATAGACCCGAAGAAGGGTTATATTTCGTGGGTCTCGCCTTTGGCTAAAGCGCTGCACGGTAAAAATATAGGCGATATTGTGCGGGTGCAAACACCAAAAGGTGAGGGTGAGTTTGAAATAATTGAAGTGAGATATTAACCTGTTGATATGCGCCTTAGGCGTGAATCATTATGCAGTGATGAAAACATGTTAATACTTCATTGATCACGCCTGTTCCTGAATCAATAGGCCGTTTGTTACTGCTTTGTTTCTGGCGCAAGTGTTAATACCAGCTGAATGAGTCAGTCGATTTGAGGTGTACGCAAATGAGATGTATTGACGGCTGCACTTGAGACAAAGCCGATGATTGAGATGGTCACTACGCGCATGTTATTTTTCTTGCAATGCTTCGATAAATGTTTCAATTTCCCATTCGCAGCCGCCACAACCAGTGTTGACCCCAGTTTTTCTTGAGATTGCATTAAAATCCAAACCTTCAGTTACTAAATCAAAAATTTTTCCACGTGTAGTCCCTGTACATTCACACATGATTTCTGCAGCTAAATCTTCACTCGTGTTTGTCATTGTTTAATCGATTCACCAAGCCCATTTTTCGTTTCAGTATCGCCAGTGCAGCTTATTGAGATTCTGTTTTGTATTAACCATCGTGTTTTTTCATACACTAACTCAATTAGCGACTGCATCAATAGCATAGACAAATTGATGAGGGAGAGCAAGTTGGTTATCACCATCTCTGATGTCATAGTATTAAGGTATAAAAAAGCATTGAACTAATGCTTGACGCGGGCTATCCTATCAATAATGAAAAAGTTGATGTGTACCGTGTTGGTTATTTGGTTACCTATTTTTATGGTGACAGCCAATGCAATGCGTATGCAAATGGCAACTAACACAATGCATGATCAAACACAGATGCAAGCCACTATGCCTTGTCATGCTGAATCTGATCAAGCCACTGTTCAATCACATCGCTGTATGAGTTGTCCTTTGTGTGCGGTTGCAACTTCTGTTATTAACATTGGCTTTATTCCACTCATTAATATCCCTACCTTTCAATCACTTAAGTTGTCATTTGTTGATGATGCACTTCAGTCGATTGATCACTCACCTCTGTACAGGCCGCCAATACGACATTAATCACTAGGACAAATCCGTCCACGTTTTTTAATCGAGTTATTGGAGGTTTAATATGTTTAAGCAACTACAGGTTGCGGTTTTATTGGCCTTTTTAGCCACACACGTACAATCAGCTGCCCTCATGGGTTTTGAAGATAGCTATATGCTGATGACCGAGATGGGTGAATATAATCAAGAAATAATGATTAATTATGCCCCTAGCATACGTCATGCTGTTGGCGTTGAGGTGATGCGTATGTCGCCCAGAAATAAGCACGCGACAACCATCACAGGTATTAATTACACAGGGCTTATTCAGCGTTGGAATTTGCCGGCCGCGCAAGCCAATGTTTGGTTTATGGGGAGTGTGGGCGAGGCAAGGGGATTGCATCATGGGTTTAGTTATAGCCCGAGTGTGCAATTTGATTATGAAACAACACGGCTTTATTTTTTAGCTAAGATGCGTATGCTGCGTGCGCCTGGTATGAACAACGACATGGCGGCATTACAAGGTGGGTTTTCATTTTACGAAACAGATTTTGATGAAACGCAGCCTTGGTTTGTATTAGAGGCCAAAACAACGCGCGACTTTCATCCAGGCTTTCAGCTAACACCAGCATTGCGCCTGATTAACAAAAATTACTTCCTAGAACTGGGTGTCACCAATCCTTTTGATAAAAGTGAACGTGCACCTCGACTTAATCTAATGGTTACTTATTAACCTACTTAAAGGATATCGTATGAAAAACACACTTATTATTTTATTGTATATTTTCACCTCACCAGTCGTTTTTGCAGCTAGTAGTATTCAAGCTGAAGTGAACGGTATGGTGTGTGCATTTTGTGCCAAAGGCATTGAGAAAAAGTTAAACGCAATGCCAGAGGGGCAGGGTGCTTTTGTTGATTTGAAACGACGTATTGTTGTATTGGAGCTGAAGCCACAGCAAGATGTTTCGCTGGATACTTTTACTCAAGTGATTAAAGATGCTGGCTATGCAGTGAATAAAGTAGAAAAAGTAGCGCAGTCTATTGATGAGATTAAAGCAGCGTTCAACGCCAATAGCCCTACTCAAGAAAGGTAAGCCATGAAAGTAAATAAACAGGCAAACCCAGATCTGGGTCTTATCACAATCGTTAAGCGTGCAAATATACTCTCGCTATTCACTAGCGGCTCAACCTTAATTTGTTGTGCTTTACCTGCTACATTTGTTGCCATTGGGTCGGCCGCTACATTAACCAGTTTGTTCACGATATTTCCACAGCTTATTTGGGTGAGTGAGCATAAAATGCCAGTGTTTGGCTTGGCTGCTTTGATGTTAGTGTTGGCAGGCTATTTGCAATGGAAAGCGCGTAATTCGCCTTGTCCAGTCGATCCATTATTAGCGGCAAGTTGCATAAAGGCGCGCAAGAATGCACTACTTATTTATTGGCTTTCTGTTGCCATATTGATGCTTGGTGCTTTTTTTGCATTCATCGCACCATTGCTGATGTAATATGCGTTGGGCTTGATGCAATAAAGTGGTTTAATGGCGATTGATTGCTTTAAACCACTTCTTCGCATGATTGATACACGTTTAACATTTGTATTGTGATTCACATTCAAAAAAAATGGGATATTTTCTGTAAAATCGTTGATAACTTCGGCGATATTGGTGTTTGCTGGCGATTAGCTAAACAGCTACATCAAGCGCATGATGTTCACATTAAATTGTTCGTTGATGATTTGTCAGCCGCCGCCAACATATTGACTGATATTGTTGATAGGCCAGAACAGCCATTTCAAGGCATTACAGTTATACGATGGGATGCTAACACCGCTTTTGATGTTGCCGCTGATGTCGTGATTGAGACATTTGCTTGTGGTTTGCCTGCCGCTTATTTATCGTTGATGAGTAAGCAAACCGTTTGGGTTAATGTCGATTATTTATCAGCAGAATCTTGGGTAACAGCCTTTCATGGCTTGCATGGCAAACACCGTGAAACAGCATTCACACGTCATTTTTATTTTCCTGGCTTTAGCGACAAAACAGGTGGGTTGTTACGTGAGAAAGACTTGCTTGCTAATCGCGATGCGTTTCAAGCATCAGCGTCTTTACAAGAAGCCTTTTGGCGCTCGTTAACGATTGCTAAGCATGCAACCGATTTAACCATTTCATTGTTTCATTATCGGCAAGCACCGGTTGATGCTTTATTACAATCATTAGCAGGTGGTCAACAGTCTGTGATTGTCTTGATGCCACTTAATCAGCACATGCCGACATCGGTATTAGGCTATACAGCGTTGGCAGTTGGCGATTGTATAACGCTAGGAGCATTGACTTTGCATGTGCTGCCATTTCTAACGCAAGATGATTATGATCGATTATTGTGGGTATGCGATATTAATTTCGTTCGAGGCGAAGATAGTTGGGTAAGAGCGATTTTTGCAGGTAAGCCATTTATCTGGCAACCTTATTGGCAAGAAGATAATGCACACCTTTTAAAGCTTAATGCCTTTTTATCAAGTTTCTATCGCTATTCAACATTACAGCAAACACTCGTACAGCTACATGAAGCATGGTCGACGGAAAGATTCCATGCTGAGGCTTGGCAACACTATTTGAACAATCTTTCAGCACTTACGCGATACACGCAACAACAATCACAAGCGATAACTCAGCAAGAAGATTTGGCAAGCAAGTTAGTTGCTTTTTGTGCGTATTTGGCAAACTAGCGTATAATATTCGCTTTTAAATAATTCCCTTATTTTGGTGTTGAATATATGAAAACAGCTCAAGAACTTCGTGTTGGTAATGTTGTAATGGTTGATGGACAGCCATTGGTTTTAGTGAAATCTGAATATAATAAATCTGGCCGCAGTGGTGCGGTAGTCAAAGCTAAGTTTAAAAACTTGCTAACAGAAGCACCAAGCGAGAACGTCTATAACGCCGGTGACAAATTTGATATCGTTGTGCTAGAAAAAAGAGAAGTGACTTATTCTTATTTTGCAGATCCTAGCTATGTGTTTATGGATGCTGACTATAACCAATATGACGTAGATGCAGAATTTATGGAAGATGTGTTGCCATTTTTAGAAGATGGTATGACATGCGATGTACGTTTTTATGAAGGCAAAGCGATACAAGTTGAGTTGCCAACAACGGTCGTGCGAGAAGTGGTTTACACTGAACCTGCAGTTAAAGGTGACACTTCGGGTAAGGTAATGAAGCCGGCAAAATTAGCAACGGGATATGAAATATCAGTGCCGCTTTTTGTGGCGCAAGGTGATAATATTGAGATTGATACACGCACAAGCGAATATAGAAATCGTGTCTTAAAATAATAGCAATTGCTAAGCAAAAGGGTGCGCGAAGCACCCTTTTTTAATGTCAATAATCTGTAGAGCAATTAAGTTAAGCAATTTTTTTATTGATTTCTTCCTCAGCAGCAATCCAAAAATCAATAGCACTGCCCTGAAAATTGTGATGTTCAGCAATATAATAAGCGGCTACTTCAATCATTTTGTAACGCTCTTCGGCGCTTATTTTGCGTGTTTTAGGCGCACTGGTTTTTTTACTGTCGTTTTTGCTGCAGTCGCTTTGTTTACGGCTGGTTTTTTAGTGGTGGTTTTTTTGACAGGGGGTTTTGATGCGGGGTTTTTAGCAGGACTAACAGCCATAATATTGCTCCTTTTGTGAAGTAAAAGCAGATAAATAAGCCGAGGCTTATGGCCCCGTTAGCAATATCATATTAAACGGTACCACCTACTGTCAAGCCGTCAATTTTAAGGGTTGGCTGACCAACACCAACAGGGACACTTTGACCTTCTTTTCCACAAGTGCCAACGCCACTATCGAGTGCTATATCGTTACCAATCATGCTGACCCGTGTAAGCACGTCTGGCCCATTACCAATTAAAGTTGCCCCTTTAACGGGATGGGTAATTTTACCGTCTTCTATCATGTAAGCTTCAGCTGCGCTGAAGACAAACTTGCCACTGGTAATATCAACTTGACCACCACCAAAGTTGGCAGCATATAAACCCTTTTTCACGGATTGAATAATTTCCTCTGGTGCTTTGTCGCCATTGAGCATATAAGTGTTTGTCATGCGTGGCATAGGGATGTGTGCATAACTCTCTCGACGACCATTGCCGGTTGTGGCTTGTTTCATTAAACGCGCGTTTAACGTATCTTGTATATAGTTGCGTAAGATGCCATCTTCAATAAGCACATTGCGCTGGGTTGGATTGCCTTCATCATCAACGCTTAGCGAGCCGCGACGGTCGTTGATTGTGCCATCATCAACAATGGTAATGCCTTTCGATGCCACTTGTTGGCCTATCATGCCAGAAAATGCTGAGCTACCTTTACGATTAAAGTCACCTTCTAAACCATGACCAATCGCTTCATGTAAGAGTATGCCGGGCCAGCCTGAAGCTAGTACAACTGTCATGCTGCCGGCTGGGGCAGGGCGTGCGTCTAAATTAACTAATGCTTGATGCACTGCCTTTTTTGCATAATCTTGTAATACGGCATCTGTGAAATAGTGGTAGTCGAAACGGCCGCCACCACCTGCAGTACCTTGTTCGCGCCGCCCATTTTGTTCAGCAATCACTTGAATTGAAACGCGTACTAGCGGACGTACATCAGCTGCCATTACACCGTCACTTCGCGCAACCATGATAACTTCATATTCACCACCGATAGACGCCATGACTTGCGTGATACGGGGGTCAGCTTGCTTGGCAAATTGTTCTAAGCGTTCTAGTAATTTTACTTTGGCATCTGCAGAAAGTGAGGCAATTGGATCGTTGGGTAAATAGAGTGGTGTTGCTGCCGGTGTGATAATGCGGCTAGCTGTTTGCTCAGCGCCGATAGCAGCGATGGCTTTGGTTGCATTAGCTGCCTGTTGTAAGGCAGGTAAGTTGATTTCATCCGAGTAGGCAAAGGCTGTTTTCTCACCACTAATGGCACGAACACCAACACCTTGATCAATTGAGAATGCGCCAGATTTGACTTGACCTTCTTCTAAGCCCCAAGATTCACTTCTGCTGTATTGAAAATATAAATCAGCATAGTCGACTTGATGCGACATTATATTGCTCAATATACCTTGTATTGATTGTGTATCGAGGCCTGCAGGCACTAATAATGCCTCATTCGCTATGTGTAAATGGTTGGTTTGTTGCATTAAATTGCCTTGATGGTCTTGTGTTTAAGGGCTGGTAAGCTTTTACGAAGGCTGGCTTCGTAATGCGTATTAACGCCCGCTATCACAATACCAGAACCGCGGGGTAGTCTATCTAAGATGACGCCCCAGGGATCGACTATCATACTATTACCATGGGTTTCTCTACCAGACAGGTGATAACCGCCTTGCGCTGGTGCAATCACATAACATAAATTCTCTATCGCACGTGCCCGGATGAGTGTTTCCCAGTGCGCCTTGCCTGTCGTCTCGGTAAATGCAGACGGAACAACAATCATATCGACTTCTCCCATTGCGCGATATAGCTCTGGGAAGCGCAAATCATAACAAGTTGATAGTCCGATTTTGCCATAAGGCGTTTCAACCACAACGACTTGATTGCCAGCTTCGATGGTGTTTTCTTCGTGATAGCGTTCGGTGGCTAAATCTAAACCAAATAAATGGATTTTGTCGTAGCGTGCAATTTGCTTACCTTTATCGTTATAGACTAAACAACTATTACGTACTTTGTTAGGCAGATTGCTGATAAGAGGCACGGTGCCGCCGATGAGGAATATCTTGTGTTTTTTGGCCATTTTAGATAAGAAATGTTGAATAGGGCCATCGCCTTCTTTTTCTTTTATCTTCACTTTATCAGTGTCATGTATACCCATGATGCAAAAATATTCTGGTAGTACAACTATCTTTGCACCGGCTTTGGCCGCCAGCGTAATTAAACGTTCAGCTTCTGTTAGATTAGAGGATACACTGGGGCTGGATGCCATTTGTATGCCAGCTACTTTAACGATGCTACTTGCGTATTTTGTCGATTTTTTTGATGTCATTGTTATTGCGAATTCAATGGTGAGTTAGTGGGTTGTTTATCTGGTTGCATTTTTTCGGCACCTACTTCTACAGGGTTATCCCAAGTGCCAACAATAGTATATTCGCTTTGTGCGATTTTGTTTAGCGGGTCTTTTAATAACTTCTGCGCAACAAAGGCGGCTGCACCAACGATTGGACCTCCAGCAAGCGCGGCCAATGAAAAGCTGTCGCTGATGTGCGGAATAACTTTTATGTGTAGATATTGCGTTTCTTTATTTAAATCAATATCGCCTTTAATTTTGGTTTCTGCCGCTGGGCCAGTCATAAAGAAATCATTACTATGCATAATGCCATCAGTAATATTGGCGTTACCACTGATTTCATCAAATGCAAAACCTTCGCTAAATAAATCTCTAAAATCCAATGTTAGGCGCCGAGGTAGGCTTTGCAGTGTCAGTAGACCAAAGAGTCGGCCGACGCCTGGTTTAACTTTAACAATTTGTCCTTTTGATGCACCTAGTTGCAATTCACCGTTTAATCCTTTTGACTGAAATTGATGAGGGCTGCCTGGCCAGTTTAGCTGACCAGCGATAAGTGCCACTCCACCTTTAATGACATCGGGTTGACCAAAACGCTTTAAGGTATTGCCCACATCATTTGCGGTTAATGAAAAGACTAAGTTAGTATTTGGGCTACTGGTCCAGTTAAACCAGCGACCTTCTGCCATTAAGACATGATCAGGGTTGCTGATTTTAAGTTGTTGAATGACCCAGTCATCATTAGCCTGATAGGCATTAAGCGCAAATCGACCAAGCTCTTTTTTGCCAAGCTTAAAATCATCTACTTGAATATCTAAAGCAGGATAGTGATTATCTAACTTTTTAATTTCTGTTTGTTTAGTATCAGTCTGGTCTATATCGTTGCTAGCGGGTATATAAAGTTTGTTGAGTCGTGCAATTAATGCCCCTGTTGCTTGTGTTTTGGTTGGGCTTCTCCATTCAATCTCCCCATTAATCTCTTGGCTGTTGACCGTCATCTGTAAATGCCGATCACTTGGGCTGCTACTTACGTTTAATCCGTAAAAACTGCGATTAAAAATATTGAGTTGTTGAATAGATAATGCTGCGCTATTGAAGGGGACATGAGATAGATTGCTGCTATTATCTTGATTGCTTGGTAACGCCAGCCATTCATCCGCATCGAAGTAATCCAACTGACCACGCAATGCTAAACCCGGCTTTGTTGGTGCCTTGGCAGGCATATTAATCGCAATGTCGCCGCCATCAAATTGTAAGCCATCATTTTTTTGTTTGCGCACAAGAATGGCAGAAACAGCCTGCTTATAGTCAATGTTGATGCTATCTTCTTCTGCGCGAAATTGCTGTTTTTGGATTGTTAAGCTCGCTTCCTCACTGCTATGCTTGCCTAGTGGCGAGGGTAGATTGATTGCCAAGCCTTTTAGGTTAGATCGAATGGTTAGGTTGATTAAAGGTTGCTTAATTGCAATATCGGTTGACCAGCCGGCACTGCCATTGAATGCTTTAGTCAAGGTATTGTCATTCAATTGTTGGATGCCTCTGGCTGTCATCAAGCCTTTAGCATGTATGTTGATGGTCTTATTTTCTGCTGTGGTGACATCAAATTGGGCGGGGCCACCTAATATATTAGCATTGACTGCTCGTGCATGAATACCTGAGCCATCAAAGCGTAATGTGCCATTAATCATAGAAATTTCAGGTAAACCTAGTCTCTCATTTGCATACATCGCCCCATTGTTAATTAAATATTCACCTTTGTATTGCGTATCAACAATGTTGTTCAACGGTATCTCAATATTCATATCAAGCTTTGCTTTTCCTGATGTTTTTAAATCGTCAGTAAAACCTAACGTGACTTGTTTGATCGGACTGTTATTAATTAATGCAATCCCTGCCGCGACAGGGCCTTCACTTATCGCATCAATGCGCAACGCTTGTGCCATGGTTCCATTGGTATTGAGCGCTGGAATGATTGCCTTAGCTTTGATAATGTTCAGATCCAGTATATTGCCTGTATCGGCAGTGAGCTCCATGCTGTTGCCTTCAAAGCGCATATCGAGGCCTAGCTTTTCTAGCCTTGGCCAATCTTTGCCATATTGTAATGTTGCGTCATTGATTCTTGCTGTTACCTTGAAAGCACCAAGCGATGGGTTGGGTTTATTTTGTTTATCTACATATGGAAAATCATCTAATTTTCCTTTAACCTTCAATTGAATATCATTTGCCTTACCACTTAAAATTGCAGTGTCTAACCAGTTTAAGCTTTTCTCTCCCAAGCTAAGTGGGTAATAGAAAGATGCAAACTGCGCATCGCCACGTTCAAATTGCGCATTGAGATCAAGATAACCACCTTTGATTTTATTCATTAGGTAGTTCCCATTGATCGTGCCAGCCATGTGGTCGTTAGCTATGGCAACGTTACTGGCGAAAATGTTGACTATTTCATTGTGATTGTTCCAGTAAATTTTTCCGCTGAGGGTATTGATTGGAATTGGCCACCGCAAAATATCTTTTAAATGCAAAACCGCATTGGTGGATGATAAGAGCAGTGTGCCCTTGTTTTCATTGGTTTTTATTTCACCTGACAGATTGCTAAAACCCGGTATTTTTTGATAAGGCTGAACACTTAAGGATGTGAATTCACTCTCGATTGCAAAATGGCTTGGGCGTTTGGGGTTGCCTTCAAAGCGCATACTGAGCTTGCTCAGTTTGCCTTGTGGATTTAGCGTGTTGATAGGTTGCTGTATATGTTCAGGTAATTTGACGATCTTTTGTATCTTGCCTAAATAGCTTAAATCAAATTCATCAAGTGATAATGCGGCGTTTAACCAAGGCTGTTGATGTTTAATCGACTGTGAGAAAAATCCAGAGCCATTTTTAATGTGAAAGCCATCATCGGTATCAAGTTTAATTTGCTGTCCAGACAGGGTAGTTGTATTTTTTGTTTCCTCCCAGCTTAATACGCCAGATAGTGCGCTTGCAATGAGCCATTCTGTCGAGGTATTTAATTTCGCTGATAGTTGATTGAGCTGGACATTTGCTGTGAGCTTATTGATTGCCTGATCGGCAAATGTAAGCGTGACATCAGCCTTGCCTAAGCCACTCTGTAAATCAATCGGATAGTCGAACCATGCTTTCCATGCTGTTAAATCAATTGATTTTGCGCTGAGACTGACTTCCCCGTGCCAAGTGTCTATTTTTGTAATATCTCTACCAAAAAAGTGTCCATTTAAAAGAATGGGATATTGGGTTCCTGTTGAGGGAAGGGCGTGCATGCTAAATAAATGTTGCCCAAAAATTTTACGCCAAGCAGGATTGTGTAGATTAAAGTCCACTGCATTTAGGGAGAGTGCAGGTGCTTGCCGCAACTCATCGTGCCAAACAATCGCAGCATTGTTGATATCAATACTCGCTTGGCTTAATAGCCAGTTAGCAAAGTCAGGCTTTCCTTCGCCCGCTATTGCAATACCCGCGATATAAATCGCACCGGTTTTGGTTCGCTTTACCGATAGGGTTGGATTGCTCACCGAGATATGTGATAAATGCGGGCTTAGCATTGGCAGACTAAGCCATGAAAAAGTACCGTTTACATTTTCAAGGTGTAATGCTGGCTGATTATCCGAGTCATAAATATTGATTTCGCGGATTAATATCTTTGGTGACAAACCATCCCATCCTGTCACAATATTCCCTACCGTGGTGCGCAAGCCAATTTTTTTCGTAATCATGGCTGCAACATCATTTTTATAATCATTAATGTTGGGAAATATGACCAATCGAATCGTGGCGGCAGTCATCACGACGATCGTCAGCACCGCGAGGCTAAAATAAATAATCCAGCGTGGGGTTTTTTTTATACTAAGCATGGCATGGATTGATGGTTGGGTACTTTGTAATACATTGTATCTGGCGAAAAAATGGTTCCATTATTTTACTTGAATATAGACACGCAATTGTTGAATAAGTGCCTACTTTATATTCTTTTCCAAGTTATTTATTGGAAACTCTTGCAAGGTAAATCTCAACATTGCTTTAGAATAACGCCTTTTATAACATGAAATCGATATTCACGTTTTGATTCAATTTAAAAATATCACTATCGCACGTGGCATTAAGGTACTCATTCAAGCGGCTTCATTGCAATTGCACCCAGGACACAAAGTCGGTTTAACGGGCGCAAACGGCGCAGGAAAATCCAGCTTATTTGCTATGCTACGTGGCGAACTAGAGGCTGATAAAGGCGACTTGGATATACCGTCAAGCTGGGTCATTGGTCATGTCGCGCAAGAAACACCGGCTTTAAGTATTTCTGCGCTACAGTTTGTTTTGGAAGGTGATGAAGAATTACATCGCATAGAAAATGCGTTGCTAGAAGCAGAAGCAAATGAGCAGGGTGAGCGCATTGCTGAGTTACACGGGCGTTTATCTGAAATAGACGGCTATGCAGCTAAAGCGCGTGCGGCCAGCCTACTTAATGGTCTGGGATTTAGTCAAACCGATTTACAAAATAGCGTTTCCTCATTTTCAGGCGGCTGGCGTGTGCGTTTGAATTTGGCGCGTGCTTTAATGTGTCGCTCTGATTTATTGTTATTAGATGAACCAACCAATCACTTGGATTTAGAGGCAGTTATTTGGCTAGAAAATTGGTTAAAAAACTACAATGGCACTTTACTATTGATTTCGCATGATAGAGATTTTTTAGATGCCATTGTTAATCATATTGCCCATATTGAATTCCAAACACTGGTTTTGTATAAAGGTGCTTATAGCGATTTTGAGCGCCAACGCGCAGAAAAGATGGCATTGCAACAAGCCATGTATGAAAAGCAACAGCACAAAGTAGCGCACTTGCACAAATATATTGACCGTTTTAAGGCGCAAGCGACTAAAGCAAGGCAGGCACAGAGCCGAATAAAAGCGTTAGAACGTATGGAAATGACAAGTGCCGCTCACGTAGACTCACAATTCAGCTTTAATTTTAGACCGCCATCCAGTGCGCCAGAGCCTTTATTGGCGATTAGCGATATTGATGTTGGCTATGCCAATAAACCCATTTTAAACAATGTGTCACTGACCGTCAGGCCAAAAGAGCGGATTGGCTTACTGGGGCCGAATGGAGCAGGTAAATCGACATTAATTAAATTACTTGCTGGTGAGTTGAGTGCCAATTCAGGTAAACGGGTGTTGGGTAAAGATTTAAATATTGGTTATTTTGCACAGCATCAATTAGAGCAGTTACGTGCGGAAGAATCACCATTGCAACACATGCAACGCTTGGACAAAAACGCAACTGAACAAGAGCTACTTAATTATTTGGGTGGCTTTGATTTTCGTGGCGATATGGCTAGAGCGCCTTGTGAAAAATTTTCAGGCGGCGAAAAATCACGTCTGGCATTAGCGTTGTTAATTTGGACGCGGCCTAGTTTGTTATTGTTAGATGAGCCAACTAATCACTTAGATTTAGAAATGCGCCATGCGCTAACGCTGGCATTACAAGCGTTTGAGGGGGGTGTGGTGTTAATTTCCCATGATCGTTCGTTATTGCGTACCACCTGTGATCAATTCTTATTGGTCGCCAATGGCAAAGCAACCATATTCGATGGTGATTTAGAGGATTATGCCGCTTGGATAGCAGAGCAACGTAGCCAAGCATCAGTGGCTGCTGTTCAGGAGATGGCTTCATCTGACAAGAAAAATGATTACGCGCAGAATAAACGAGAGCGTCAGACCAGAATAGCAGAACGCAGACCGCTGATTAAAGAATCTGAACAAATAGAAAAAGATATTGCCAAATGGCAATCAGAAAAATCGGCTTGCGATGCACGTTTAAATGATGCCGCTTTGTATGAAAATACAGATAAAACAGAATTGCAGGCTTTGCTAAAACTGCAATCTGCGTTAACGTCTAATATTACACAAGCAGAAGAGCGCTGGCTTCATGTGCAAGAGCAGCTAGAAATGCTACCTGAAATGCATACCTAAAAGCACATGATTATTTTAAAAGAAAGATTGAAAGCGAACAGATGGAAAATCTTACCTATTCACAACGATTAACATTATTGCATGGCATTTGTTTGGCTGAAACGCATGCCGATGGCGCCACACCAAGCACCGATTTGGCTGATTACGACGCGCTAGATGCTGCTTATTACTTAGCCAGTTATCTGAGTTTTAATGCCATTACTGCGGCTGGACGTAACCCAAAAGAAGAGTTAACTGAAAATTTCGATATGCTCAGTGTGTATCAAGCTTATGCTTTATTAACCTTTGCTTTTTTAACTACGCCATTGTCTGGCGAGGAGATTAAGCCAGATTATCAAGCTGCACAGGTCACCATTGCAAAAACCTTGTTTTCTGGTATTCCTGATGAGCAAATAATTGATATTATCAACTCAGGTTTGCATAAAGTGAAACTCATTAGCGATGCCGATGTTGAACATTGGCGCGAGTTTCGCGAAAATTTAGATAAATTAACCATTAGCTTTGTTGTGGCCGGCACTGATGATGAAAGTCCACATCGCAAAGAGGAAGTATTGCCTTTGTTTGGGCAATTGTTGAGTCAGCTATGTGAGGCGTTTGAACAAGCATAGCCTTAGCATATGTCTTACGTTTTGTTGTCAGTAAGAATGTCGCCCGATAAATAATACCATCTATCACTGTATTCAAACTTGCTGATTTCATGTAACTTTTCGGCGCGATTGCCGCCGATTTTATAGCGCGCAACAAACTCCACAATCGCAGTGGTTTTACTTGTTTCTTCAACACGTTTAATGCTTAAGCCCAACCATTTTGTTGCAATATCATCATTTAAATGCAATGCGCTTGGCCTATTGTCTGGGTGCCAAGTATCTAATACATATTGCGTTAAACCCAATACATAAGCACTATAGCGAGCGCGCATTAGGCTTTCCGCATACGTCGCTGGAACACCTTGATGACAAGGTTTGCAGCACGATGCGTAAGGCTTTCCGCTTTCGCAGGGGCAAGAATCTTGTTGCATTTAAGCGATTTCACGTGTTTCAGCAAACTGAATTTCCGGATAGCGCTCTTGTGCCATTTGTAAGTTGACGCGGTTAGGCGCCAGATAAACATAATCATCTGCGCCATCTAAGCCAACATTAAAACCATATTTATCGGCAATCGCTTTTAAATCATCATCAGAGCCATGTAACCAGCGAACGGTGTAACAATCAAAAGGCTCAAAAATCATATCCACACCATATTCATGCTCTAATCTATGTTTAACCACATCAAACTGCAACATGCCCACTGCGCCCAATACCAAATCATTGGTTAACAAGGGGCGGAATAATTGAGCGGCACCTTCTTCGGCTAGCTGCTTAAGCCCAATTTGCAATTGCTTCATTTTCATGGGGTTTTGTATGCGAGCGCGGCGGAAAAATTCAGGGGCAAAAGAAGGAATGCCGATAAATTTTAAGCTTTCATTTGTAGTAAATGTATCACCCAATTTAATCGTGCCATGATTGGGTATGCCAATAATGTCACCAGAATAGGCTTCATCCATGATGGTACGGTCTTGCGCCATAAAAGTAATGGCATTATTCACATTTAGTATTTTGCCTGATGCGACTTGTTTGACTTTCATTCCACGTTCAAACCGACCAGAACATAAACGTAAAAACGCAATTCTATCGCGGTGTTTTGGATCCATATTGGCTTGAATTTTGAATACAAAGCCAGAAAATTTATCTTCATCGGCAGTCACTTCTCTCGTGGCTGTCATGCGTGGCTGTGGTGCGGGCGATAAGTCTACTACCGCATCCAATAACGATTGCACACCAAAATTATTTACCGCAGAGCCAAAAAAGACAGGTGTTTGCTTGCCGCTTAAATAACGTGCTTTATCAAATGCGTGTGACGCACCGCGCACTAATTCAATATCTACCCTTAAATTGTCTGCCTGAGTACCGATTAATACATCCAAACGTGGATTATCGAGTCCTTGAATGACTTCTGAAGTGCCTTTTTCTGCGCGTGGGTCAAAAAAGAAAATCGTATCATTGACTAAGCTATAAACGCCGCGGAAGGTTTTTCCCATACCAATTGGCCAAGTCATTGGCGCACATTCCATACCTAATGTCGTTTCGATTTCGTCAAGTAATTCAATGGGCTCGCGACTTTCACGATCTAATTTATTGATAAAAGTAATGATGGGGGTGTCCCGCATGCGGCATACGTTCAGTAATTTAATCGTTTGTGCTTCTACGCCATTGACCGAATCAATCACCATCACAGCTGAATCAACCGCTGTTAGTGTGCGATAGGTGTCCTCTGAAAAATCGTCATGACCTGGGGTATCCAGCAAGTTAATCATGTGTTCGCGATAAGGAAATTGCATAACAGAAGAGGTGACAGAAATGCCACGTTGCTTTTCTAATTCCATCCAGTCAGAGGTGGCGTGCCGCGCCGCTTTGCGTCCACGCACTTCACCAGCTACTTGAATAGCGCCACCAAACCACAATAGTTTTTCTGTCAATGTGGTTTTACCAGCGTCTGGGTGAGAGATAATAGCAAACGTACGACGGCGGTTAATTTCTTTTTTAAGGCTACTCATGTTAGATGTGTTGCTAATTGACAAAGGCGTTATTGTAACCGATTACTAGATTAATAATATTGGACGTGCTATATCTATCATTATGCGCATATTAATTATTGAAGACGATGACGATGTGGCCGCTTTTATTGCAAAAGGGCTAAAAGAAGCACGCCATTTTGCGGAAGTAGCGTCCAATGGAAAAGAGGGGTTATTGCTCGCTACAACAGCAGATTATGACGCACTGATTGTGGATCGTATGTTGCCCGGCTTAGATGGTTTATCTGTGATTAAAGCGCTACGCGCATTGGATAATCCAGTACCTATTTTAATTTTAAGCGCGCTTGGTGATGTGGAAGATCGAGTCAATGGCTTGCGATCAGGCGGTGATGATTACCTTATTAAACCATTTGCATTTAGTGAGTTATTAGCGCGCATCGAAATTTTAGGACGTCGACAACATCAACAAGCGCAGCCAGCCATATTGCGCGCAGGTGATTTAGAAGTCGATTTAATGACGCGCAAAGTGACGCGAAATAGGTTATGCATTGAGTTGCAATCAAGAGAGTTTACTTTGCTTGAATATTTGCTAAAACACAAAAATCAAGTTGTGACACGCACGATGTTGTTGGAGAACGTATGGGACTATCATTTTGATCCACAAACCAATGTGATTGATGTGCACATTAGTCGTTTGCGTAGCAAAATTGATAAAGGCTTTGATGTGTCGATTATCCAAACAGTGCGCGGTGCTGGTTATATTATAGAAACCAATGACGAATAACCTAAAAGTAGCCAAGGGCCATAGTTATGCCAATAGTTCTAGCTTTAAAATGGCATTGCTTTTTACCGTATTGTGCGGATTGTCTCTGTTTATTTTAGGTTACTTTGGCTATTTTTTTGCGCGCGGTCATTTCATTCATGGCACAGAAGCGGTAATCGACACTGAAATAAGATACCTTGCCGCTGAGCCCCCCGTCGACAGTCTCATGCTTGAAAAAAAAATAGAAGACCGATTATTGATACCTTTTAGTGCCAACGGTAAACCGCCAGCTTTATTGTCGGGCAATATTGAGCGTTTAAAAGAAGGCATGATTGTTTTTGAGCATCCCGATTCACATCAAATATATGCTGGCAAAATTCATACCTATGACAACAATCAGAAACTGCTGGTTGCTATTGATATTACCGCAACCAAGCGCGCGTTTCTTTTTATGCAATGGCTGAGCATGATTAGTATTGCGTTAATTATATTGGTGGTACTAGCCAGCTATATGATTAGTGTATTTGTAGCAAGAGGCACTAATAGAATTGCCACCACTGCACAACATATCATGACTACTGGTGATTTATCTCAACGCTTAGAAGTGAGTTCGCATTGGGATGATTTAGGCAAAATGTCGACCACACTCAACTTAATGTTGGATAGAATTGAGTCGCTGATGATAGGCCTCAGACAAATGTCAGACAATATAGCGCATGATTTACGCACGCCTCTCACGCGTTTGCGAAATCATATCGAGGCTAGCAGTCAGGCGGGCGACGATAGCAAAAATGAAATGTTGTTAGATGAAGCAGACAAACTATTGACTACCTTTAATGCCTTATTACGTATTTCACGTATCGAAACAGAAAAAAAACGAGAGCACTTTACACCATTAGCATTGCGATTATTAATAGAAGATGTGATAGCTTTTTATGAGCCATTGGCTGAAATGAAGCACATTACTTTTCATCAGCAATTGGCCGATATCTCGCTTGTGGGTGACAAAGATTTGTTATTTCAAGCCTATGCCAACATTATAGATAATGCGATTAAATATACCCCTGAGCACGGCATGATTACCATTACCATGCAAACGGAAGGAGAATTTGCTGTGGTATCAGTTGAAGATACGGGCGGTGGTATTGCTAATAGTGATGTAGACAAAGTATTTCAACGTTTTTACCGCGGCGATATCAGTCGCTCATCAGCAGGTACTGGTTTGGGTTTAAGTTTGGTGAAGGCTGTTTTTGATTTACACAATGGACAACTGTTATTAAAAAATACCGACAAAGGTTTGCGATTTATTACAAAATTGTAATGTTCTTTCCATGCCTTGGTAACTTGAGTATAGGCATAGTAGCGTGATGAAAATTGCAATTATTGGCACGGGCATATCAGGTTTAGGGGCAGCTTATTTGCTGCATCAAGAACATGACATTGTTGTGTATGAAAAAAACGCCTACATTGGTGGGCACAGTCGAACAATCGATATTCCTGTAGAGCATGGCACTTTACCCGTTGATACGGGTTTTATTGTATTTAATGATTGGAATTATCCAAATTTATTGGGTTTATTTAATCAAATAAACGTGCCCTATCAAAAGAGCGATATGTCATTTGGCGTGAGTATCAATCAAGGCTGGCTAGAATATAGTTCTGGGGGTTTGTTTGCCCAACGTAAAAACATATTGCGTCCGCAATATTGGCGCATGCTGCTCGATGTCTTTAAATTTAATAAACAAGCGCTAGCCTATATCAATCAAGATCCATCTATTAGCCTTGGTGACTGCTTGGACAGATTAAAGATGGGCGCGTGGTTTAAACAGTATTATATTTTAGCCATGGGCGCGGCCATTTGGAGTTGTCCGGTCGATACCATTATGAAGTTTCCGGCACAGACTTTTTTGCGGTTTTTTAAAAATCACGGCTTACTTAGCATTAATGATAGGCCGCAATGGTATACCGTTACGGGTGGCAGTCGTGAATATAAACAGCGGTTAGTTGCGTCGTTTCAAGAGCATATTTTGTTAAATAATGGTGCAACCAAAGTAACGCAAAAAGGCAAACAAATTGAAGTCATTGATTCACACGGCGCAGCGCGCTTATTCGACCATGTTATTTTTGCTTGTCATGCAGATGAAGCGTTGCAAATGATCAATGCGCCAACGCCAGACGAAACAGCGGTTCTGTCGTGCTTTCAGTATCAACACAATGCCATTATTGTGCATTCTGATGCTAGTTTTATGCCGCAGCATAAACAATGTTGGGCTAGCTGGGTTTATCTATCAGAGCCACAAAATAACACCACAGGCGTTTCACTTAGTTATTGGATGAACAATCTGCAAAGTTTAGATACAACAATACCCGTCATTATTACCCTCAATCCTGCCCGTCGCCCAAAAGAGGCGTTGATTATGGATGAGCATTCTTTTTCGCATCCCATTTTTGATTACAATGCCATTGTTGCCCAAGACAAGATTGCCGATATTCAAGGCAAGCGCCAGCTGTGGTTTTGTGGAGCCTACCAACGCTATGGTTTTCATGAAGATGGATTATTAAGTGCTGTTAACGTGGTTAAAAGCTTAGGAGGGTCGATTCCGTGGGAATAACCAGCGCAAAAGTATTGATGGGCAAAGTGATGCATACTCGCTTAGTACCAAAAAAACATGCTTTTCAGTATGGCATTTATTACATGGCTTTACCGCTTTCACAGCTCAATGAGATGCCCCTTGCTTATAATCGATTTGCCGCATTGAGTTTTTTTGATAAAGATCATGGGCCTTGTGACGGCAGCTCATTAGAAAATTGGGCGCGTAATTTATTAGCGCAACACGACATTCAAGCGGATGGTGAAATTACCTTGGTTTGTATGCCACGGGTGCTGGGTTATGTGTTTAATCCTGTCAGTTTTTGGTTGTGTCAGGATAAAAGTGGGCAAATTCGTGCGGTGCTGTGCGAAGTGCATAACACCTTTGGTGAGCGCCATACCTATCTTTGTGCGCACCAAGATAGTCGCCCAGTCACTGAGTTAAGCCTGTTGTTTGCAGAGAAATTATTTCATGTCTCACCATTTTTTGAGCGTGAAGGTCATTATGAATTTCGGTTTGATGTGCACGACGATGTCTTTAATGTTGTGATTAATTTGCACCATGAAGAAGGATACAAACAGCTGGTTACTGCCCTATCAGGTAAATTGCAAGCATTAACAAAATCTAGTTTACGCTATGTATTTTGGCATTATCCATTGGTCACATTAAAAGCCATTATCATGATTCATTGGCATGCAGTGCAGCTCATGTTTAAAGGTGTTAAATATGTGCCAAAACCTCCGCAAAAACCACAAAAAATTAGCACAACGCTGTAAAGATTACTTAACATTTAAATAATATGTTTTTTGGATAACGATGATAAATAAAACTGCCTCTGAACAACTACTCAAGCGTCTCGAACAGCTTTCGTGGGGAACTTTAACGCTAACAACGCCCGATGGCAAAGTACGTACCTTTACTGGTCAAGAATGTGTAGACCATCATGCTCATTTGGTTGTGCATGATTGGAGTGTCATCACACATTTAATCCGCAAAGGTGATATTGGTTTTGCCGATGATTATCGCTCTGGAAAATGGGATACGGATGATATTAATAAGCTCGTTCAACTCGGGCTGAATAATCAGATGGCAATGCAAGATATGGTGGCTGGCAACAAACTCTACAATATGCTTTCTTCTTTATTTTATTTGTTTAGATTAAACACAATTAAGGGTAGCAAAAAAAACATCCATGCCCATTACGATCTAGGCAATGCCTTTTATCAGCTATGGCTAGACCCCAGCATGACATACTCGTCGGCATTATTTAAAACAGAGCAAGATTCGCTCACACAAGCGCAACATCATAAATATGACCGTATGTTAGATTGTATGCAAACACAATCAGGTCGCTTATTAGAAGTTGGCTGTGGTTGGGGCGGTTTGGCAGAGCGTGCTATTAACAGGGGTGATTATGAAATTAAAGGCATCACATTATCCGAGGAACAACATAATTTTGCGCAAGCGCGACTTGGTAACAATGTGCACATTGCATTAGAAGACTATCGTCATCAAACTGGTATATATGACCGTATATTGTCAATTGAAATGTTCGAGGCTGTGGGTGAGCGCTTTTGGCCAGTTTATTTCCAAAAATTAAAATCGTTATTGGCTAAAAACGGCAAGGCAGTTGTGCAAACCATTACTATCAACGAGAAAGATTTTCCAGCTTATCGACGTGGTGGTGATTTTATCCGCAGTTTTATCTTTCCTGGTGGTATGTTACCGAGCGTTTCTCGCTTTAAACAAGAGGCAGAAAAAGCTGGTTTAAAAACGCATACACCCTTTATGTTTGGACAAGATTATGCGCGCACACTAGAAACGTGGCTTACAAATTTTGACCAACAAAAACAAGCGATTACAGCGTTGGGCTTTGATGATGGTTTTATCCGATTATGGCGATTTTATCTGGCAACTTGCGCCGCTGGGTTTAGGGTCAATAAAACCGATGTGATGCAAATGGAGATGAGTCATGCGTAACATTTTCCTATTCATTACACTGCTGTTAATTAGTCTACAAGCCAATGCAACCACGTTAATAGAAACAGAAATTCCTAATGCACAAATGGTGGCCTCAGGCCGGTTAACCGTATTTTTATTTGATGTCTATGATGCAAGCCTGTACACCGCTAACGGCAAACGTCAAGTAGTGCCGCCGTATGCCTTAAAATTAGCTTACTTGCGCGATATTAAAGGCGAGAAAATTGCCGATCAATCAACAGAAGAAATTCGTCATCAAGCCCAAGTTGATGAGGTGACACTAGCCGATTGGCACTCTCAAATGCGCAATATTTTTCCTAATGTGAAAAAGGGAGACCATATTACAGGCATTTATAAAAGTCCTACCGAGTGCGCGTTTTATAAAAATGATAGTCATATCGGACAAATCAATAATAAACAATTTTGTGCTGCTTTCTTTAATATCTGGTTCGGTGAAAAAACCAGTCAACCAGCCTTACGTAATCAATTAATTGGGCAAAAATAATGGCGCAAGCGCCTAGCCGTTGGAGCTTGTTTCAATATGCAATCTTGGCTTTACCCGTTGCATTTGCAGGCTTACCGCTATACGTGCATGCGCCAGATTTTTACAGCCGCCACTTGGGCTTAGGATTAGGGTTAATTGGTATCATTTTACTGGTTGTGCGATTGTTTGATGCAATCCAAGATCCGATTATTGGTTTTATATCTGACCGTTATCCAGCACATAGAAGCCATATTTTATTGGGTGGTGTTGTTGCACTTAGTATTGGTTTATGTGCCTTGTTTTTTGGACCACAATGGACGGTTGCCACCCCCGTTTGGTTTGCTGCTAGCATGTTGTTAGCCACGACTGGTTTTAGTATTGTTGTGATTAATCTCAATATGATTGGTGGATTTTGGTCGGCGGACAAACACCAACGTACGCGCATCGCTGGCTGGCGCGAGTCTTTTACGCTCTTTGGCCTGCTGGTTGCCTCAATCTTGCCGACCATTTTTTTGATGATAACAGATGCCTCAGAAGCGTTTAGATGGTTATTTGTTGTTTATTTTATTGCGATGGTCATTGCATGGACATTATTTCTACAATTTTTAAACAATGTTGATTTACGTCATATCAACCAAATAAGCAATGTCATCAAGAATCCGTTTTTTCAGATTTTGTATGATAAACAGCGCTTGTTCTTTTTGACTTATTTGCTGACACAGATTGCGGCATCGCTACCAGCGGTATTGATTCTGTTTTTTGTTCGCGATTATTTAAATGCAGAAAGTTACACTGGTTTATTTCTGTTTTTATATTTTGTTTCTGGCGCTGCGCTGATGCAACTGTGGTTTGTTTTATCAAAACGGCTTGATAAATATCGTGCATGGTTAGTATCGATGTTGCTCTCTATTAGTGTATTTGTTTGGGTTATTTTGTTAGCCCCGGGCGATATTGTTTCTTATGCGGTTATTTGTGTGCTCTCTGGCTTTGCATTGGGCGCAGATTTGGCGCTACCTGCCTCTATTATCGCAGACCGTATCAATGCCAGAAAAGCAGAAAGCCGTGCCACACAATATTATGGCGTGATGGCGTTTATTCCAAAATTAGCGTTGGCAATTGCCAGTGGCTGCGCTTTTTTAGTACTGGATAGCGTTGGCTTTATGGTTGCTGCAAACAATACACAAACAGCCATGCAATCACTATTAATGTTATATGGTCTAGCGCCATGCATCATTAAGTTGTTCGCAGCGGTTTGTTTATGGATATTAATTAAAACACAGGATGAAAATGATGAAACTGTACAAAACAAAACTATTAAAAGGAGTAATAATCATGGGGCTTATGACGTTTCTTAACGGCTGCGCAACGCCATCCATGCAAGCTTATAAAGATACCAAGCCTGTATTGGATTTACAAACGTACTTTACTGGCCCCATTAAGGCTTGGGGTCTCATTCAAAACAGAAGTGGAGAAGTCACGCGACGTTTTGATGTCACCATGAATGGCACATGGAATGGTGATGTTGGCACGCTTGAAGAGCATTTTCAATATTATGATGGCGAAACACAGAAGCGCGTTTGGACAATTACCAAAACAGCGGAAAATCGCTATGAGGGAACGGCTGGTGACATTTTAGATAAAGCGAGCGGTCATTCCAGTGGAAGCGCGATGCGCTGGGCATATAAAATGGATTTGCCAGTTGGTGACACCACTTATCGCATCACTTTTGATGATTGGATGTTTTTAATGAATGATGGCGTATTGATTAATCGGTCTTATTTGAAAAAATTTGGCATCACGGTCGCTGAGTTAACATTGTTTATGCAAAAACAAGATTAAACATGCTTTTTTATGCTGACAATAAAGAGTTAATGCAATCAGTTCAAGGTCAATATATATGGATTATTGGCGCCAGTAGTGGCATTGGGGCGGCCACTGCCAAAGCATTAAGTGAGCGTGGTGCCAACCTTATTTTGTCAGCACGTCGAGAGTCGCAATTAAAAGAGGTGAGGGCGCAACTAAAAGGCGCAAATCATCAAGTGTTGGCTTTTGATGTAAGTGACCATCAACAAACAGTTGCGGCGTTTCAATCCGTTAAGCGTTTAGATAGAGTCATCTTTTTAGCAGCCGTCTATGATCCTTCAGCTGCGGGTAGGGCGGATATTCGCTTTATCCATAAAAGTCTACAGGTGAATTTGGGTGGTGTTTATAACATGCTGGCTGTTGTGACGCCGTTTTTTGAAACGCAAGGTCATGGTCAAATTAATTTGTGCGGTTCTGTGGCAGGCTACTTTGGCTTGCCAAATGCCCAACCCTATTCATCTACAAAAGCTGCGATTATCAACTTGGCAGAAACTTTATATGTTGAATATCAGCCAAAAAATATTGATATAAAATTGATTAGTCCGGGCTTTGTGCGTACCGAAATGACAGACATGAATAGCTTTGACATGCCCATGATGATAGAAGTAGATGAAGCCGCGCAACACATTGTGGCGGGCATCACTGCATCAAATTTTGAAATTCACTTCCCCAAGAAATTTACTTTAATCATGAAGCTATTGCGTTCACTGCCGTATTGTTTATCGTTTAAATTCAGTAAAAAGCTACGTTAATCCACTTAACGGCGAAAGCCGTATTCCAATACAAAAAAAGCAGGGTTAAGTGGTGCCAATGGTGCTCTTAATTTAGCTAACTCAGATTCAGGGCCATGAATTTCTAAACGTGTTAAGGCCGAAATTTTCAGCGCTTCTGCCAGCGTTGGGCCTACATTTTCCAAATGTGCTAATACGGCCTCTGCATTTTTATAACCTTCACGACAATGCGCCTCATCACCATAAAAACTAAATCCATAATATAAACAATCAGCTTCGGTATTGGTTTTTTCAACAAACTGTTCACAGATTGTTTTAAATGCAGCCATATTGTTCGCAGGCACTTTAAAATAAGGAACGATGGTGCAGCAGGTATCGATTGTTGACATGAATGGTTTCCTTTTTTAATTTAAATGGCGTTCATCACTATAACGCCTGCTGTCGATCATGTCTAAAACAGTTTTTCGTGTGATCATTCACCATGCCAACCGCCTGCATAAAGGCATAGCAAGTCGTCGAGCCAATAAACTGAAACCCATGATTTTTAAGCGTTTTACTCATCCAATCAGATAGCACAGAAGTGGCGGGAATATCGCTGTGTTGTTGCCATTGATTATTGATGGGTTTGCCATCCACAAATGACCAAATAAACGCATCAAAACTGCCATATTCTGACTGCACGGCAAGTATGCGTTGCGCATTAATCACCGTTGCATTGACTTTCAGTTTATTCCGAATAATGGCTGGATTTTGTAGCAATGATTCTACTTTCTCAGCCGAATATAACGCGACTGTTTGAATATCAAAATCATCAAACGCTTGTCGATAACCCTCGCGCTTGTTGAGTATTGTTGCCCAGCTTAAGCCAGCTTGCGCACCTTCTAAGGTGAGTGCTTCAAATAACAAACGATCATCATGAACGGGCACTCCCCATTCGGCATCATGGTATTGTATTAATAAAGCAGAGCCATGCGCCCATTCACATCGGCTCATCGTCGTTTGGTTCATAAGCATCACGCAACATAGCATTAATATCATTCATATCAGCATCTGCAGGCAAGCTGTTTGGCATGGCGTTCTTAGCTTGTGTTGGCGTTTTTGTCTCGCTGACAAACATCCTTGGGGCATCGCCATCTATCCACTTGGCAAAAGGCACCGCATCAATACCCTCAGGTACATACCAGTGTTTGCCATCAGGGTTCCAGCGTGCACCCAATGATTTTGCTTCATCTTTTTCTTTAAATGGTACTTTTAATGCGATATTGTTTGTTGCTGTCATGGGTTTTCCAACGGTTAGTAGTGATATACGATAAGCCTTATTTTCTCACAACATGAATAAACGATTGCTTTACTCAACAAGAGATTCATAACATTCTGGCGTAAAGCGTGGATTACAAATGGCTAGGAAAATTAAATCGTTGGCGCCAATATTACTAATTCTCTGACGCACCATAGGCGGAATAATAATCACATCACCAGCGCCCACCGCCTTAGCCGGCGCATCACCAATCTCCACAACACCAACACCCTCTAAAATGCAATATCGCTCAGTCACACCATCCAGCCGATGCCAGGTAGTTGTCACGCCAGGCTCAAGCCGCGCTTTTGCAATAGACACATCTGGATCAGCTGGCGTATTAGAAAGCTCGGTGATATAGCAACCCTCAGCGATAAATAAATACTCTTGTGGCGCAATATTGTTCGACATCGTAGATTCATTTCTAATCATTAAATAAAAACCTATTTTACCTTTTAATCACCATTCAGAAGCATGCTTAAACTAGCTTAGATTGCTTCGTCACCTTGTTCCTCGCAAAGACAGTTGTTGATTATTCGCTTTTCAGGCAAGCGCTTCATCAAAGTATAGTGACCCTACAATATTAGCCAACCCGTTATCGCGAGCGCAGCGTGGTGATCCAGTTAGATAGGGTGAGTAACTAATTATCCACGCGTTGCAACTATTGAGATTAAACCCAACACATACGGCGTCCCGCAAGCGGGTACGCCTTACGGGGTTTAACGCGTGGGCAGAATCACCCTACACAGGCTTTTGATGAATAACGCCGCAATTCACCGGAGGCGAAAACCATAGCGAGGAACGAGCGGCACTTTTTGCCGTCCGTGTGAACTTGCCTTGTTAGCCATTGCACAATGCAACCAACATGGGTGAGTGAAGCAGTTCGTAACCCATTTGCCTCAGAGAAACTAAATGAGCCCCTTCTATCTCTGTCTCGTCACGCTGACCTTGGCTTTCATATATAAACGTTCCGACTGCTCCTGCGGCGGCTAAGGCGACATATTCTGCCGTTAACTTTTTATCCACATGAGCTCCCCCATCTTTGTTTGCCGCAGCTAGGACAATGTTTTTTCTTGTTATTCTATGCTTGGCATCAAGAACCATAACAACCTGATTCCACCACTTACTAAAGGGAATGAATTCGTTTATAGGGCCTTCACCTAACTGTGGAAAGTACTCACTTTCTCCCCCTCCAACGCGCATCATTCCCATACCCACAAAAGAAACTGTTTGCGCCGAAGGTTCAAATGTTGTTGATAGAAAATTTATTGTTGTGGCATTTAAGTGTTCTAGAAGCGATGTGGATTCACGTGTTTGATGAATTAGGACTCGAATAACTGTTGCTATGCGAACCGCCTCATCTGTGAAGCCAGCATCATATGATTGGCATGAGCGATCAAGAAAACCTAATTGTTTCTTAAGATGCTCTTTAAAGTCTACGGTGCTATACAATATATTTCCTTGATGGTTAACGTAAAATAAACACCAAACCCGTCTCTAAAATTTTAGGAGGTAAGGTGTCTAATTTATCGAAATATTTTATAGTCATCATATAATGAATCAGTTATTAATTTTGCATACACTTATATCACGGGGATTTGAAATAAAATACACCTGTTAACTGATTACCTCTTTCAACTGTTCCAAAATCGCAGGATTCTCTAACGTAGAAATATCAGAAGTAATTTCTTCCCCTTTGGCCAAGCTTCTTAACAAGCGGCGCATGATTTTGCCGCTGCGGGTTTTGGGTAGGTTGTCACCAAAGCGAATTTCACTTGGTTTGGCGATTGGGCCGATTTCTTTGCCAACCCAGTTGCGCAGTTCATTCACAATGGCTTTGGCTTTTTCACCTGTTTCGCGTTCGCCTTTTAGCACTACATAGGCCACGATAGATTCACCTTTAATATCATCAGGTTTGCCAACAACGGCCGCTTCTGCGACTAAATCGTGCGCCACCAAAGCAGATTCAATTTCCATGGTGCCAAGGCGGTGACCTGATACATTCAGTACGTCATCAATGCGACCCATAATGGTGAAGTTGCCAGTTGCTTTATCGCGAATGGCGCCATCGCCGGCTAAATACAGTTTGCCGCCGAGTTCCGCTGGGAAATAACTGGTTTTAAAGCGTTCTGGATCGTTATAAATGGTGCGTATCATGGAAGGCCAAGGCTTTTTGATGACCAATAAGCCGCCTTCACCCCAGGGTAAGTGGTGGCCTGTTTCGTCTACTACATCAATATCAATGCCAGGGAAGGGCAGTGTGCATGAGCCTGGTACTAATGCGGTGGCGCCTGGTAATGGTGTGATGACATGGCCGCCTGTTTCCGTTTGCCAAAAGGTATCAACGATAGGACATTTGCTACCGCCTACTTCGTTGTAATACCACATCCATGCTTCTGGATTGATTGGTTCGCCAACTGTACCTAATAGTCTTAAGCTGGATAAATCAAATTGTTTTGGATGGGTGTCTGGATTGGTTTCGCCAGCTTTAATTAGAGAGCGAATCGCCGTTGGAGCAGTATAAAAAATAGACACTTTGTGTTTTTCTATCATTTGCCAAAAGCGGCCAGCGTTTGGATAAGTAGGAATACCTTCAAACACAATTTGCGTTGCGCCTAAAGCTAATGGACCATAAGTAACATAGGTATGGCCTGTAATCCAGCCTACATCTGCCGTACACCAATATACATCGTCTGCTTTTAAGTCAAATGTCCAGCGTGTGGTGTTCATGGCATGTAATAAATAACCTGCCGAACTATGTTGAACGCCTTTTGGTTGGCCTGTGGAGCCTGACGTATACAGAATAAATAATGGGTGTTCTGCATTTACCATGACCGGTGCGCATTCATCACTTTGATCTGCAATTAAATCATCCCACCATTGATCAATTGCATTCCAAGTAATATCCATTCCTGTTTTTTTAAATACGATAACGTTTTTGACGGTATCACAACCACCCATGGCAATGCCTTCATCGACCGCTGATTTAAGGGGTAATGTTTTGCCGCCTCGGTATTGACCATCGGCGGTAATCACCGCAGAGGCGCCTGCATCAATAATGCGCTCATTTAAACTTTTGGCGGAAAAGCCACCAAATACCACAGAATGGATGAGACCCAAACGTGCGCACGCTTGCATGGCTACAACGGCTTCTATACCCATCGGCAAGTAAATAATAACGCGGTCGCCAACGGTCAGATTCAGCGTTTTTAAGCCATTGGCAAATTGACACACTTGGTGATAAAGCTGTTGATAGGTAACGGTTTTAACATCGCCATTATCGGCTTCAAAAATAATGGCGGTTTTGTTTGGAATAGTGGCTAAATGTTTATCTAGGCAGTTGGCAGAAACGTTGAGTTCGCCATCTTCAAACCATTTATAAAAGGGTGCATTTTCTTCATTGAGTGTTTTGGTAAATGGTTTGTGCCAAACCAATAACTCGCGTGCTAGCTTTGCCCAAAAGCCTTCATAATCATTTTCTGCTTCTTTGCATAGCGCTTGATAGGCTTGCATACTGCCGACAGCAGCCTGTTGTTTAAACGCTTCTGTAGGCTCAAAGATGCGATTTTCGTGCATTACTGACTCAATGGACATGCTAAACTCCCCTAAACTAAATGATGTATTTATATTTTTTTAATTAATTATTATCTAAGATATTACCCCAAAAACAGTATGTCAATACCACTAACATCAGCCAATGGCGCCACAATTAGCACTTTGCAGAAAACTTATTTAGAGCAGATTGAGCGCTGCAGTCCATTTTTAACAAGGCTTTTATCTAAAGACCATGCATTGCTAGTAGATTTGCTAGAGAATCATGACGTTTCTTATCAAATAGCGGAAATGCAAGATTTTGTTGATCGCCATGAAATAAAGGATGAAAAAAGCTTAAAAAAAACCTTAAGATTTTTAAGAAAGCGGGTGTTGGCACGCATTATTTTGCGTGATTTAAATGGATTGGCCGATTTTCATGAGGTTGTTACAACCATCAGCAATTTTGCTGACTTTGCGATTCAGCTAACGGTTACACATTTACACCAATGGCTCAGCGCAATCTATGGTCAACCAATTGGCAGCGATGGTAGCTTGCAGACCTTGGTTGTGATTGGCATGGGTAAGTTGGGCGGTGCAGAGTTAAATGTGTCTTCCGATATTGATTTGATTTTTGCTTATGCACAAGAGGGTAAAACAAATGGTGAAAATAGCATTAGTAATCATGATTTTTTTGTCAAATTAGGCAAACAGTTTATTGCGGTATTGGATGATGCAACAGAAGATGGTTTTGTGTTTCGCGTGGATATGCGTTTACGTCCTTTTGGCAATGAAGGTGTGTTGGTTTCTAACTTAGATGCCTTAGAAAACTATTATCAAAACAATGGGCGTGAGTGGGAGCGTTATGCGTGGATTAAAGGCCGTGAAATAACGGGTGGCGAGACGGTTACCACTTTGCTTAAACCATTTATTTATCGTAAATATTTAGACTATGGCGCGCTTGCCAGTATGCGTGATTTAAAAGTGCAAATTCAACGTGAAGTTAATGTGCGTAGTGCCCAAGTGACTGGTGGCAAAGATAATATTAAGCTGGGTCGAGGCGGTATCCGTGAAATTGAATTTATCGCGCAAGTGTTCCAATTGATTCGCGGTGGGCAAGAGACAAGTTTGCAAATTCGACCGACCTTGCAAGTGTTGGCTTTATTAAAAGATAAGCAACTATTACCACCCGAAATAGTGGATGCTTTGTGTCATGCTTACGTTTTTTTACGCAATTTAGAACATCGTTTGATGTATGTGGAAGACGCTCAAACGCAAGATTTGCCTAAACAAGCAGAAGCACAGCTACGCATAGCCAACGCAATGGGTTTTGTAAGCTGGGATGCTTTTTTGGTGGTGTTAAATCAACACCGTGACGCTGTGCAGATTCAGTTTGATCAAACCTTTAGTATGGTCAGTGCTGAGCCAACTGGCGAGGCAGATAAAGCCGTTATGATGGCGCAGAAAGTATGGGAAGCACAATTAAGCGAGGATGAGAGTATTGCCGCTTTAGCGCAGTTAGGTTTTACAAAACCGCAAGATCTATTTAAGCAAATTCAGCATTTACATCAAGGCCATAAATACAAACAACTGCCCGAATTGAGTCGGCAACGGGTTAACCAATTGTTGCCAATATTAATCACAACCGCTAGCCAAGATGTAAATGCGGATATAGCGTTAATGCGTAGTATCGATTTAATTGATGCTGTTTGTCGCCGCGCCAGTTATTTGGCGCTAATGGCCGAGTTTCCTGGCGCGTTGGCGCTGGTGGTGCGTTTGTGCGGCGCGAGTGCCTGGTGTGCGCAATATTTGATTCAGCATCCCATTGTCTTAGATGAGCTTTTAGACGAGGCGACGTTGTATGCAGCACCCGATTTTACTGCTTTGCGAACTGAATTAATGCATTTGATGGCGGCTTCTGACGGCGATACTGAGCAGCAAATGGATGCCATGCGTCGCTTTCAGCATGCGACTGTTTTTCGGTTTGCCGCGCAGGATATTGCAGGACAGTTGTCATTAGAAACCTTATCAGATTATTTGAGTGCTTTAGCCGACCTGATTGTTGACGTAACTATTCCGACTATTTGGAAATCGTTTAAATATAAACACATTGATATACCGAAGTTTGCGGTGATTGGTTACGGCAAGTTGGGCGGCAAAGAGTTGGGTTATGCCTCTGATTTAGATGTCATTTTTTTATATGATGACGCTGCGCCAGATGTAGGCGGTATTTATGCACGTTTTGCACAGCGCATTAATAATTGGTTTAATAGTTTAACGGCTGCGGGTATCTTATATGAAATTGATTTGCAATTAAGACCCGATGGCAACAGTGGTTTATTGGTCAGTTCTATCCATGCTTTTGAAGCGTATCAACAAAAACGCGCATGGGTTTGGGAACATCAGGCGCTCACTAGAGCACGTTTTGTTGCCGGCGACCCGCAGATTGGCCAAGCATTTTCCCATATTCGTCAAGCCATTATTCAACAAACACGCGACCCGAATAAATTAAGTGCCGATGTGGTAGCCATGCGAGAAAAAATGCGGTTGGCACAACATCATAATGCCGATTTATTCGACTTGAAACAGAGTGTAGGCGGCATTATTGATGTTGAGTTTATTGTGCAATATTTAGTGCTGGCGCATGCTGCAGAGCATGCGGTGTTAACACAAAACTTAGGCAATATTGCTTTACTCAATCAACTTGCAGAACTGGGAATTATTGACGCTGGTTTAGCGCAAAAAGTGAGCGATGCTTATCGCGATTATCGCCGTTTGCAACATGCTTCTCGTCTACAAGGTGATATGCAAGCCAAAGTACAATATCAACACGTGCAAGCGCACGCTGAAGCAGTGAAAATGCTTTGGAACAGTGTATTTACTCTAAACGCTCCATCTTAATGCTGCAGTATGTACAGGGCTGTCCCAGTGTTGTTTGATTTCATCATCTAGCACGCAAACGGTAATGGATGCCCCGGCCATATCGATGGCCGTTGTGTAATTGCCAACTAATGAACGCTCAATTTTAAGCCCATGATCATTGAGTCGTTTTTCGGCTGTGTTATACAGTAAATAGAGCTCCATTAATGGCGTTGCACCTAGACCATTGATTAACAGTAAAATTTCAGCACCTTTTTTATAACTTATTTTTCTCGATTGCAAATCCGCCAAAATGGCATCAATCATATCGTTAATTATCGCATCTGCCTCACGCATGGTTTCGCGTCTGCGACCTGGCTCACCATGAATACCAACGCCCATTTCTATTTCTGATTCATTGATTGCAAACGTAGGTTTACCAGCCGCTGGTAAGGTGCAGCTTGTTAAGGCAACGCCGATACTGGCTGTTTGTGCATTAATTTTATCGCCAAATGCTTTGCAGGTTTGTAAATCTGCGCCCGTTTCCGCTAGGCTTCCCACACATTTTTCGACGATAACGGTTCCAGCCACACCGCGCCTTCCCTCGGTATAGGTGCTATTAATCACGGCGCAATCATCGCTCGTCAGTACGGTTGCGTTTTCGAAGGGAAGCATTTCTGCCGCCATTTCAAAGTTCATCACATCACCCGCATAATTTTTGACAATAAACAACACGCCCTTATCGGCATGCACCGCCTCGGCGGCTGCGATCATTTGATCGGGGGTCGGTGAAGTAAATACTTGGCCGGGGCAAGCGGCGTCTAGCATGCCTTTACCAATAAAGCCGGCATGTAATGGTTCGTGACCTGCGCCACCGCCGGAAATAATGGCCACCTTATTATTTGCTTTCGTTTTGCGTGTTAGATAATTGGGCGCCAAGTGTAGTGATACCAAATCAGTATGGGCTTTTGCAAAACCAGATAAGCTCTCAGCAAGCATGTTATCGACTTGATTGACAAATTTTTTCATATTAATAATATACTTTAATCAATTTAATTAATGATTTGTTTTTAATACTAAATTACACACTTCATTTATCATGACTTGGCAACTTTTTGCCCCTGCATCTAGGTGCCCAATGGTGCGTTCGCCCAAGCCAGCAGCGCGACCTCTTGTTGCGACTAAATCGCGTGTTGAAGCTAAACCTTTGTCTGCTGCGGCTTGAATATCAATACAAATTTCCTGGGTGCTTTTGTGCTCAATTGTGCTAAAAATAAACGTATGTGCAACAGGCACCAGTACATCCAACATGGTTTTTTCGCCTACTTTACCTTTGCCGCGTTTGATTAATTCCTGCACACCGCCTGCAAAAGCCACGGCAATGTCTAATGTCGTATTGCCGCCATTGTGTTTGATTACTTTTGCCATGCCCATATATAAGCTAGCAAATAATGGGCCCGCTGCCCCACCAACAGTACTGAGCAGTTTCATGGCAATTTTATTCAACGCTTCATCTGGCGCGAGCGATGCCAATTCATCCTGCATATTGGCAATTGTTTCGGCGCCGCGCAGGACATTAATATAGTGGTCACCATCCCCAATCGCTTGATCAAGCGTCTCTATATCGGACTTTTGTGAAATAATGGCGTTGTAGATAGAGGAGGCGGCCGAACAGATAAAATCAGTTTGTAAACTCATGAAATACACTATGTTTCTAATGATAGTTGGTTGCTAAACTCTACACATGTTAGATTTTCATTACAACATTTTTGATTGCATTTTTTACAAGAAACAATGAGCCTACGACTTCGCTTAAACTTAATTATTACATTGCTCATGCTACTGTTTATGTTGGCGGTAGGCTTTATTCTCATTAAAGCGGCCAAATCAGCTACCCAAGAAAGTGTAGAAGCTGCTACCCATGTCACAACCCAGTTGCTTGATGCCGTTATTTTAAGCGCGAGTAGTAATCTAGATCTTGGATACTCTAATGGTGTGATGAAACGCTTTTTAGAGCAACTCGGGCGTGTTAGAAGTAACGAGATTTATTTGTATGACCACAATGGTCAAATTATCTATCAATCGCCAAGGCCAGAATATCGTTCGGATATCATACCCCCAGATTGGTTTAATCATTTATTAGACCCCAAAGCAGAGCCAGTGATGCGATTTATTCGCTTGGGTAAACTAGGCAAGTTAGAAGTGAGACCCAACCCGAGTGGTACTATTCGTGAATCTTGGGCAAAATTACAAAAGATATTTTGGATTTGGTTAGGCTTTTTTATCGCGCTCAATGCGGGTGTTTATTGGATGCTGGGCAGTTTGCTTAAACCATTACAGCCCATTCTAAAAACCATTAACCAATTGGAAAAGGGCGATTTAACAGCACGTTTACCTAATTTTAAATCGCCTGAATTTGAGAAGATTGGGCATAGCTTAAACAGAATGGCAGAATCGCTGGCTGTTGAGCATGAGTTGAAAGAAAGTCGTCAAGTGACCCATCTGATTCAAAAGCGTATTGAAGAAGAGCGTCGGAGTTTGGCCAGAGAGTTGCACGATGAACTTGGGCAATATGTGACCGCAATTAAAACATTTGCGGTGGCGATTGCCAGCAAAACGAAAGAAAAAGCACCCGAAGTTGAGGCAAGCGCGCAAACGATTGTTGGCGCAGCAAACCATATTTATGATGGTATGCACAATATTATTAAACAGTTAAGACCAGGTTCCTTAGATAATTTGGGGTTACCAGAGACGTTAAAAGATTTAGTGAATACCTTGCAAGAACAACACAAACATTTGGATGTGCGTTTGCATTTAACGGGCAAGCTCGACGCGCTAGGTGAAACTTTAAATATCAATTTGTATAGAATGGTACAAGAATCAATTAACAACGCGATTAAACATGCACAAGCTACTATCTTAGAGATTGATTTAATGTTAACTGATGAAAATGCGCTAGAATTAATCATTAAAGATAACGGTAAAGGCATGGATATTCATGCAGTAGATCAAACCAATCATTTTGGTTTATTAGGCATCAGAGAGCGTGTTCAGGGTCTGCAAGGCAGTTTTAGAGTAGATGCTGAACTCGGCAATGGCACAGCAATTCATATAAAAATACCAAACGCGGTAAAAATAGGGACACAATAATGAGTCAGATAAGTGTAATGTTGGTGGACGACCATGCGGTAGTTCGCATGGGCTTCAAAATGTTGTTAGAGACTTCTGATGATATTAAAGTCATTGCTGAAGCTGAAAATGGTGAAGAGGCCATTAAGTTTTACATGGAGCATAAACCCAATGTGATTGTTATGGATATTACCATGCCAGGCATGGGCGGCATGGAGGCCATTGAACGCATTTTGGCTAAAGAGCCATCTGCAAAGATATTGGTGCTTTCAGCGCACGAAGACTCTGTGCATCCAAAGCGTGTTCTCAATGCAGGTGCTATGGGTTATGTGACTAAGCGTAGCGCAGCCGAGGAGTTAATTAAAGCGATTCGCTCAGTGGCATCAGGCAAAAAATATATCGAGGCGACTGTGGCACAACAAATGGCCATTCAGCAATTATCCGGCGCACAAAACCCTGTTGATGTTCTGAGCGAACGTGAGTTTGAAGTGTTTATGTCGTTGGCTAAAGGCAAGACAACCAATGAAATTGCAGAGAATTTATTTTTAAGTCCACGTACGGTAGGCACACATTTATACAATATTAAACAGAAGTTGAATGCAAGCAATTCGGCAGAAATTGCCTTAATAGCCATGCGCAGTGGCTTAATAGACCCTTAATCTTCCCATAGCTGATTCTTACAAATTAATTACTTATAACGATTTTGCGCTATAAGTACTGAGCACGCCGCCAACAATAATCAGTCCAATTGCCAGACATTCTGTTATTGATAAATGTTCACCCCAAAATAGTATGCCAAATAAGCTTGAAAACACCACAGTTGTATAACTCAGATTTGCAACTGATAGTGTTTTTCCTGTGCGATAGGCGCGAGTTAATGCAAGTTGCGCTACGGTTGCTGAAACAGCCAATCCCAATAACACAGGTAAATCTTGCCATGTAATGCTAGAAATGCGATCAAATAGCATCCAAATACCTGCCCCTATTGTTGAAGTAAGCGTGAAGTAAAAAACTGTGCGCCAGTCTGGCTCATATAAGTTGCCCAGTTGTTTGACATGCAGATAAGCTAATCCAGCACCAATACCAGAGCATAGGCCAACGATGCTAGCAAACAAGTCTTCTCTTGCCAAGCTGGGCTTGAACAATAGTGCGATACCAATAAAACTGATTAATATGGCTAGATAGAGTGTTTTTTTGGGTTGTTCATGCAGCATAAATGGCATGAATACAGCAAGAAATAGTGGCGATGTGTAATTAAGCGTAATGGCGGTTGCTAACGGTAAGTGGCTGATGGCATAAAAAAACATGAGTAGTGCGATAAAGCCAATCAACGCACGGGCTAGTTGTTTGTTTAGGTGTGGTGTTTTGACCGGTAAATGCTTGATGCGGATAAACGTGAATATCATCAGAAAACCAAACAACGAACGATAAAATACCAGCTCTGCACTTGAGAATTTAACTGACCCAGCTTTAACTAAAGCCCCCATGATGGCAAAGCCGAGAGCGGCAAGGAGCATCCATAAGCTACCAAAAGGTGTCGATTGTGATGGTTTATTGTTGGTCATGTTGAATATTTGATAATGTCAGTGAGATGTATTGAAATACTAACGTTAAAAGTGACTGAGACATCCAGTATTTTAACAGCGACTACTTTCTGATGTAGAAAGCGTTTTGAATCTTAAATTTCGCTTGTTAATCACATAGATTATCGCTTGAAATCTTGCATAAAATGCACTTTTGCTTTACTCTTCCAGCTACTGAAATACTAATCTTTTTAGCATTCATGATGAAAAAAACATTACCAATTAAAGTTTCTCAATCCGATGTTGCAACAACAGCCGCGCTTTTGGCTCGTAAAAAGATGTTCGTATTGGCGATATCTACATTTTTAATATTAGTTGTCGCCAGTGAAGGTATTCGATTAGTATTGGTGAATGGGTAGTTAAGGTGAAGCTGTAACGGCGGCCTTAGCCGCCGTTTTTGTTTTATAGGACACGATTGAAAACGTGTTGATATTTTGGTATGCAATGCCTCAAGCTTTGCTGCTTTAGCGTTATTGGAATTTTATGTCGCAACATTTAATGAATACATATGGCAGATTAACTGTGACTTTCACAAAAGGACAGGGCGTTTGGTTATGGGACGATCAAGGCGAGCAATATCTTGATGCACTTTCTGGTATTGCAGTAACCGGTTTAGGTCACTCACATCCAGATTTTGTTAAAGCCATTAATGCGCAGGCGTCAACATTGATTCATGTTTCAAACGTTTATCACATTGCCGAGCAAGCTCAGTTAGCGGATAAAATTGCGGCTATTTCAGGGATGGATAAAGTCTTTTTTTGCAATTCAGGCTGTGAAGCAAATGAAGCACAGATTAAATTAGCCCGTTTGTACGCACACAACAAAGGTATCGCAAATCCCGAAATTATCGTGATGGAAAAGTCGTTTCATGGACGGACCTTAGCAACATTGTCGGCAACAGGTAATCGTAAGGCGCAAGCTGGATTTGAGCCATTAGTCAGTGGTTTTGTGCGTGTGCCATTTGATGATGTGGATGCAGTAAAGCAGGTTGCTGCGCGTAAAAATAATGTTGTGGCTATCTTAGTTGAGCCTGTCCAAGGCGAGGGCGGCATTCATATTCCTAGTGATATGCAAGCCTATTTCCAAAGTTTACGTCAAATTTGTGATGATAATGACTGGCTGTTAATGATAGACGAGGTACAAAGCGGTATCGGGCGAACTGGTACGTGGTTTGCCTTTCAGCATACAGGCGTGATACCTGATGTGATGTCGCTGGCTAAAGGCTTGGGTTCTGGTGTGCCAATTGGTGCGTGTGTTGCAAAAGGAAAAGCAGCCGAAGTGTTTACACCAGGCAAGCACGGATCTACGTTTGGTGGCAATCCATTTGCAACTAAAGCAGGGCTGGCCACATTGGAGATTATTGAGCGTCAGCAATTACGTGAAAACGCGCAGGCCATGGGTGACTTTATTCATGAGCAATTTGCCGCAGCATTTAAAGATAATCCTGCTATTGTGAATATTAGACATGCTGGCTTAATGATTGGTATTGAATTGGATAGGCCATGTGCTGAGTTGGTGAAACTAGCGTTGGCAAACAAGTTGTTGATTAATGTAACAGCAGATAAAGTGATTCGCTTATTGCCACCATTAATCATCAGCCAAGAAGAGGCGCAAATACTGGTTAATCGCCTAGTGCATGTGGTCGAACAATTTTTAAAAACAGCGTAAGCGAAGAATAGTTAACCGTTATGAGTATTAAACACTTTTTGCAATTTAATGACCTGGCAGGCGATGAAATTGAATATATTTTCGAGCGTGCTGCTTGGATTAAATCACAATTCAAAAGCTATCAAAAATACTGGCCGTTAGAAGACCGTACTTTGGTCATGATTTTTGAAAAAGCCAGTACACGCACACGTTTATCATTTGAAGCAGGCATGCATCAATTAGGCGGCGCGGCAATTTATCTCAATACGCGCGACTCACAATTAGGTCGTGGAGAGCCAGTGGAAGATGCTGCGCAAGTCATTTCTCGCATGAGTGATTTGGTCATGATTCGTACCTTTGAACAAAGTATTATCGAGCGTTTTGCTGCCAATTCGCGTGTGCCCGTGATTAATGGGCTGACCAACGAATACCATCCTTGCCAGATTTTGGCCGATATTTTTACCTATATTGAGCATAGAGGTTCGATTAAAGGCAAAACGGTTGCTTGGATTGGTGATTCTAACAATATGTGCAACACATGGTTACAAGCTGCGGAAGTGCTTGATTTTAATATGCATGTTTCTACCCCGCCTGAATATGAGGTTGAACCAGAGCGCGCTAATTTATATGGCACAGACCATTTTGAAGAGTTTAAAGATCCAATGGATGCGGCAAAAGGCGCAGATTTAGTGACCACTGATGTGTGGACGAGTATGGGTTTTGAAGCTGAAAACGAAGAGCGTCGTAAAGACTTTGCCGACTGGCAAGTGGATGCTGAGATGATGAAAGTAGCTAAGCCAGATGCATTATTTATGCACTGCTTACCTGCGCATCGTGGCGAAGAAGTGAGTGCTGATGTGATTGATGGCCCTAACTCAGTGGTGTGGGAAGAGGCAGAGAACCGGCTGCATGTACAAAAAGCCTTGATGGAATATTTATTGTTAGGAAAAGTAAAATAATGAGTAATGTTAAAAAAGGTGATATTAAAAAAGTAGTGTTGGCTTATTCCGGCGGTTTAGATACCTCTGTGATTTTGAAATGGTTACAAGATACTTATCAAGCAGAAGTGGTGACATTTACCGCAGATTTGGGTCAAGGCGAAGAGTTAGAGCCAGCGCGGGCTAAAGCAACAGCTGCAGGTGTGAAAGATATTTATATTGATGATTTGCGCGAAGAGTTTGTGCGTGATTTTGTGTTCCCAATGTTTAGAGCAAACACTATTTACGAAGGTGAATATTTATTAGGCACTTCGATTGCGCGCCCATTAATTTCTAAACGATTAATTGAAATTGCCAAAGAAACCAATGCAGATGCCGTCTCACATGGTGCAACGGGCAAAGGCAACGACCAAGTGCGGTTTGAATTAGGTGCTTATGCATTAAATCCTGAAATTAAAATCATTGCGCCATGGCGTGAATGGGATTTGCTCAGTCGCGAAAAATTAATGCAATACGCCGAGCAACATGGGATTGCTGTTGATATGAAGCATAAACAAGGCGGTAGCCCATATTCAATGGATGCAAACTTGTTGCATATTTCATACGAAGGTCGTCATTTGGAAGACCCCGCGGCGGAAGCGGAAGAGGCTATGTGGCGCTGGAGTGTTAGTCCTGAGCAAGCCCCCAATGCGCCTGAATATTTAGATATAGAATATAAACATGGTGATATCGTTGCGTTAAATGGTCAACCCATGAAAGCGCATGAAATTTTGGCTGAATTAAACCGCATTGGCGGTAAACACGGTATTGGCCGTTTAGATTTGGTTGAGAATCGGTATGTCGGTATGAAGGCGCGTGGTTGTTATGAAACGCCTGGCGGCACCATTATGCTGAAAGCGCATCGCGGTATCGAAAGTATTACTTTAGACCGAGAAGTGGCGCATTTAAAAGATGATTTAATGCCTCGCTATGCCAGCCTGATTTATAACGGATACTGGTGGAGTCCTGAGCGTATTGCGCTACAAACATTGATTAATCATACACAAGCACACGTGAATGGCTGGGTGCGAGTTAAATTGTACAAAGGCAATGTGTCGGTAGTTGGTCGTGATAGTAAAACAGATTCATTATTTGACCCAAATATTGCTACTTTTGAAGATGATGCTGGTGCTTATAACCATCAAGATGCAGAAGGCTTTATTAAGCTGAACGCATTGCGGATGCGTATTGCAGCTAAGCTACGTCCCATTAATAAATAAGTCCCATTAACAAATCAATAATGCAAACAAACAGAGTCATTGCTTACGATTCAACCCTGCGCGATGGTGCGCAAGCGCAGGGTGTTTCATTTACCGTTGAAGATAAATTAAAAGTTGTTAAAAGGCTTGATGATTTAGGTGTGGGTTATATCGAAGCAGGTAATCCTGGATCTAACCCTAAAGATTTAGATTTTTTTGCACGTGTGGCTACTTTAAAACTCAAACATGCCAAAATCATTGCATTTGGAAGCACACGCAAAATTGGCATTCATGCGGCTGACGATCGAAATGTAAAGTCTTTGTTGAGTGCAAACACACAAGCGGTCGCTATTTTTGGTAAAAGTTGGGATTATCAAGTCACCGACATTCTACGCACTTCACTAGAAGAAAATCTCGCGATGATAAGCGATACGATTAGCTATTTAAAAACACAAGGTAAAGAAGTTGTGTTTGACGCCGAGCATTTTTTTGATGGTTATAAAGCAAATCCAGATTATGCTATGCAAACGTTAAAAGCAGCCGCAGATGCTGGTGCGGATGTCTTGTGTTTGTGTGATACCAATGGAGGCACTTTCCCAGAAGAAGTGTTTCAATTGACCCAGTTGGTGGTTGAACAGTTTGATATCCAGGTGGGTATTCATTGTCACAACGATTGTGAAATGGCAGTTGCCAATTCAATTGCTGCTGTTCGAGCAGGCGCTTCGCAAGTGCAAGGCACCATCAATGGCATAGGTGAGCGTTGCGGCAACGCCAATTTAAGTTCCATCATTCCGAATGTGCAACTTAAGCTAGGTATGCAATGTATTCCCGAATCACAAATGCAGCACTTAACCAGTGTTTCTAAATTTATTAATGAAGCAGCAGGCGTGCCATTTAATGAAAAAGCGCCCTATGTTGGTGGCGATGCTTTTTCACACAAAGGCGGCATGCACATTGATGCTGTTAATAAAAATCCTATCTCTTATGAGCATATTGCGCCTATGCAAGTCGGTAATGAACGGCATACTGTGGTGTCAGAAGTAGCTGGCAGAAGTGCGTTACTCGCCAAGCTACAATCGATTGATCCTGCGCTCACTAAAGAATCGGCAGATACTAAGCGTGTGCTTGATCATTTAAAAGAGTTGGAGCATGAAGGCTATCAATTTGAGAACGCAGAAGATTCTTTTGATGTCCGTATACGCAAATTATTAGGTAAAAGCCAAACTTACTTTACACTTCAACGCTATCACATCAGTATTAAAGAGCCTTCGCAAAATGGGATTAGTTCAAAGGCTGAAGTTGCATTTTTGGTGAATGGTGATGTTGTTAATGCTTCAGCGGAGGGGGATGGCCCAGTTGATGCGTTAGATAAAGCCATGCGAAATGCTTTGCGTGATACTTATCCATCGATCAAAGAAATGAAGTTAACGGATTATAAAGTGCGTGTGTTAGATTCTAATTTAGCAACAGCAGCAAAGGTTCGGGTCATGATTGAATCATCAGACGCCAACGGCAGCTGGAACACCATTGGTGTGTCAACTGATATTACGGAGGCATCTTGGATTGCACTGCAAGATGCGATTGAATTTAAATTGATACATGATTCTGCTTAGTGTCTAAATAGTCATGTTTTGACTGCTTGCGCTGGCTGGCTGGTGACAACATGACCAATTTTAATTGCTCTTGATCAACAGGGCGCATGGTGACTTGTTGGTAGGCTAAAAAGCCTAAGTTGGGATGATTAAACTCTCGTAATCCACCTTGACGCTCCAATACATCGTGCTGCTTCCAGAATTGATCAAAATCGGCGCTGGCTTTTGATAACTCGGTGACTAAGCTTTGTAATTCCGGCTCTTCTAAACGGCTTCTACAATCCGCTCTAAATTCTGCCACCAAGCGTTTACTTCTGGTTTCCCAGTTAACAACAACATCTTTAGCATTTGGATGCGTGAATACTAGCCTCAATAAATTGGGTGCAACATTATCAATGTCAGGTGATAACCAATCTCCAAATAAAGTCAGTGCTTCTGGGTTCCAAGCTAATATATTCCAAGTGCGGCCTAAAATATAAGCAGGCACTTTAATATCTTTTAGTAAGGTGGTTAATGTGTTTGAGGCTAAATCTTCTTCTTGAATATGTCCTTGCGGATCGCGCCTGCCAGCCAAATCAAATAAATATGCACGTTCCGTACGTGTTAATTTCAATGCTTGTGCCAATCGTATTAAGGCATCGGCAGACATATTGATGTAACGCCCTTGTTCTATCCATGTATACCAAGTGGCACTCATGTTAGCCAGTTGAGCAACTTCTTCTCGTCTTAATCCTACGGTACGACGCCTTACACCTGAAGGGAACCCAAATGCTTCAGGTGTGCCGCGCTTACGTATTGCTTGTAAAAACTCACCTAATTCAGCGCGTCTTTTGTCAATCTGTTTATCATGCATTAATCAACGTCCTATCAACAGGCTATTAATATTTATACCAGTATAAACTATATTCTTGTTAGGGTATTGAAAAGTCTTTATCATAGCGTCAACATTAAAATAAAAATCGATTTGTAATTTTTAAGGAGCTGTTATGGCGGGAAAAACGCTTTACGATAAATTATGGGATTCGCACGTGGTGCATGAAGATGCAGACGGCACTTGTTTAATTTATATTGATCGGCATTTGGTGCATGAAGTGACCAGCCCACAAGCCTTTGAAGGGTTGCGTTTGGCTAACCGCAAACCATGGCGTAGCGACACCATTGTGGCAAACCCAGACCACAACACACCAACCAAAGATTGGGCCAAAGGCATTGAAGACCCGATTTCACGTTTGCAAGTGGAAACCTTGGACAACAACATTAAAGAAACAGGTGCGTTGGTGTACTTTCCGTTTAAGCATGCCAACCAAGGTATTATTCATGTGATTGGACCAGAAAACGGTACGACCTTGCCCGGCATGACAGTGGTGTGTGGTGATAGCCACACTTCTACACACGGTGCATTTGGCGCGTTAGCGCACGGCATTGGCACTTCAGAAGTTGAGCACGTATTAGCCACGCAAACGCTAATCGCCAAAAAATCAAAACGCATGTTGGTGCGTGTAGATGGCGCATTGGGTGTGGGTGTAACGGCAAAAGACGTGGCATTGGCCGTGATTGGCAAAATTGGTACAGCTGGCGGTAATGGTTTTGCGATTGAATTTGGTGGCGAAGTGATTCGCAATCTTTCGATGGAAGGACGTATGACGATTTGCAATATGGCGATTGAAGCAGGTGCGCGCGCTGGCATTATTGCACCAGACTCTAAAACAGCTGATTACTTAAAAGGTCGCCAATATGCGCCAAAAGCCGCCGATTGGGAAAAAGCAGTGGTGTATTGGAACACACTAGCCACCGATGCGGATGCTACGTTTGATAGTGTGGTGGAATTAAATGGCGCTGATATAGCACCACAAGTCACTTGGGGTACCTCGCCCGAGCAAGTATTGCCAGTGGGTGGCCGCGTGCCAGACCCTGCGCAAGAAAAAGACGCCACTAAGCGTACCAGCATTGAAAACGCATTGAAATACATGGGCTTAACAGCGAATACGCCGATTGAAGACATCAAACTGGATAAAATTTTTATTGGCTCTTGCACCAATAGCCGCATTGAAGATTTACGTGCTGCCGCAGTCGTTGCTAAAGGTAAAAAAGTAGCCGGTTCAATTCAACTTGCGATGGTGGTGCCAGGTTCTGGTCAGGTAAAGCGCATGGCGGAAGAAGAAGGCTTGGACAAGATTTTTATCGAAGCTGGTTTTGAATGGCGCGAGCCAGGTTGCAGTATGTGTTTAGCCATGAACGCTGATAGACTTAGCCCAGGTGAGCGCTGCGCATCAACCTCTAACCGTAACTTTGAAGGTCGCCAAGGTCAAGGCGGGCGTACGCACTTGGTGAGCCCAGCCATGGCGGTTGCCGCGGCAGTTGCAGGTCATTTTGTTGACGTGCGCAGTTTGTAAAAAGGAATCAAAAAATGAAAGCATTTACCCAATTAAAAGGCTTAGCCTGCCCGATAGACCGCGCCAATATTGATACGGACGCGATTATTCCAAAACAGTTTCTAAAGAGTATTAAGCGCTCTGGCTTTGGCCCATATTTGTTCGATGAGTGGCGTTACCTAGACCACGGCGAACCTGGCATGGATTGTAGCAATCGTCCATTAAACAAAGATTTTGTGTTAAACCAGCCACGCTACCAAGGTGCGCAAATTATGTTAGCGCGTGAAAACTTTGGTTGTGGCTCTTCGCGTGAACATGCGCCTTGGGCGATTGAAGATTATGGCTTCCGCGTGATTATTGCGCCTAGCTATGCGGATATTTTCTTTAATAATTGCTACAAAAATGGCATGTTGCCAATTGTGGCGAGTCACGCTATGGTGGATAAGTTGTTTAACGAATGTGCTGCTACTGAAGGCTACAGCCTCAATGTGGATTTACCATCACAAACCGTGACTTTACCTTCTGGCGAGACGTTTACATTTGACATTCACCCAACCTCAAAACATAACTTGTTGAATGGTTTGGATGAAATTGGCTTGACCCTATTGCATGCTGAAAAGATTAAATCTTTCGAAGAGAAACATAAACAAAGCCAACCTTGGTTGTTTGCTTAAACACATACCGTCATTGCGTGCTAGACACGGAATCCAGTGGCGTTAAATAGCAAAAAAATGGATTCTCGCTTTCGTGGGAACGACGACCAAAAGAGTTTAAATAATTAGGATAAATAGATGACAATGAAAATTGCAGTATTGCCAGGTGATGGTATTGGCCCAGAAATCGTTAAACAAGCGTTGCGCGTATTGGATGTTTTGAAAAATGAAGGTTTAGAAATGGAATTCACAGAAGCGCCACTCGGTGGTCAAGCTTATGATGAATATGGACATCCATACCCAGAGTTCACACAAAAAATCTGCCGTGCGGCGGATGCGGTATTATTAGGTGCTGTGGGCGGCCCACAATATGACAATCTTGACCGCCCGCTGCGCCCAGAGCGCGGCTTATTGGCGATTCGTAAAGACTTAGGTTTATTTGCTAACTTGCGACCAGCAGTGTTATATCCAGAGTTGGCTAATGCGTCTACCTTAAAACCTGAAGTCGTTGCAGGTTTGGATATTATGATTGTACGTGAGCTCACAGGTGATGTTTATTTTGGTCAACCACGAGGCATGCGTGTGAACGAAGAAGGTGAGCGAGAAGGCTTTAACACCATGATTTATAAAGAGTCAGAAGTGCGCCGCATTGCACATGTGGCTTTTGGTATCGCGATGAAACGGGGTAAAAAACTGTGTTCTGTAGACAAAGCAAACGTGCTTGAAACGACAGAGTTTTGGAAAGAAATTGTGATTGATGTCGCGAAAGAGTACCCCGAAGTTGAGTTAACGCATATGTATGTGGATAACGCCGCCATGCAGTTAATTCGTAACCCCAAACAGTTTGATGTGATGGTGACTGGCAATATTTTTGGTGATATTTTATCTGATGAAGCATCCATGCTGACAGGCTCTATCGGTATGCTGGCCTCTGCTTCGCTTAATGCAAGTAAGCAAGGGTTATATGAACCTTCGCACGGCTCTGCCCCAGATATTGCAGGTAAAAATCTAGCTAATCCAATCGCAACGATTCTTTCAGTTGCCATGATGCTACGTTATAGCTTTGATCATGAAGCGGCTGCTGTGCGTATTGAAAATGCAGTGAAAAAAGTATTGGCGGCAGGTTATCGTACGGGTGATATATACGAAGAAGGCATGAAAAAAGTCAGCTGTTCTGAAATGGGCGATCAAATCGTCGCAGCAATGTAGAGCTGTAGTTGATTTTAAAAGCAATAAGCAGGACATTGCCGTTACTGGTGGTTGCTTTTCTGCGATAATAATAGTTAAACAAATTTAGGAGATTTGAAATGGCTCAGTTTGATAACGTAAGTGTAAAAAAGAAAGCGAATATTTACTTTGATGGTAAATGTGTGAGTCATACTGTGCTATTTCCGAATGGCACACGTAATACCTTGGGCGTGATTTTTCCAAGCACATTGACCTTTAAGACCGAGTCTCCTGAGTTGATGGAAATTAATTCTGGTGTGTGTAAAGTGCGTTTGGCTGGTCAAGCGGATTGGAAAAAGTATCAAGCTGGCGATAAGTTTGCGATTGGCGGCAACACCAGTTTTGATATAGAGACAGTTGAAACTTTGGATTACGTCTGCCACTATGAATGACATTAATGACTGATTGCTTATGTGGCAAATAAGTGCTCAGTCAACGCATAATAGAAATTACTGAAAGGAGCTACATGCCTTCATTTGATATTACATCAGAGGTTGATAAAGTGGCATTAAGCAATGCTATTGATACCGCTGCAAAACAAATTACGAATCGATATGACTTTAAGGGCACATCGGCCAAAATTGAATTTAATGATAAAGATGCTGTGATTACTTTGTTTGGTGATAATGAGTTCCAGCTAAATCAGATTAAAGACATACTGTTACCAGCGATGGAAAAGAAAGAGCCTGACTCATCAAAGCGCTTGGAGCATAAAGATGTGCAAACAATTTCTGGCAGCAAGTCAAAGCAAGAGTTGGTTGTGAAAGATGGGATTGACAGTGACTTATCTAAAAGAATTGTCAAAGCCATTAAAGATAGCGGTATGAAAGTGCAGGCCAGTATTCAAGGTGATGCAGTCCGTGTAAATGGTGCTAAGCGTGATATTTTGCAAGAGGCCATTGCATTGGTAAAAAAAAGTATTACAGATTTCCCGCTTAAATTTGGTAATTTTAGAGATTAACGGAGGCATGATGATGGTTCGTTTATTGGTTCTGATTGGTTTAATGGGGCTGTTGTCGGCTTGCAATACTGTTCATGGGTTAGGTAAAGACTTAGAAAAAGCTGGTGAAGCGGTTCAAAAATCAACAAAATAAATTGATTAAAACGACATTGACTCAAAATTAGGTTAAAAGAATTGGATAAAGTATGTTGAAAGTAGGATTTGTTGGTTGGCGTGGCATGGTGGGCTCTGTGCTGATGCAGCGTATGATCCAAGAAAATGATTTTGCGGATATAGAACCACAATTTTTTACCACTTCTCAGATAGGTGCTGATGCGCCCGATGTAGGCAAGCACTCGCCTGCCTTGAAAGATGCAAACAATATTGCAGAATTAAAAGTCATGGATGTGATTGTGTCTTGCCAGGGCGGTGATTACACCACTGATATTTATCCAAAGCTTAGAGCTGATGGCTGGGATGGGCATTGGGTAGATGCGGCGTCGACATTACGTATGGAAAAAGAGGCTGTGATTGTGCTTGATCCAGTTAATATGCATGTTATCAAAGAGGCATTACATACAGGTGGTAAAAATTGGATTGGTGGAAACTGTACTGTTTCACTTATGTTGATGTCATTGCATGGTCTTTTCAAAGCCGATTTGATTGAGTGGGCAACTTCTATGACTTACCAAGCCGCTTCTGGTGCTGGCGCGCAAAATATGCGTGAGTTAATTGCGCAAATGGGGGCTGTTCATGCTTCTGTTCAAGGCTTATTGGCCAATCCAGCATCAGCTATACTAGAGATTGATAAACGGGTGGCAGAAACAATTCAATCAGAGCGTATGCCAACGGATCACTTTGGTGTTCCGCTAGCAGGTAGTTTAATTCCTTGGATTGACAAGGAAGTGGCAAATGGACAAAGTAAAGAAGAGTGGAAAGGTGGCGTTGAAACCAATAAAATCATTGGTCGCCTTAATAATCCAATCCCAATTGACGGCCTATGTGTGCGTATTGGTGCAATGCGCTGTCACTCCCAAGCGTTTACGCTTAAGTTGAAGCAAAATGTGCCGTTAAATGAAATAGAGCAAATGTTGAGCGAAGCCAATGATTGGACAGAAGTGATTCCAAATCATCGAGATACAACTGTAGAATCACTATCGCCAGCCGCTGTTACCGGACAACTGAAAACGCCAGTTGGACGCTTACGCAAACTGGCAATGGGGGAGACGTATTTGTCAGCGTTTAGTGTTGGTGATCAGCTGTTATGGGGTGCGGCAGAGCCATTAAGGCGTATGTTGCGTATATTGGTGCATGACCAATAAAATGTATTTGTGTAAAAAGAGACAGTATTCATTAACAACCCAAGCGATATAAAACGTAACGGTAACGCGCTTGCATCTCTCACTAATTGGTGTTAGCTTGTTTTTGTTTATAAATGGCGATAATCTTAACGATTTAAGCATCTGAATTTTAAGGTGAAATAGTGTATTTCTCAGCAATAAAGAAAATAGCAATTATTTTGTTTTTAATAGGACTGCCTTTCTCCGCACTAGCGGTAGGGCTTGGTTCTGTTAATGTCACGTCCTCACTTGGAGAGCCCTTGCAGGCAAGTGTTGAACTCTTGTCGGTTACATCTACTGAGCTTGCAACTTTAAAAACAAAGCTAGACACAAAAGCCGCGTACGCTGAACAAGGATTAACAAGATTACCGCTACATGATGAGGTTAAACTGCGTATCAACACAGATGCTGGTCGCAATACCTTGGTACTGACGTCTGCTAGCCCTGTTTTAGAACCCTTTTTAGATTTGCTTGTAGTGGCAGAGTGGAGTAATGGTCGTGTTACTAGGCAATATACTTTACTATTAGATCCGCCAATTGATGAGTCCAGCCCAAGTCAAATACAGGCACCAACCACCAAGCGTGTGGATAAAGACACTGTTGAAATGCCTGACCTTAATGACAGTGCTGAAGAGCCAACATTTGCGCCAGCGATTCAAGAGCATTTAACGAAAAGGGGTGATACGCTCTACAAGGTTGCACGTAGTATGCAACAGCCAGGGGTGAGTTTAGCGCAGGTGCTGGTTACACTTTTTGAAGCAAATCCTGATGCATTTGATGGTAAAAATATGAATCGACTCAAAGTCGGTAAAATTTTACAAGCACCTTCCCAAGAGGCGCTCAGTAAAATAACAACTCAATATGCTCATCAAGAAATAAAGCTACAAACAACAGATTGGAATAATTATCGTAACAAACTGGCTGAAGTTGTTTTGCAAAAAGCACCAGAGCTTAATGCTGAAACTGGGCCATCAACTAGTGGCAAAATAAAATCGGCTACTGAAGAGCTGTCTGGTGTTAAGAGTGCCACCAAAGATGTTGTGAAATTATCGACTGCCGATATCAATCAATTAGAAGCAAATGCCAACGCTAAAATAACCGCGCTTCAAGAAGAAATTACTGCACGTGAAAAAGGACTTAAAGAAGCGGAGGAGAGAACTGCTGCATTAGAAAAACAAATTGAAGACATGCAAAAATTGTTGGCGCTTAAAAACAATGCAATGTTAAACGCGCAAGAACAAGCGACAGAACAAGCGGGTGATAACCAGCCGACAGTCGATACGTCTGAAAAGTCAGCGCCAGTGATGGCTCCAAGTGCTAAGCTGTCTAATGAAAAGCAACCAAACTTCTTTTCTAACATGCTTGAAAGTGGTTTAGATAAGCTAACAAATTTCAATCAAGCGCTCATAGCCGCCTTGCTAGCGTTAGTGATTCTCTTGGTTGCTCTCTGGTTGTACTTTAGAAACAAGCGAAGTAAAAAACTTGATGACTTTGAGCAGGGAATCATGACATCCGGTAGTTTAAAAGCCAGTACCATTATTGGTGATACAGCGACAGGCACACTAACCACAGGCGATACTTCATTTTTAACTGATTTCTCCCATAGTGCTAGCAATGGTTTAATTGATACAAATGACGTTGATCCAATTGCTGAAGCAGAAGTCTATATGGCGTATGGTCGCGATGCACAAGCTGAAGAAATTCTAAAAGATGCAATATCAAAAGAACCGCAACGCTATGAATTACATCTGAAATTATTAGAAATGTATGCGGCTAATAAAAATACCATTTCATTTGAAACCACTGCGAGTGAATTGTATGTAAGCTTAGGTGGTGATAATCCAATATGGTCAAAAGTGATAGAGATGGGGGCTAAATTAGAGCCAAATAATCCGCTTTATCAAAAAACAAATGATACGGTTGATGAGATATCTGAAGCTGATTTTCCTGTATCTAATAGTGTTAAAACCAACACTGACACATCAGATTTTATTGAAAAAGCACCGCAAATAGATTTGCCATCTGAAGATCCACTGGATTTTTCAGATTTCTCTGACTCCCCATTGGCGGCAGAAGTTGATTTAGATTTTTCAGTATCAGACAATGTTAGTACGGATAATCCTGCGGTTGCAAGAGTCGATAGTGATATAACCGAATTGGCATCGCGCCAAAATAAAGATCTTGAAAATTTCGATGAACAGGAGCAGGCGCTTTCATTTGACTTAAATGCCTCAGACACCGGCGATCAAGAAATAAAAAAAGTGATTAGTAGTATACCTAGTTTAGATTTTCCAACGATAGAAACAGAAAGTACACGCAACCAAGATATTGAAACCATGAGTCTAAAAGATGCCGGACAGAAAGATAGAGATATTGCTGCAGGCGCGAGCTTTAATGAAGCTGACTTAGGCGCTGATGCAAAAACATTACAACTGCAAGAAGATAATGATAACAGCGAAGTAGGGTTTGACCTCGGTGTGGATAAGGATAATCAAAACGAAGTTAACACTGCTCACACTAATAATGTATTGGATGTATCGGACATTTCCTTAGATATGGATGATGAGCTATCTTTTGTTGATAACGTTTCACAGCAGGTTGAAGAAGAGATGATTGATGAAGACGTGATGACGCCAGCGCAAGAGGAAGTTGAGACAAAACTTGAATTGGTCGCGGCTTATATTGATATGGAAGATAAAGATGGAGCCAGAGAATTATTAGAAGAAGTGTTAAAAGAAGGCAGCATTAGCCAGCGTAAACGCGCCGATCAAATGTTGGCCTCACTGGCTTAATCTTTGTTGATTCTGAAAGCCGGGCTTTTGCTCGGCTTTTTATATGAATGGTCACGTAATATGAGATTGGCTCATCGTAGGAGCATGATTTGTATCAAGTAACTACTAAAACACAGTTAATTACTTTTTTTATTTTCGCGTTACTGATCAATTATTGGCAGCTGACGACTTTATTGCTACTGTTGCCAATTTTATTTGTCTTATTGATATATGTTAATAATCGACATTACTTTCGTCTAAGCTTTCGTTTGAAATGGTTTTACTTGGTGATGTTTAGTATTTTTGCATTTAATACACCCGGTGAACATGTCATTATTTCGACTATTGTTTTTAAGCCAACTTATGAAGGGTTGTTGATGGGGTTAGAACAAGTGCTCAGAATTGCAAGTTTACTTGCATTGCTATCACTCATACTGATGCAGAATAGTAAACAGCAATTAATATCTGGCATTTACTTTTTAATACAGCCATTGACTTACTGCGGCGTTGATGTGCAACGTTTTGCTGCAAGACTTTGGTTAACATTGCACTATGTAGAATTGCAACAACCAAAGGCGGATCGACTATCGTTAACAAACAGTATTTCACAGTATTTAACCCAAGAGGCAACTGAGGTGCCGGACATGGATTTGGCGATAGCATTAGAAAATCCACCGCAGGCTACGATGGACTATGTTGTCATTGTGCTGATGGCTTTATTATTCATGGTAACCCTCTATTTAGGTTGATACATGCGAATTGTATTGGGTATAGAGTACGATGGGTCAAACTACTGTGGATGGCAAAGCCAGCCTAATAGATGTGGCGTACAAGATGTCTTGGAAGCTGCAATTTGCGCCATTGCACAGCATCCAATACGCTTGCATGCCGCTGGCAGAACAGATGCTGGTGTCCATGCGCTGATGCAAGTTGTACACTTTGATACGACAGCTAATCGACCTGAGAACGCATGGCTGCGCGGTGTTAATGCATTACTACCTAATGCGGTGCGAGTGATTTGGTCTAAAACTGTTATGGATGATTTTCACGCAAGATTTTCAGCACAGCGACGCAGTTATCAGTATTTATTAGTTAATCATTCAGTTGCCCCGGCTATTTTAGCCACCAAAGCAGGTTGGTATCATCTGCCACTCAATTTAAAAACAATGCAAGAAGCTGCTCACTATTTAATTGGAGAGCATGACTTTAGCGCCTTTAGAGCAAGCGAATGTCAAGCCAATACAGCAGTAAGAACGATATACCAAGCAAGTGTAGAACAATTTGATGAAAAATTTATTTTTAAGTTTGCGGCTAATGCATTTTTACAACACCAAGTTCGTAATATGCTGGGTGCATTGATTTATGTGGGTAATGGAAAAAACCCGCCGTCATTCATTCGCGATTTACTTTTGCAACAAGATAGAACGATTTCCCCACCAACATTTTCAGCGAATGGCTTGTATTTAACTGGAGTTAGCTACGATGAACGGTGGCAATTGCCAAGCAATGAACGCGTCATTACAGTTATTTAGCCTGCATGATTGCGATGAAATTGTGACAATATGACCGCTTTAAGATAGTCTTACATCTTTATCAATCAACTATGTGGCAAGATTTATGCGAACACGAACCAAAATTTGTGGTATTACTCGGGTAGAAGATGCATTATGTGCAGTTCGACATGGCGCAGACGCCATTGGTTTGGTGTTTTATGCGCCCAGTCCACGTTGTGTAAGTGTTGCTCAGGCGGCCTTGATTAGTGCAGCATTGCCGCCTTTTGTTAGTGTTGTTGCTTTATTCGTTAATGCTAGTCAACAAGAGATCAATGCGGTGTTGTCAAATGTACGGATAGACTTATTGCAATTTCATGGAGACGAGCTCGAGCCCGCGTGCACACAATACGGATTACCTTATTTAAAGGCAATTCGCGTTAAACCTGACACAAATTTGATACAATATGCACATGACTATGCAAATGCTAAAGCGCTGCTCTTAGATGCATATTCTGATGTTGCGGTTGGCGGTACTGGTTTGGTATTTGATTGGAATTTAATTCCCAAACAATTGCCTAAACCCATTATTCTAGCTGGTGGCTTAACGCCAGAGAATGTAAAGCAAGCGATACATCATGTGCGGCCGTTTGCCGTTGATGTGAGTGGTGGTGTTGAGCAAAGTAAAGGTATTAAAGATACACAAAAGATAGCCGCGTTTATGGCGGCAATTAATGCTTGAAACGATTGAACGCAATTTATGAAAATGATTAATTTGGTGTCATTCACGTACACCAAAAGCAAAGGGTAAGTTATGCAGTTATACGATATGCCAGACGAAAGAGGTCATTTTGGTCAATTTGGAGGTTCTTTTGTTGCAGAAACATTGGTTGAAGCACTAGATGAACTACGTCTCATGTATGAAAAGTATCGGCATGATCCTGCCTTTTTGGCCGAATATGCCTATGACTTAAAACATTTCGTTGGAAGGCCTAGTCCGATTTACCATGCACAACGATGGTCTGATAAAGTTGGTGGTGCCCAAATCTATTTAAAACGCGAAGATCTCAATCATACCGGTGCACATAAAGTGAATAACACCATCGGCCAAGCTTTATTGGCAAAGCGCATGGGCAAACCCAGAGTGATTGCAGAAACGGGCGCAGGCCAGCATGGAGTTGCAACGGCTACAATTGCAGCGCGACTAGGGCTTAAATGTGTGGTGTACATGGGTAGTGAGGACGTTAAACGCCAAGCCCCCAATGTGTTTAGAATGAAGTTGCTTGGTGCAACAGTGGTGCCTGTGGAAAGTGGATCCAAAACGTTAAAAGATGCTTTAAATGAAGCCATGCGTGATTGGGTTACTAATATTTCAGATACGTTTTATATTATTGGTACTGTTGCTGGTCCGCATCCTTATCCTATGATGGTCCGTGATTTTCAAGCAGTGATTGGCATTGAAGCAAAACAACAAATGCAAGATATGGTAGGCCGTCAACCGGATGCGGTTGTTGCTTGTGTTGGTGGCGGTTCAAATGCGATGGGCATTTTTTATCCCTATATTGATGTGCCAAATGTACGTTTAATTGGTGTTGAGGCGGCTGGAGATGGCCTAGAAACTGGGCGGCATGCGGCGCCCTTAAGTACCAATAGTGATGTTGGGGTGTTGCACGGAAATAGAACTTACTTAATGCAAGATCAAGACGGCAACATTGTTGAAACACATTCAATTTCTGCTGGTTTAGATTATCCAGGTGTTGGCCCTGAGCATGCTTGGTTAAAAGATATTAAGCGTGCGGAATATGTTGGTATAACCGATGATGAGGCGATGACTGCATTTCATAGTTTGTGTCGCACAGAGGGCATAATACCTGCATTGGAATCGAGCCATGCATTGGCCCATGCCGAAAAAATGGCTAAAACAATGCGTAAAGATGAGATTATCTTAATCAATCTGTCTGGCCGAGGCGATAAAGACATCAATACAGTAGCTCAGCTTGCAAATATCACTCTATAAATCTATATCAGAATCAATTTATGTCAAGAATACAATCTACGTTTGCTGCATTAAAAGCAAACAATAAAAAAGCACTTATTCCTTACATCACAGCAGGTGATCCGCATCCAAAATTCACGGTTGAATTGATGCATACGATGGTTGCATCAGGTGCAGATATTATAGAGCTAGGGGTGCCATTTTCTGACCCAATGGCAGATGGCCCCGTTATTCAGCGAGCAAGTGAGAGGGCGCTCGCACACAAAATTGGTTTGCGTACAGTGTTAGCATTGGTAAAAGAATTTCGCCTGACAGATGACCGTACCCCTGTTGTATTGATGGGTTATGCTAATCCAATTGAGGCAATGGGCACTGCGATTTTTGCAGCAAGTGCTAAAGAGTCTGGTGTTGATGGTGTATTAACAGTGGATTATCCGCCTGAAGAGTGTGACGGCTTTATTACTGAACTTAATCAGCATGGTATTGATAGTATTTTTTTACTGTCACCTACAACAGAAGAAAAACGCATTGATTTAGTAGTAAAGCAAGCCACAGGCTTTTTATACTATGTTTCGTTAAAAGGTGTGACTGGTGCAGCTAATTTGGATGTTGAAGAAGTAAAAGCACGTGTTGCCAATATTCGAAAACAAACCAACTTGCCTGTTGGCGTTGGCTTTGGCGTTAAAGATGCAGCAACAGCAAAATCTGTAGCTGCCTTTGCTGATGCTGTTGTCGTTGGAAGTCGCACAGTATTAACGATAGAGCAATCAACGGAAGAAAACTTGTTTGCAAACATTCGTGCATTAATAGAAGAATTGCGCGTAGCAATCGATTAGATCAATATTGGGGTGAGCAATGAGTTGGTTAGATAAAATTCCACAAAAGATTCAACATGTAGTGGGTAAAGTACAAAAGCGCAGCATGCCCGAGGGTTTATGGAGCAAGTGCGATGCATGCCAGTCCGTATTATATAAAACGGATTTGGAAGGCAATGCAGAAGTCTGTCCACAATGTGACCATCATAATCGCATTTCAGCGAGAGCTAGAATTGGCTTCTTGTTAGATAAAGGAGGTCAAACAGAAATTGGTGCAAATGTAGCACCTATCGATTCCTTAAAATTTCAAGATAGTAAAAAATATACTGAGCGCATGAAAGAGGCACAAAAAACAGTTAAAGAAATGGATGCTTTAATTGTGATGCAAGGTGCAATTCTAGAAATGCCAGTTGTTGTTGCTGCTTTTGAATTTAAATTTATGGGTGGCTCAATGGGATCGGTAGTCGGAGAGCGTTTTGTGCGGGGTGTTAATGCTGCAATTGAAAACAAAAGCCCATTTATTTGTATAGCAGCCAGTGGCGGTGCGCGTATGCAAGAAGGCTTATTGTCATTAATGCAAATGGCAAAAACAAGTGCAGCGTTAACAAAGCTCTCTGAAGCTCGATTGCCCTTTATTTCAATTTTGACTGATCCTACAATGGGCGGGGTATCAGCCAGCTTTGCTATGTTGGGTGATATTATCATTGCCGAACCGAATGCCCTGATTGGGTTTGCTGGACCACGTGTGATTGAGCAGACAGTACGCGAAACGCTGCCAGATGGTTTTCAGCGTGCCGAATTTTTACTTGAGCATGGAGCAATTGATCTAATTATTGATCGACGCGAAATGCGAGAGAAATTACATAATTTGTTATCTAATTTAATGCACGCTGTTTAAACGTTCATATTTGTTTGGCGATTACTTGTGAATGATTTACTTGCCCAGCCACAATCACTTGCGAAGTGGTTGACGTATATAGAAGCACTACACCCCAAATCTATCGCGATGGGTTTAGATCGCGTCAGTGAAGTGGCTTGTCGGTTAGGTTTGTCACCACAATTTCCCATTATTAGTATTGCTGGCACCAATGGGAAAGGTTCCACTTGCGCCATGCTAGAGCAAATCTATCTTGCTGCTGGGTATCGTGTCGGTGCTTATACTTCCCCTCATTTAAAGCGTTATAACGAGCGTGTTCGAGTTAATCATCAAGAGGCTTCTGATGAGGAATTATGTGTCGCTTTTTCTGCCGTTGAACGTGCGCGCGGTGATGTAGTGCTGACTTACTTTGAAATGGGGACATTAGCTGCAATGTGGCATTTTGAACAATCTCATTTGGATGTTGCTGTTCTAGAGGTTGGTATGGGTGGCCGCTTGGATGCAGTGAATGTATTTGAACCAAGTTGCGCTATTATTACCTGTGTCGATTTAGATCATTTAGAGTATTTAGGCGATACGCGGGAAAAAATAGGTGCGGAAAAAGCAGGCGTTTATCGTCCGCATAAGGTAGCAATTTGCGGAGATGTGAATCCTCCTCAGACAGTCATTCATCACGCTAATACCATTGGTGCAGATCTACATTTGATTAATCGTGACTTTTTTGTGCAATCATCGCCAAATGGCTGGCAATATCAAACGTCAGACCTTACTTTATCCATGTCGCCATTAGCATTACAAGGCGATTTTCAGCTCAATAATGCAGCATGTGCCATTTGTGCAGTAGAACAATTAAACCAACAGCTCCCAGTAAAAATGGAGGCGATTGATGAAACGCTAAAAACAGTTACCTTACTTGGGCGATTTTATCAAGTTAGTCAAAATCCTGACATTATTTTAGATGTCGCCCACAATCCGCAAGCAGCGTTATCTTTGGCGAATAACCTTAAAAATAATAGCCATCAAGGACGAACATTAGGCGTTTTTGCCATGCTTGCAGATAAGGATATTGAACAAGTGGTTAATGCACTTTTACCTTATATCTCTATTTGGTATTTGGCCGATAATCATCATGCGCGAGGTGCAACGGCAGATGATTTAATCCAGTATTTGCAGCCAAAAGCAAAAAATGGCCTAACAAAAGTCTTTCACCGCGTTGCGGAAGCTTTAGAAGCTGCCTGTAAAGAGGCTGATAAAAATGATAGAATAATCGTATTTGGTTCGTTCTACACGGTAGCCGATGCCATCGATGCTTTAAATGTTCAAGGGGTGTAAATGCAGGGCGATCAATCTGATCTAGAGTTGATTTTTAAAAAACGCGCACGACGCCGTTTAGTGGGTGCAATTGCCTTAGTGTTGCTCATGATTACATTGTTGCCTGTTTTGTTAAAAGATCGTGCCTTATCCAACACATCGCAAGAAATTGCGATCGTTATTTCAAATGAGACACTTCCAGATAATGCGCCTACTGAAATTAATGATAATACGCCCACAGACATTGTGATTGCGCCAGAAAAGCCTGATGCGATTGAGCCGCCTGAAAAAATGGCTAAGCTAGACAGTCAAGTGACGGCTAATCAACCTAAAGAAACAACAAAAATAGTTGATGAGCCAATAACAGACATCAAAGTAATGCCAGTCATCGATGCTACAAAAGTCCCTTCACAAAATGTATCGAATCAATTTTATGTACAAATAGGTGTTTTTTCTGACCCAGAAAATGTTAAAAAACTACAATTGAAATTAGATGAGCTAGGCTATCAATCAGTTATTGAAAAACTAACGACTGAAACAGGCGAAAAAACACGATTACGTACAACCACATTTGTTGGTAAGAATGATGCAATTATCGCGCTTGAGAATATTAAAGATGCTGGGCTTACCGGCATGGTCGTTAGTCAAAAATAAGGAAACTATCGTTTGACCAGTTTCGACTATATTGTTATAGCCATTATTGTTTTATCCGTAGTGGTTAGCATGATGCGAGGTGCTGTTAAAGAGATGCTGGCGATTGTAGGATGGTTTGTTGCTTTTTATGTTTCTAAAGCATACTCAGTGATGCTGGCCGATTTTCTTCCTGAGGGGATTCCGACAGAAGCATTAAAAACACTCATCGCTTTTTTGATTATATTAATCGCAGTATTGTTTCTAACTGGTCTACTAGCGATGGCAATTTCTAGCATGGTGAGTAAAATAGGCTTGGGTTGGTTAAATCGATTTTTTGGTGTGCTTTTTGGGTTTGCAAAAGGATTGTTAATCGCTTGTCTATTGGTTTTTTTAGCGGGATTAACCAATTTACCAAAAGAACAAATGTGGACTGATGCGCTATTAAGTGATCCACTTGAAATATTAGTAAAATCAGTATTGCCGTGGTTGCCTGAAGGTGTCAGCAAGCATGTTAAATATGATTAATTTTGTGATTAAATAGCTTAGTTTTTTAAGGATGATGCCATCATATGTGTGGAATTATAGGAGTTGTAGGTAAAAATCCAGTCAATCAACTGTTGTACGACGGTTTATTGGTATTACAGCATCGAGGTCAAGATGCTGCTGGCATCGTTACTTGTGATGGGAATACTTTTTTTATGCATAAAAGTAATGGTTTAGTTAAAGATGTATTTCAAACCAGACACATGCGAAGCTTGATTGGTAACGCAGGGATCGCACATGTGCGGTACCCAACAGCAGGATCTTCCAGCGCTGCCGAAGCACAGCCGTTTTATGTTAACTCTCCATTTGGCATTGTGCTAGGACATAACGGCAATCTCACCAACTCTGAACAACTGAAATCAGAAATCTTTAAGCAGGATTTGCGGCATATCAATACAACGTCAGATTCTGAAGTATTGCTGAATGTGTTAGCGCATGAAATTGAAAAGACTTCTAAAAGTGCAGTGCTCAATAACGATATGGTTTTTGATGCTGTTACCAATGTTCACCGTCGTTGCAAAGGCGCTTATGCGGTTGTGGCCATGATTGCTGATTTTGGATTGCTTGCCTTCCGCGATACACATGGTATTCGTCCATTAGTCATTGGGAAAATGGATACAGAAAAAGGATCAGAATATATTGTTGCTTCTGAAAGTGTTGCACTTGATGTGCTTGGATTTACCTTGATGCGAGATGTTGAGCCTGGCGAGGCAATATTCATTGATATGGATGGTAATTTATTTAGTAAGCAATGTGCTGAAAACCCACAACTAACACCCTGTATTTTTGAGTATGTTTACTTAGCCAGACCTGACTCTCTCATTGATGGTGTTTCGGTCTATCAAACACGCCTCGATATGGGCGCCAGTCTAGCAGAAAAAATAAAACGAGAATGGGGACATTTAGATATTGATGTGGTCATTCCAATTCCCGATACCAGCCGCCCAAGTGCGCTGCAAGTGGGGATTGCATTAGGGTTGGAGTACCGAGAAGGATTTATTAAAAATCGTTATATTGGACGCACCTTTATTATGCCTGGTCAGGCATTACGTAAAAAGTCAGTGCGGCAAAAATTAAACCCAATTAAAGTCGAATTTGAGGGTAAAAATGTACTGCTGATTGATGACTCAATTGTGAGAGGTACAACGTCAAAACAAATTGTACAAATGGCACGTGATGCAGGTGCTCGAAAAGTATATTTTGCTTCTGCTGCGCCACCAGTTCGCTTTCCCAATGTATATGGCATTGATATGCCAAGTCGCGATGAATTGTTAGCAACAGATCGTACAGATCAACAAATCTGTGAAGAGATTGGTGCCGATGCTTTGATTTATCAAGATTTAAAAGCCTTAGAAGATAATATACTTGCATTGAATCCGAAAATTAAAGACTTTGATTCTAGTTGTTTTGATGGGCACTATGTAACAGGTGATATTGATGCGGTTTATTTAAACCGTATTGAAACCTTGCGCGGTGATTTAACTCAAACAGTGAGACCACCCAACTCAACCACACAAATGGATTTGAATTTGGTTGGTACTGAAGAGGAAGAACTGGCAGGGCACGGAGCTTGACATTCGTCAGATTTGGGCGTTAAATAAAAGTGCGCTGATTTGAGTGGCCAACATTAAACAAAGCCTAACTCAGCTTGCGAGCGCAATATAAATTCTGCTAAAGCGAGACAAAAAACCCGCTTTAGCCAACACGCTAATGCGGGTTTTTTAGTGCCTAGCTGCGACTTGATGATTAACAGTTATGACGATTAAACGATGATAAAGAGAAGTAGATGAATAAAAAATACCATCCAGATACAATCAGTGTTCGAGCTGGCAACGCACCAACTGCCTTGGGTGAAAATTCTGAGGCTATATTTTTGAACTCTAGTTTTAGGTTTGAAAGTGCCGCCCAAGCTGCAGCTCGATTTAGTGGAGAGGAGCAAGGCAATATTTACTCCCGTTTTACCAATCCAACAGTGACGGCATTTCAAGATAAGCTTGCTGCAATGGAGGGGGCAGAGCAATGTGTGGCCACCGCTAGTGGCATGTCTGCAATTTTGGCGTGCGTGATGGGCTTGTGCTCAACAGGCGATCATGTGGTTGCATCACAAAGTATTTTCGGCACATCGGTACAATTATTCACTAATATATTAAAACGTTGGGGGCTGGAGGTGACGTTAGTGTCATTAACTGATTCAGCAGCATGGCAAGCGGCCATTACGCCAAAAACTAAATTATTTTTTGTTGAGACACCGTCAAATCCATTAACTGAGGTCTGTGATATTCAAGCGCTAGCAAATATTGCGCACCAAGCGGGCGTGTATTTAGTAGTAGATAATTGTTTTTGTACACCTGCAATCCAGCGACCATTGGCATTGGGTGCTGATATTATTATTCATTCAGCAACCAAATATATTGATGGGCAAGGGCGTTGTTTGGGTGGTGCTGTACTTGGCTCAACGGTATTAATGGAGCCTGTTTATGCATATTTACGTACAGCAGGCGTAACCATGAGCGCATTTAACGCCTGGGTCTTTTTGAAGGGGTTGGAAACTTTACCTATCCGAATGGAGGCACATGCACGTAAGGCGATGAACTTGGCGGCTTGGTTAGAAGCTCAGCCGCAAGTTGCTCGCGTATTTTACCCTGGGCTTCAATCACATCCTCAACACGAGCTTGCAATGCACCAGCAAACCAATGGCGGCGGTATAGTGAGTTTTGAAGTGAAGCCTAAAAAGGGGCAAACTGAACAGCAAGCAGCTTGGGCGGTGATTGACGCAACAGAGATGATATCGATTACCGCGAATCTAGGCGATGCTAAAAGTACCATTACACATCCCGCAACAACAACACACAGTCGCATTACCCGCGAAGCAAGAGAAGCCTCTGGGATTAAAGACAGTTTAATTCGGATTGCAGTAGGATTGGAGCATGAAGATGATTTAATGGCCGATCTTGGATTATTAACTTCTTAATTTGTACAACCATAACAAAACGGGGCTTTAAGCCCCGTTTTGTTAAGTGAATAATTACTGAAAAGACTGCCTTCATAACGTAAACATGCTAAAATTTGATGATTAAACATCTTATAAAAATGCACTTATAAAAAGTTGCTATCTTATATCAAAAACGGAATAAAACATGGATCAATTCGCAAAAGAAACCCTGCCGATTAGCTTAGAAGACGAAATGCGTCGTTCTTACTTGGATTATGCGATGAGCGTGATTGTGGGAAGAGCGTTACCAGATGTGCGCGATGGACTCAAGCCTGTACATAGACGTGTATTGTATGCGATGCATGAGTTAGGCAACGACTACAATAAGCCATATAAAAAATCAGCGCGTATTGTTGGTGATGTGATTGGTAAATACCATCCGCATGGTGATACGGCGGTCTATGACACTATTGTGCGTATGGCGCAGGACTTTTCATTACGCTATATGTTAGTCGATGGGCAAGGTAACTTTGGTTCGGTTGATGGCGATAACGCGGCTGCAATGCGATACACAGAAATTCGTATGGCAAAAATTGCACATGAGCTACTTGCAGATATCGAAAAAGAAACCGTAGACTTTGGCCCAAACTATGATGGCTCTGAAAATGAACCACTTATTATGCCTGCGCGTATTCCTAATTTGCTGATTAATGGTAGCTCTGGAATTGCTGTGGGGATGGCGACTAATATCCCACCGCATAATTTAAATGAAGTGTTGGAGGCTTGTCTAGCTTTGCTAGAAAATCCAGAAACAACAGTAGATGAATTAATTGATTTAATCCCTGCGCCTGATTTCCCAACGGCCGGCATTATCTATGGCACAACGGGTGTTAAAGAGGGGTATCGCACAGGTCGTGGGCGCGTTGTGATGCGTGGCCGCACCCATTTTGAAGATATGGATAAAGGCGGTAACCGTCAATCCATTATTATTGATGAACTACCATATCAAGTAAATAAAAAGACCTTAATTGAGAAAATAGCAGAGTTAGTCAATGATAAAAAAATCGAAGGCATTTCTGATTTACGTGATGAATCTGACAAGTCTGGTATGCGCGTTGTCATTGAATTAAAGCGTGGTGAAGTGCCAGAAGTTGTGTTGAATAATCTCTATAAGCAAACGCAATTACAAGATACCTTTGGTATGAATATGGTTGCTTTGTTAGATGGTCAGCCTCGTTTATTAAACCTCAAGCAAATTCTTGAAGCATTCTTGCGTCATCGTCGCGAGGTGATTACGCGTAGAACTGTTTTTGAATTAAGAAAAGCACGCGATCGAGGTCATGTGTTGGAAGGCTTGGCTGTTGCTTTAGCGAATGTGGATGAAATGATTGCCATCATTAAAGCTGCGCCAACACCACCAGAAGCAAAAGAAAAATTAATGGAGCGCGCATGGACATCGCCAGTAGTCGAGGAAATGCTCAAACGTGCGGCAATGGAGGCCTCACGCCCTGATGGTTTGTCGGTCGACTTTGGCTTAACGCCGACTGGCTACAAACTCTCTGGTGTACAAGCGCAAGAAATTCTACAGATGCGTTTGCAACGTTTAACCGGCTTAGAGCAGGATAAAGTTGTTAATGAATATAAAGAAGTGATGGATGTGATCGCTGACTTATTGGATATTTTGGCAAACGCGCACCGTGTCACAACAATGATTAAAGATGAATTGACTGAAATAGGTAAAGGTTTTGGTGATAAGCGACGCAGTGAAATTGTTGAAAACACACAAGACTTATCACTAGAAGATTTAATTACACCACAAGATGTCGTGGTAACTCTGTCGCATACCGGTTACGTAAAATCACAGTTGTTAGAAGAATACCGTGCTCAAAAACGCGGTGGTCGAGGTAAAACAGCCGCGCCAACAAAAGAAGATGACTTTATTGATAAGTTATTTATTGCCAATACCCATGATTATATTTTATGTTTTAGCAGCCTGGGACAAGTCTATTGGTTGAAAGTGTATGAAGTGCCGCAAGGTAGTCGAATTGGTCGTGGTAAACCGATTGTTAATTTATTCCCGTTAGCAGAAGGTGAAAAAATTAACGCCATACTGCCAGTAAAAGCGTTTACTGAGAATGAATATATTTTCATGACAACAGCCAAAGGCACCGTTAAGAAAACAGCATTAACCGAGTTTAATAAACCCCGTAAATCAGGCATTATTGCCATTAAGTTAGATGAGGGTGATTATCTGATTGGCGCTGAAATTACGAATGGTAAAAATGACGTTGTTTTAGTATCTGATGGTGGTAAAGCGGTTTGGTTTAGCGAAGATGATGTGCGCCCAATGGGTCGTGCTACGCGCGGTGTGCGCGGCATGAAACTTGCCGCTGGTCAGCAAGTGTTGTCGTTGTTGATTGCTGACGATGATCAGCAGTCGGTATTGGTTGCAACTGAAAATGGTTACGGTAAACGGACGATATTATCCGATTTCCGTCATTCAGGTCGGGGTACACAAGGCGTAAAAGCAATTGCGATTAGTGAACGTAATGGTAAAGCGATTGCGGCTAGATTAGTGAGTGCAGAAGACGAGATTATGTTGATTACAACTGGTGGCGTGCTGATACGTACACGTGTGAAAGAGATTCGTGATATGGGGCGTGCGGCACAAGGCGTGACGCTGATTAATTTAGGTCAAGGTGAAAAATTATCTGGGCTGGAAAAAGTAGTTGAAACAGAAGATGACGAAGAATAGCGACGCAACAGATGAAGAAAATCTATAATTTTTCAGCTGGGCCGGCGGTGTTGCCGCCATCCGTATTAAAACGTGCGCAAGCAGAGATGTTAGATTGGCACGGCAGTGGCATGTCGGTGATGGAGATGTCACATCGCGGAAAAGAGTTTTTAAGTATTTTAGCGAAAACAGAAGATGACTTTCGACATTTGCTCAATATACCCAAGACTTATAAAGTGCTTTTTCTACAGGGTGGAGCGATTGCTGAGAATGTGATGGTTCCTCTTAACTTGTTGAATGGAAAACGTGCCGATTATGCGATTACAGGAAGCTGGAGCCAACGCAGTGTAAAAGAAGCAAAAATGGTAGGCAATATTGATGTTGTGGCCAATAGTGAGCCATTTACATATGTACCAAACTTTGCAGATTGGACATTAAATACAGAAGCTGCTTACTTGCATATCTGCACAAACGAAACAGTGAATGGTGTCGAGTTTGATGGTTTGCCTGATGCTGGTGATGTACCGATTGTAGCCGATATGTCTTCCCATATTCTTTCTCGCCCTATCGATGTGTCAAAATATGGCGTTATCTACGCTGGGGCACAAAAAAACATTGGGCCAGCTGGATTGTGTATCGTGATTGTTCGAGAAGATTTGCTCAATCAAGCATCACCCTCAACGCCTGGTGTTTTTCATTGGAAAGAGCAAGCGGAAAATCAAAGCATGGTGAATACCCCGCCCACCTATGGTATTTATATGGCGGGATTGGTATTTGAATGGTTACTTGACCAGGGCGGTGTTGTCGCGATTGAGCAGTTAAATATTGCAAAAGCTAATTTGTTGTATAACTACATTGATTCAACTGATTTTTATATTAACGATGTCGCTATTAAAAATCGCTCACGCATGAACATTCCTTTCTTCTTGAAAGATGAAACACTGAATGATGCGTTTATTGCGGGAGCAGAAGCCAATGGTTTGTTGCAACTAAAAGGACATCGTTCCGTTGGAGGTATGCGTGCTAGCATATACAATGCAATGCCTTTAGAAGGGGTGCAGGCACTCGTCGATTACATGCAAATTTTTGAGCAATCGCATTAGCTAAAATTTAAAAATGACAGATTTATTAAAAAAGTTTAGACAGAAAATTGACGCAATTGATGCGCAAATACTGAAGCTTATAAACGAGCGAGCAAATCTTGCGCGAGAGATTGGCCACGTTAAAGAGGATGGTGTTATTTATCGTCCTGAGCGAGAGGCACAAGTGTTGCGAGCTATGCAAGCCGCTAATGCAGGGCCGCTTTCAAGTGAAGCGGTGAGCAATGTATTTCGTGCAGTTATGTCTAACTGCCGGGCACTAGAAAAAGAACTATCAATTGCTTTTTTAGGGCCGATTGGCACCTATACCGAAGAAGCGGCATTGAAACAGTTTGGGCAGGGTTGTCATGCTATTGTTTGTGGCACAATTGATGAAGTATTTAGGACATTAGAAGCTGATCAAGCAGATTATGCTGTTGTGCCTGTTGAAAATTCAACGGAAGGCGCCGTGGGTCTAACATTAGATTTATTACTCTCTAGCTCGCTAAAAGTATGTGGCGAAGTAACACTACCTATTCATCACTGCCTATTATCAAAACAAACAGACATTGGCCAAATTTCCCATGTTTTTTCGCATGGGCAATCACTCTCGCAATGTCACCAATGGCTCAATAAAAACTTGCCAACTGTGCAAAGAGAAGCTGTTACCAGTAACGCGTTTGCAGCAAAAATGATTCATGACTTGGTGGCTACAGATGGTACGTTTGCCGCAGCCATTGCCAGCAAAAGAGCGGCAGAATTATTTGATCTGAATATACTCGCATCGAATATTGAAGATGATCCAAAAAATACGACACGGTTTTTAGTATTGGGTAAACATGATGTGGCTGCTTCAGGTAAAGATAAAACATCATTGGCGCTTAGTACAAAAAACAAGCCTGGCGCAATGTTTGATTTGTTGGAGCCTCTTTCACGTCATGGTGTCAGCATGACCAAATTAGAATCTCGGCCTTCAAAACAAGGCTTGTGGGATTATGTATTTTTTATTGATATTGAAGGCCATCAAACTGACACAAAAGTTGCGGTTGCTATTGCTGAATTAGCGGCACGAGCGTCTGTCATAAAAGTGCTTGGGTCTTATCCTGTTGCGATTGTTTAATTTTTTGATAGACATAAATATATATGAGCAAATCATCTAATCTTGCACCATCTTATATCCGTGCTATAGCGCCTTATCAAGGCGGTAAACCTATTTCCGAAATTGCGCGTCAATTTGGTATTGATGAAGCGGACATCGTGAAATTGGCATCCAATGAAAATCCTTTGGGTATGAGCCCTAAAGCACAGGCAGCAATTGACGATGCAATACTTGATATTGCACGTTACCCCGATGGTAATGGGTTTTTGTTGCGTGAAGCAGTTAGTCAAAAATTTAATGTTAGGCCAGCACAAATTGTGTTTGGCAATGGGTCGAATGATATTTTAGAGTTATCGGCTCGTGCGTTTTTACAAGTAGGTGATGAGGCTATCTATTCACAACACGCTTTTGCTGTTTATGCATTGGTGACACAGGCAGTTGGTGCGACAGGTGTTGTTGTCCCAGCAAAAGCATTTGGACATGATTTAGATGCTTTTTTAACCGCCATTACACCAAAAACGCGCTTAATTTTTATTGCCAACCCAAACAATCCAACAGGCACACTCATTGAAAAAACCGTCTTAAAAAGATTTTTACAGCAAGTGCCTAGCAATGTTTTGGTTGTGTTGGATGAAGCTTATGATGAATATTTGTCGGCAGATCATAAATCCGAAGCGATTAGTTGGTTAGCCGAGTTTGATAATCTTCTTATTTCACGCACATTTTCTAAAGCTTATGGTTTGGCTGGCTTGCGTGTTGGCTTTGGTTTAATGCATGCCGATATCGCTGATATTTTAAACCGCGTGCGCCAACCATTTAATGTGAATTCACTTGCACAAGCGGCGGCAGTTGCTTCGTTAGACGATGATGACTTTGTCATGAAAAGCTATGCGGCCAATCAAGCAGGGATGTTGCAATTAACAAAAGGCCTTGATCAATTGGGCTTAAAACGTATTGATTCTTATGCTAACTTTATTAGTTTTTCTGTTAACAATGCGGCAGCAGTTAATCAGCAATTATTGGAACGCGGCATCATTGTGCGTCCCATCGCCAATTATGAAATGCCTGATTATTTACGCGTTAGTATAGGGCTATTTTCTGAGAACCAGCGTTTTTTAGAAACGCTAGCATTAATTGTAAAAGACAATGACTGAATACGAGAAACAAAAACTTGAGAAGCTGGCAACAGATGATGTTCGCATTATTGAAATCAAACCTTTAATTAAACCAGCTGAAATCATTGAGAAGCTAAAAGAGAGTGACGTTAGTACAGAGAATATTTTAGCAACACGCACGGCTATTCATCGTGTATTACATGGTGAAGATGATCGTCTTTTGGTGGTTGTTGGTCCTTGTTCTATTCACGATACCAAAGCAGGCTTAGAGTATGCGCGTCGACTATTAGCGGTTCGCCAACATTTATCAGATGATTTGCTAATCGTGATGCGGGTGTATTTTGAAAAGCCAAGAACAACAGTCGGCTGGAAAGGCTTAATCAATGACCCACATTTAGATGGTAGTTATGATATTAACTTAGGCTTAGAAAAAGCCCGCCAGTTTTTATTAGATGTCAATGAGCTTGGAATGCCAGCGGGTATGGAGTTTTTAGACACAATAACGCCACAATATACCGCTGATTTAGTTAGCTGGGGTGCCATTGGTGCGCGCACAACTGAATCACAAGTGCACAGAGAGTTGGCATCTGGCTTATCCTGCCCAGTTGGTTTTAAGAATGGCACTGATGGCGGTGTAGGCGTTGCAATTGATGCAATTAAAACAGCGAGTAGCCCGCATCGATTCTTATCGGTGACTAAAGAAGGCGAATCTGCCATTATTGTGACATCCGGTAATGATGATTGTCATATTATTTTGCGCGGAGGAAAAGTACCCAATTATGAGGCGCAGGATATTGATACAGTTGGAAATCAACTAAAAGAAGCAGGGCTATTGCCTAAAATTATGGTTGATTGCAGTCATGCCAATAGTCAGAAACAATACGCGCAACAAATCAATGTAGCAGCCAATATTTCAAACCAAATGATCAATGGAGAACAACGCATAGCTGGTGTCATGTTAGAGTCGCATCTAAAACCAGGTAAACAAGTACACACGCCTGGTTGCGAGCTTGTTTATGGCCAATCCATTACTGATGCATGCTTAGGCTGGGAAGATACTGAGCATATTTTATTGCAACTCGCTGATGCAGTTCGGCAGCGTCGTCAAGCATAATGGCACATTGATAAGGTGTGCTTTATCAGCTTTTTGTCTAGATTAATCGCTTGTCAAAGCATCATGAAAATCACTAGCACGAACTCATTGTAGCTTGCATGGATGATTGAGAACCAATGGTTAAGATAAGCCTCATATTAACAACTTAGTTAATTTTGATGATGACAAGGATATGATGATGTGGACAACACCCGTAGTAACAGAAATGCGTTTTGGCTTTGAAGTTACGATGTATGTAATGAATAAGTAATCTATTTTCTAAAGACCGTGAAGTGAGGCGGTCTTTTTTGTTTTTAATTTTATTAGTCAAAGAAACCAATGTATATACACGTATTAGGCTCAGGCGCTGGTGGTGGATTTCCTCAGTGGAATTGTAATTGCGAGAACTGTAAAGGTGTTCGCGCCGGCACAATCAAAGCTTCGCCACGCACACAATCATCCATTGCAGTTAGTGCCAACGGTACTGATTGGATATTATTTAATGCTTCACCAGATATCAAGAAACAACTCGACAGTTTTCCAGGTTTTCAACCCGCCCGCATGGTGCGTGACACTGCGATTACAGCGATTGTGATAACAGATGCACAAATCGATCATGTGACTGGTTTATTAACGCTACGTGAACATAATAAGCCTTGGGATATCTATTGTACGGATGCTGTTAAAGAAGACTTAACAACTGGATTCCCTGTTTTTAATATTTTGGGGCATTTCCGGGGGATTAATAATCACGAAATTGCGACGGATCAATCCATATTCACCATTCCAACTGCCGAAGGTATTGAGTTTACTGCTGTACCATTGCTGAGTAATGCGCCACCTTATTCACCACATCGAGACAATACTGTGCCTGGTGACAATATCGGTATGCTGATTAAAGATACGCGCACAGGTAAAAGTCTATTTTATGCGCCCGGCTTGGGCGTAGCTGAACCGCATGTGTTGGATTATATGCGTAACGCAGATTGTATTTTAGTAGATGGCACTGTTTGGACCGATGATGAAATGTCTAAAGAAGGCATAAGTAATAAGCGCGCCAGCGAAATGGGTCACCTAGATCAATCTAGTGACGGCGGCATTATGAGTATTTTAAATGCTATGCAAAAACCAAGAAAAATTTTGATTCATATCAATAACACCAATCCGATTCTGAATGAAGATTCACCGCAGCGAGCAACATTAAATGCAGCAGGCATTGAATTAGCTTACGACGGTATGGACATTACACTTTAGGAGAATCAACAATGACTGAAACTAACAACAACCTACAACCTTGGTCACGTGAAGAGTTTGAAGAGAAGCTGCGTGAAAAAGGCAGAGGCTATCATATTTATCATCCTTTTCATGTGATGATGTATGAAGGCAAACTCACGAAAGAGCAATTGCAAAGCTGGGTGGCTAATCGTTTTTATTATCAAATTGCCATTCCAATGAAAGATGGCGCAATATTATCAAATTGCCCAGATGTTGAAGTGCGTAAACAATGGATTGTGCGTATTACCGACCATGATGGTATCGATGGTGCAATGGGTGGCATTGAAGCGTGGATTGAACTGGGTAAAGCCGTAGGATTGACACGCGAGCAAGTGACTAGTTTAGAGATGGTAAGTCCTGGTGTGCGTTTTGCAGTAGATGCCTACATCAATTTTGCTAAACAACGTCCATGGCAAGAAAGTATTTGTTCTAGCTTGACTGAGTTGTTTGCACCGCATATTCATCAGCAGCGTATCAGTTCATGGCCTAGTATGTATCCATGGATAGATGAAACGGGTTTAATCTACTTTAAAAAACGGTTAACAGAAGCTCGTCGTGATGTAGAGCAGGGTTTGGATGTGACGCTGAATTACTTTAGTACTTCTCGTGAAATGCAATTGAGAGCGTTAGAAATTTTGCAGTTTAAGTTGAATGTTCTGTGGGTTATTGCAGACTCAATTATGTTGGCATCTACAACGATAACGACAGAAGGACGCGCCTATAATCGTCAGCCTGTCATTCATTTTAATTAAAAGAAAAGCAAATTGATGGAAAACAATATTAAACATACTGACATTTATGACATTGCTTTGCATCACCGCTTTCAGTGGGAAGAAGCACAAAATAGTTATGTCATTTTATTTCCAGAAGGTATGGTGAAATTACATGGCGGTGCTGGAGAAGTAATTAAGCGTGTTAATGGAAAAGCAACAGTTGGTGAGATTGTCAGTGAATTAAAAGCGGCATTTCCAGATGCAGAAAATATCGAGGCAGACATCATTGGGATGTTTGACATGGCAGTAGGTAAAGCTTGGTTACGTCAAGTTAACTAAGGACTTAGGAGTAACACATGACACAAAATTCATTAGGTGAATCAGCGGTACAAAAAACAGTGCAAGCACAAGCTAAAAACAATGGTGTGGCTGCCAATATTACGCAAACACAACCATTATGGCTACTTGCAGAAGTCACATACCGTTGTCCTTTGCATTGTGCATTCTGTTATAACCCTACCGATTATGATAAGCATACACAAAATGAGCTTTCTACTGAACAGTGGATAAAAGCCTTGCGTGATGCCAGAAAAATGGGCGCTATTCAATTAGGTATTTCAGGTGGCGAGCCGTTATTGCGCGATGATATCGAAGATATTGTGATTGAGGCGAAAAAACTCGGTTATTACAGCAACTTAATTACCTCAGGCGTTGGGTTAACTGAAAAACGGATTCAGGCATTTAAAGAGGGTGGTTTGGATCATATCCAGCTTTCTATGCATGATATTACCGAAGAAATTAATAACTTTATTACTAATACGAAAACCTTTGAGCTCAAGAAAAAAGTGGCTGCTATGATTAAAAATCATGGATATCCGATGGTATTGAATGTAGTGATACACCGTTATAACATTGGCCACATGAAAGAAATTTTGGAAATGGCTGAGGCCTTGGGTGCAGATTATATTGAGTTGGCAAACACCCAATATTATGGTTGGTCTTTGGTTAATCGTAGTCAACTCATGCCGCTTAAAGAGCAAGTGGAAGAGGCAGAAAGAATTACCAACGAATTTAGAGAAAAAGCTGGCAGTAAGATGAAAATATTTTTTGTGGTGCCAGATTATTTTGGCGATAGACCCAAAAAATGTATGAATGGCTGGGGCGAAGTTTTCATGATTGTCACTGCAAATGGTGACGTATTGCCTTGCCATTCTGCTCGCGTATTGCCTAATATGGAATTTCCAAACGTTCGCGATCAAGGCTTGGAATATGCCTGGAAGGAAAGTCCTGCATTTAATAAGTATCGTGGTGATGATTGGATGAAAGAGCCATGCCGTAGTTGCCCAGAAAAAGAGAATGATTTAGGCGGTTGTCGTTGTCAGGCGTTTTTACTTTCTGGTGATGCAGAAAGTGCAGATCCTGTTTGTTCGCTTTCACCCAATCATTATCTGATAGAAAAAGCGATTGAGGATTCAAAAAATCCAGTGTTATCTGAGCAACCTATTATCTTTAGAACGGATAAAAACTCTAAGAAATATGTGGCTGGCGACAAAGAGCGTGTTGAAGATTTTCATGCGCTACCTTAAACATTAAAACGTTATAATCAAAGGCGCAGAAACTGCGCCTTTTTTCATACTAAAAGAAGTTATTTTGAAAGCACACTCAATATTTTTAGCTTATGCACTCGCGGCACTGGCAGCATTGGCTCCTTTTGCAATTGACACCTATTTGCCCGCTTTTCATGTCATAGGCGAGGCGCTTGGTGCCACTGACTTGCAAATTCAACAAAGTCTGACTTTTTATTTGCTACCCTATGCGGCCATGACTTTATGGCATGGTGCAATATCAGATGCCATTGGACGGATTACCACCATTAAATGGGGGTTAGGTATTTTTGTATTGGCTAGCATTGGCTGTGCATTGGCGCCTAATGTTGAGACACTATGGTTTTTTAGAGCCATGCAGGGGGTAAGTGGCGGGGCAGGGAACACCGTTGCGCGCGCAATGGTAAGAGACTTGTTTGAAGGTCCGCAGGCGCAACGTGTCATGGCTACAGTGCAAATGCTATTTGGTATTGCCCCTGCAGTAGCACCCATTATTGGCGGGATTTTATTGGGGATAAACTGGCAGTTTATTTTTATATTTCTCGCTATTTATGCAAGTTTTAGTTTGTGGGCAGCTGTGAAATTTTTGCCTGAAACGATGCCACCAGAAAAGCGATTGACACTTTCTGTAAACAACATAATAGCGAGTTACAAGATTATCTTTAGCGATAGAGAGTACATGAAGCTGATCATTGCAATAGGTGCCAATTTTTCAGGCTTCTTTCTATACGTATTAGCAAGCCCAGTTTTTTTAACCAAGCATCTACATTTATCACCACAACAATATGGCTATCTATTTATTCCTACTGTGATTGGTATGATTGCTGGATCATACTTAGCTAAACGTCTAGCGGGCGAGTGGCCATCAGATAGGGTTGTGAAATTAGCATATGCGTGGATGATCTCTATTGCTTTGCTCAATGTTATTCTTTGCCTCACCCAGTCAGCTAGTTCTGTTATAAATATTGTACCAATTGCACTGTATAACATCGGAATGGCGGTATGTATGCCTATTCTTTCGCTAGCAGCATTGGATAGGCATGCTAAGATTCGCGGGACAGCCTCTTCAGGGCAGGCGTTTATGCAAATGTTGTTATCGACTGTTTCAGCTGGCATAGTTGTGCCATTTGTTTGGTATGCACCATCAGGATTAGCGATGGCAATGTTAGGGTATGTGTTAGTTGGTTTATCTGTTATTACAATGACTCGCTTGTGGCAAAAAAGCCATTTGAAATAGCTGATTAAACGTCAGTCATTGCTTGCCAGCTCAAATAAACACGACAATCAAATTCAAGTTGATGGTAGTTTGGTTCCATATGTTCACATAATTGATAAAAGGCTTTGTTGTGATCCCGCTCTTTCATGTGCGCCAGTTCATGCACCACGATCATCCGCAAAAATGCTTCTGGCATCTTTTTGAATAAATCAGAGATACGAATTTCTTTTTTGGTTGTCAGTTTCCCACCTTGTACACGAGAAATAGACGTATTTAAGCCAAATGCATGTTGCTGCATGGTTAAACGGCTATCATAAGTTACCTTAGCCAGTGCAGAGACATTACGCATATAACGTTGTTTAATGTCATTGCAATACACAAATAGCGCTTTGCTTGTTTGAATAGCATGTGATCGCGGATAACGAGAATCAAAATAGTCCTCAAGTTTATTTTGTGCTTGAAGCTGTCGAACTTGTTCTTGTAATGCTAAAGAGTAGTGTTGGATATAATGAAATTCTGACATGATAAAAATAATCAAATAAAAAAAATAAGCAATCAGCGTGATGTCATCAACTGTTTCTAAAGCGACGACAAGCGCACAATATCATTATCAAATATTAAAAGATAGTATCAGCAAAGCTCGCTTCTATTCTGACTTTTCGGCGCTACAACACTATCAATATTTAAAACCATTAATACTGTACTAATGCGATAAAAATCAGTAGGATTTAACCAAATGATTACCCATAGTATCGCAATTCTATTTTTTCGTTAATGTAATCACTTCAATTTCAAGTAATACGTGCAGGATGCATATGATAAAAAATAAATTACTTTGGCTTGTATTCATCACTAGCACCAACGCTCAGGCGGGAGGGTTTGCCTTAATGACGCAAAATGCCAGCGGAATGGGAAATGCCTACGCTGGCGCAGCAGCTGAGGCAGAAGATGCAAGCACTATCTTTTTTAATCCGGCAGGTATGACTTATATAGACGGCACTCAAATGGTGGGTGCCATACATCTGATTAACCCTAGTATAGCGTTTCATGATAAAGGTTCATTGGGTGCAACAGGCGATCAAGGCCCTAATGCAGGTAGTTTGGCATTGATACCAAACTTTTATATCATGACCGAGCTAACACCTGCTATTAAACTAGGCCTTGGTGTGAGTGTGCCATTTGGGCTTACAACGGAATATGATGATCATTGGATAGGGCGTTTTCAGGCCAATAAATCAGAGCTTAAAACGGTTAATATCAATCCTTCCATTGCTTTTAAAGTGAATGATCAGCTTTCTTTCGGATTAGGTCTTTCTGCAATGCGTGCGGAAGCAACATTGACGCGATCCGTTAATTTTGGTCTTGCGGGTGAAGGAAATGTGAAGGTTGAGGGTGATGACTGGGGTTTTGGTTTTAATTTGGGCGCAATTTATCAAGCAACAACAGACACCCGTATTGGATTTGCTTATCGCTCGAATGTGAAACAAAAGCTTGAAGGTAAAGCAAGCTTTATACGACCCGCACTTGTTCCTAATGCAGGCGCTGCTGCTGATGGCAACGTCATTGCAAACATTGATTTGCCCGAGACTTTGTCAGCAAGTATATTTAGTCACATCAATGCTAAATGGGACGTGATGGCAGATATAACATGGACCCGATGGAGCCGTTTTCAAGCGTTGCGCATTTTGAGAGATAACGGATCGACTTTGTCGGTGACGCCAGAAAACTGGGAAAATACGCTACGCTATGCTATGGGTGTTAATTATCGCTATAGCGACACTGTTAAATTACGTGCTGGATTAGCTTATGATGAAGAAGCAAACAGTGATGCATTTCGTTCGGCTCGTACGCCAGCTAATGATAGGACATGGTTGACTTTAGGTGCAGGCTGGCAACTATCGCCAGCATCAACAATGGATATTGGTTATGCACATTTGTTTATGCGTAATGCCCGAATTGATAATAATCAATTAGATAGCGGCAATGGAAGGCTAATTGGTGAGTTTCAAGGAAGTGTCGATATACTGAGTTTGCAATATACGCATCTTTTTTAATCGTTTAATCGCACGATTCTAAATAAAAAAAGAGACGCAATGTCTCTTTTTTTAATGACTATTATGTATTACTCAATTAGCAAATCTAATTTTCCTGGTACGCCATTCATCGCATCTGCATCTTCTAATGGCTCTTTGCGCGCAGAAATAATGGGCCAAGTCTTAGCCAGGCGGGCATTTAACTCAATAAAATGCTGTTGATCTGCTGGCACATCATCTTCAGCGAAAATTGCCTCTGCTGGGCACTCTGCAACACACAGTGTGCAATCAATACAGTCATCAGGATTAATCGCTAAGAAATTTGGGCCTTCTACAAAACAGTCGACAGGGCAAACATCTACACAATCAGTATATTTACATTGAATACAATTTTCGGTGACTACATACGTCATTTTTCATTCCTTTTGTTAATCTTTTGTCATTTTAATCTAATTTTCGCTTTATACAATCATGCCTGCACCAACCGTGCTATTCGTACTTTCATCAATCACAATAAACGCGCCAGTGGCACGATTGGTTTTATAGCTGTCTATCATTAATGGTTGTGCAAGTTTGAAGCTTAAACGGGCAATATCATTCATTTTTAAATCATTGGTTTGCTGTTCTTCTAATGTATTCACATCCACTTTATAATGAATCGCACCAATTTTAGCTTTCGACTCACGTGTTGTATGGCGCACGATATAAGTACGCGCTGTAGACAGTGGCGTTTCGCCCAGCCAGCATACAAATGCTTCAATTTGCTTGACGGGCTCTGTTGCTTCATTGCTTTTTACAATCATATCGCCACGAGAAGTATCAATTTCATCTTCTAATAGCAATGTAATACTTTGTTCAGTGATCGCGCTTTGTAGTTGCTTATCGCCAAGCTGAATTGCTTTTACAGTTGATTGATAGCCATTTGGCAATACAGTCACTGCATCACCGACTGCAATTTCACCAGATTCTATCCTGCCCATAAAGCCTCTAAAATCATGTAAATCGGCATCGGCACTTGCATGCGGACGACAAACAAATTGCACAGGGAAACGGAACTGTTCGGATTGTTCAGTGTGTGCGGCAGGTGCTTTTTCTAGCATTTCTAATAGCGTTTCACCCTGATACCAAGACATATTATCCAAACGATCAACCAGCATATCTCCATTGAGTGCTGACATCGGAATAAAGCGAATATCACGTGCACCAGCCAAGCCAATTTCTTTTGCAAACTGGGTATAGTCTGCACAAATCTTGTCATAAACGTCTTGACTGTAATCAACCAAATCCATTTTATTAACAGCAACCACAATATGCGGAATACCAACCAAATGGGCTAAGTAGCTATGGCGACGTGTTTGCGTTAATACACCTCTGCGGGCATCAATCAAAATAATCGCAAGGTTTGCTGTCGATGCTGCTGTCACCATATTACGCGTATATTGTTCATGCCCAGGCGCATCGGCGATGATATATTTACGTGTGCCAGTACTAAAATAACGATAGGCGACATCAATCGTAATGCCTTGCTCACGTTCTGCTTGTAAGCCATCGGTGAGTAATGACAAGTCAACTGCCGCCATACCACGTTTTTTAGAGGTGTTAGAAATATTGGTCATGGTGTCGGCAAGGATGGTTTTGCTATCAAATAGCAAACGCCCAATCAGGGTGCTTTTTCCGTCATCCACACTACCACATGTCATAAACCGTAATAAAGAGTCGTTGTGCTGCATGGTATCTGCTTGGTTGTTATCTTGGTGTATTGTAGTCATTAGAAATAACCCTCTTTCTTACGTAGCTCCATAGAGGCATCAGAGGTTTGGTCATCCAAACGCGTTGCCCCGCGTTCAGTAATCGTGGTTGTAGCGGTTTCAATCACAATTTTCGCAGTAGTATCGGCATCAGAATAAACGGGAGCAGTACATGTAATATCGCCAACCGTTCTAAAGCGCACTTGTTTGCTAACAATTTGTTCGCCAGCTTTAGGTTTGTTAATGATTTCTCCACTTGCCAGTGGCACATTAGCTGGAATAATGTCGCCATTGCGGAGAATCACATCACGTTGATGCGCAAAGTAAATGCTGGGCAATTCTAATTGTTCGCGTTCAATATATTGCCATACATCCATCTCGGTCCAATTGGAAATGGGAAAAGCACGGATATTTTCGCCCTTATGTGAGCGTGCATTGTATAAATTCCATAGTTCAGGACGCTGATTTTTCGGATCCCATTGACCAAACTCATCACGAAAACTCATGATGCGCTCTTTGGCTCTCGCTTTTTCTTCATCACGCCTTGCGCCACCAATGCAGCAATCAAATCCAAATTCCTCAATGGCTTCTAATAAAGTCACTGATTGATGTTTATTACGTGGCTCATCTGGGTGCTTGAGCACTATTGTGCCGCGTGCCATCGAATCTTCTAATGAGCGCACAATCAATCTTTCGCCAATTTCTGCTACGCGGCGGTCGCGAAAATCAATCACTTCTTGGTAATTGTGACCGGTATCAATATGCATTAAAGGGAAGGGAAAGCGGCCTGGTCTAAACGCTTTTTCTGCTAAACGCACAATACAAAGTGAATCTTTGCCACCAGAGAATAGAAGCACAGGATTACTGCATTGACCTGCCACTTCACGCAAGATATGAATGGCTTCAGCTTCTAGCCAATCTAAATGAGATAATGTTTTTTTAGTCATATTATTCAATATTTTATTGTATATATTTAATTTAAATTCTTATTTCTTTACATGCAGTCCGCACTCTTTGCTATTGGGGTCTTCCCACCACCAACGGCCAGCACGAACATCTTCGCCCATCGCTACCGCGCGCGTGCAAGGTGCACAACCAATGCTTGGATAAAACTGATCATGAAGCGCGTTGTAAGGCACTTCATACATACGAATATAAGCCCAAACTTCTTGCTCAGTCCAATCGCTCAATGGATTAAACTTTTCCAGCTGGTTGCCTTCATCAAAAGCGCGTATTGGCAAGCTGGTACGCGTAGCCGCTTGTTCTGCGCGCATACCAGTCACCCAGGCGCCTTTATTGTTTAATGCACGTTTGAGCGGCTCTACTTTACGCATAAAGCAGCATGCCTTACGTAATTCAACACTCTCATAAAAAGCGTTAATACCTTTGGTTCTCACATAATCTTCTACCGCATCATGCTTGGGAAAAAACACAACAGGTTTTATTTGGTATGTTTTTTCCACTTCATCCATCAACGTGTAGGTTTCGGCAGGCAATCGACCTGTATCGAGTGAAAAAATTTCTATCGCCAACTGTTCTTTGGCAATCATATCAGTCAGCACCATGTCTTCCGCGCCATAGCTATTGGCAAAGGTGATGGCAGCAAACTCACTGCTAGCCGATTTCAACAAAGCCAGCACCTGTTCACGTTTTGCCATGACACGTTGTTTTAAGGCATCTGTTAACTCAGGCGATGTTGCAGGGTTATTTGCTAATGGCTTAAGCATGGTCACGCCGAATGTCATTAGCGACTCAATCTGCGCCAGACTGGCACATCATCCACAGCGCCTTGGTAGGGCTGTGTGAAGTCATTTAAGCTTGCAATCGCCTCTTCGGCATTGCGACCTTCTTTGATTAAATAACTATCAAAACCAGAGCGTTTTAAGAAAAATAATTGGTCACGCATAATGTCGCCAATTGCACGTAACTCATTTTTAAAACCGTAGCGTGTGCGTAATAAATTGCCTAATGTAAAGTTGCGACCATCCGCAAAAATCGGCACATCAATAGCAATGATAGGCAAGCTATTTATATCATCAAATGCCGCTACTAAATTTTCGATTGGCTCATGCGTTTGAAGTACAATTCCAATATCACCAGCCGCTAAACGAGCGACCAAGTGCTCTTTTTTTGCTAGCCAAATTGTCAAAGGCACCAGTATTTTTCCTGATGCTGGGATTTCAGTTGCATCAATTTGCTTTTGGGTAAAGGTTTCTTCGCCATGCAATTTAAACATAACCACTTTACCAGCTTGCTTTCTCACCGGCTCATCACCAAAAATAGGCGGTTTTACGATTGTCCATTCATTGGGTGCAATTTGATTGCCTTTAATTAACTGGCTCATGCTGTTGCCTCTACTTTCTCAGCATAAACATGTGCTTTAAAAGGCTCTAGCCCCAAGCGTCTCACGGTATCAATAAAACGTTCTTCAGGTGTACGCTCTTTTACATACACATCAATTAGCTTTTGTATCACGCTTGGCATTTCTTCGGCTGAGAAAGAAGGGCCAATCACATTGCCTAAGCTGGCATCGTTACCTTGCTTGCCACCAATAGACACTTGATACCATTCAGTATCACCTTTATCAACGCCCAAAATGCCAATGTGACCAATATGATGATGCCCGCAAGCATTCATACAGCCTGAAATATTAATTTCAATATCACCAATATCATGTAAATAATCTAAATTATCAAATTGCGCTTGAATAGATGTTGCAATTGGGATGCTTTTTGCGTTGGCTAAGCTACAAAAGTCGCCACCAGGACAACAAATAATATCGGTTAATAAGCCAATATTTGGCGTTGCTAAACCGGCAGCGCGCGCTTTTTCCCACACCGCATACAAATCGCTCAATTTAACATCAGCCAAAATTAAATTTTGTTCATGAGAAACGCGTAGCTCACCAAAGCTATAAGCATCGGCCAAATCAGCCACCGTATGCATTTGTGCACTAGATGCATCGCCCGGTGCTTCGCCATGCTTTTTGAGAGACAATGTAACGGCGCGGTAGCCTGCTATTTTATGCGAATGTACACAACGTTTTACCCATGCAGCAAAGGCAGGATTACTGGCAAGCTGAGTATCAAAACTTGCATCGTTAGCTGGCAAAACTTCGTAAGGCATCGGCTCAAAATAAGCAGAAACACGATCAAATTCCGCCTGTGTAATGGTGAGTGGACCATCTTTTGTGTGTGCCCATTCAGCCTCTACTTGTTCTTTAAAAGCTTCGATACCAATCGCCTTGACTAAAATCTTAATTCGCGCCTTGTAAGAGTTATCACGACGGCCATGAATATTATAGGTGCGGATAATCGCCTCACAATAGCTCAAGACATGCTGCCATTCTAGATTGTCATGAATAACGCTGCCCAAAATTGGCGTGCGACCTAAACCACCACCAACCCATACTTTAATGCGCAGTTCGTTGTTTTCATTTTTAAAAAACTCCAAACCAATATCATGCATTTGCACGACTGCGCGATCGTTTTTTGTACCTGAAACAGCAATTTTAAATTTACGTGGCAATAAAGCGAATTCAGGATGGAAAGTACTCCATTGTCGAATAATTTCAGCCATTGCTCGCGGGTCAAACAGCTCATCAGGCGCCACGCCAGCAAATTGGTCTGTTGTGATATTGCGAATACAATTACCCGAAGTTTGTATGGCATGCATTTCAACAGTAGCTAGCTCAGCCAAAATATCAGGCACATCCTCTAATTTAGGCCAGTTTAACTGCAAGTTTTGACGTGTGCTAAAGTGACCGTAATCTTTATCGTATTTTTTGGCGATGTCACCCAGTTTGCGTAATTGACGGCTTGACAGTAAGCCATAAGGGATTGCAATGCGTAGCATTGGCGCTAGGCGTTGAATATACAAACCATTTTGTAAACGGATAGGTCGAAATTCTTCTTCAGTTAATTCGCCAGCCAAATAGCGGCGGGTTTGGTCGCGGTATTGGGTTACGCGTTCATTTACCAGTTGTTGATCAATTTTGTCGTATTTATACATGGTTTTTGCTACTTAAAGTTAGCCCTCTATTTTAATCTAAAACGCCTTTTTTAATAAGGCTTTGTGTAAATTTTTGTGTTAGCTTTTTCGATAATTAAGCTGTTTTAATGCAATGATGATACAGAGCGACGCCAGCCCAATGGCAACATGCATATGCGGGAAAGCAAGCTTTTGTCCCACATAAACCAAAATCAGTGCTAATAATAATCGAATCCAATGTTCTGCCACTTTTGCACTTAAATGGCTGCCCAACCAAATGCCTGGGATAGACCCAATTAATAATGTGCCGAGTAATGTGTAATCAACCGTACCCAAGCTAACATGACCCAAGCCTGCGACAAGTGTGAGTGGCACAGCATGAGCGACATCGGTTCCAACAATTTTGGTGATAGATACCTTAGGATACAACATTAATAAAGCAGTGACACCCAGGGCGCCTGCGCCAACAGACGTTAATGTGACCAAAAACCCCAAGAGGATGCCCAATAATACAGTCAGCGTTGCTGCATATTGGGGGTTAATCCAATGGCCGTTTTTAGAAAAGCTTGCTAGTTGATTGCGGAAAATAACAGAAAGTGCCGTCAACATCAGTGCAATACCAAGCCAAAACTTTATGGTTTGTACAGCGCCATCAGAAGAAATATCGATATTGGCCAGTAAAGTAGTTGTGATAATGGACGCAGGTACGCTGCCGTATGCCAATAGCCTGACAATGCGCCAATCAATGTTGCCGAGCTTGCCATGGGCAATAATGCCAGCCGATTTGGTGATTGCAGCATAAAGCAAATCGGTACCAACGGCGACAGCAGCGGGTTGATGAAAGAACAGCAACAGGATAGGCGTCATTAACGAGCCGCCACCAACCCCGGTGAGTCCCACCAGCAGCCCTACAACAAAGCCAGCTAAAATGTGAAAAATATCCATACTTGTTTAGCGTAAATTCGATTTTTTTGATGATAGGCGCGTAATATAGCAGTTTTTTATATAATCATTTAATATTATTTAATTATTAATTTATGTTATTTTGTTATATAGCAAAGGTATGCATAATTGTAGGCATCTATAAGGGCATGATATGAAATTACACCAACTAAAATATGTACATGAAGTGGCGCGACAAGGACTAAGCGTTTCTGCGGCTGCTGAGGCTTTGCATACATCACAACCTGGGGTGAGTAAGCAAATTCAATTGTTTGAAGAAGAGTTAAACCTGCAAATTTTTCAACGCAATGGCAAGCGCCTAACAGGTATTACTGAACCAGGTAAACAAATTTTAAAACTTGCTGCCAATGTGATGTTTGAGTTAGAAAACATTAAGCGGGTGGGCGATGAATTTAGTCAAGTTGAAACAGGTATGCTGACCATTGCAACAACGCATACGCAAGCACGTTATAAATTACCAACGGCTATTCAACAGTTTATGCAAACATACCCGCAAGTGAAGTTAAATATTCATCAAGGCAATCCAACGCAAGTGACAGACTGGGTGGCGACAGGAGAAGCGGATATTGGCATTGCAACTGAATCGATTAGCCAAGAAGGGCGGTTGGTATGCTTGCCATGCTATGAGTGGAATCGTAGTGTTGTGGTGCCGAAAGGCCATGATTTAGAAAAGGTTACTCAGTTAAGTTTGGATAATATTGCGAGTTATCCTTTGATTACTTATGATTTTGCGTTTACTGGTAGTACCACAGTATCGAAAGTGTTTCATGATGCTGGTGTTATACCAAACGTCGTGCTCACGGCAATTGATGCCGATGTTATTAAAACCTACGTCAATTTAGGTTTGGGCATTGGTTTAATTGCCAACATGGCGTTTGATGATAAGCGCGATGAACAGCTGGTTCGTCTCGATTGTAGCCATCTCTTTCCGCAAAGCACCACTTTTTTGGGCATGCGTAAAGATACTTTTATGCGTGGTTATCTCTATGACTTCATTACGATGCTATCGCCACAATTTAATCGGGCTACCATTGATGAAGTATTTAAAATAACAAGATAGAATGATAAGGGCATTGTTGATAAGGAGTAGTATGTTTGCACGTTGTTGTATAGCACTACTTGGACTGATGATGGCTGCTTGTGTCACAAGCCAAAGCGCCATGTCCGAATTCAGTGAAATCAATCCTAAAACTGCTATTTTTGAAGTGGCAGTTAAAGAAGGTATCAGCTATCAAGAGGTGATTGAAAGTTTAAAAAGCATTTCAGAAGGCATGAATTTTGTTAATCCTGCTAACTTTCCAATAGGTGAGCATCTACAATTGCGTGGCATTGACCCGCAAGGAATCAAAGAAGTACACTCTTTTTGTAACTTAAGTATGGGTGCAGACATCATGCTTGATCATCCTGAATTTTTAGTATTTGCACCGTGCAGAATTGCCATCTACGAAAAGTTAGACGCCAACAATAAGCATCAATTATTCATTGGTTTAGCTCGTCCTACTTATGACTTAAAAAGCATCAAAAATCCAACAGAGCGTGCCAAACAATCAGCACAGCAATTAGAAGATGCATTGATCAGTTTGATACGAAAAGCCAGTGTTGGTGATTTTTAATACAGCGCCGCTACAGAGCATACAATTGTTTACGATGTTTGGTGACAAGATGGGAAAAGCACTGATCATTCATCACATTGAAATACATAATAATCAAGCAAAACCAAAAAATAGAAGCTTGAATTGAATAAAAAAGCTCACTATAACCGCTTAAATCCGTTTAATACTTTTTTTACAATGCGCTATCATAATCCAGTGTCAATATCAATTATGATGCCGGTCTATCAAATTAGGGTTCCAATACAGTAGATTCTTTTTCATCTTTTCGTTGACGTTAAAAAATGGTCGTGGCTATTTTTATCATCGAAATTAAGTGAGGGTTCTTAGATGATTCGACAGATTCAAGCAGAGTTAAGTATGATTAAAAAGTGCCGAGAAGACTTCAGGGTGCTTTACTTTACTTTGCTCGTTGTAACGCTCATGCATTTATTATTCATTTTTTTATTTTGGATAATCAATGTTCCCGCTATGTCGATTATTAATGTGGCAAGTGTGGTGTTTTACCTTGGCTGCCTAAAACTATTTATTCGTTCACTGATTAATCAAGATTTTGGAACACTTGTCTGGTTAATTACGGCTGAGGTGATATTGCATGCTTATTTGGCCTGCTATTATTTAGGCCTAGAAAGTGGCTTCCAATATTATATTTTCCCATTAACAGCCTTTCCATTGTTTGCAAAATCTGGCAACTTAATGTTAACGATTGTCAGATTATGCATTATCGCTGCTGGCTATATATTTCTAGAGCAATGGGTAAGTCAGATCGTTCCGCAAGTAAGCTTAGATCAACACATGCTGCAAATCATACGCTACGCTAATTTATCTGGTTTTGTATTGTTGTCTGGCAGCATTTCATTTGCCTTTGCCAAGGCAACCAATTTGAGCCAAGACGCACTATTAGAAATGGCCACATTTGATAAGTTAACAGGCCTACATAACCGATACAGTTTAGAAGCATTTGTTGAATCCAATGTCGAACAAAGTAAACAAAATGGCAAGCCATTATCTATGCTCATGGTTGATATTGATTACTTTAAAATAGTTAACGATCACTATGGCCATTTATGTGGTGATGCTGTTTTATCAACAGTGGCTAAGGTGATGCAAGGCGCATTAAGAGCGCAAGATGAACTTGGTCGGTGGGGTGGGGAAGAATTTATGGTGGTATTGCCAGACACAGATGCGTCAACTTTAGGCTTGCTAGCCGATCGTCTCCGTCTGGCAATTATGCATACAGACTATGTATATAAAAACAAACATTTATCAATTACTGCAACGGTAGGGGGCACAAGCCTAATAGCAGGAGACACGGTTGAATCGTTAATCTCTAGAACAGATCAAGCCTTGTATCACGGTAAGCGCAACGGCCGCAATTGTTACTATTTTCAATCTACATAATTGCATGATGATAGGATGCGCTGGCTGTTGAGGTTGCTTTCAGGCATCAATTCATCGTACTATTATTTTGACGATTTCAACTTTCAGGTGGTAGATAAATATAATGTTGAGCGATATTGAAATAGCGCAAGCAGCCACACTAAAGCCTATTCAAGCCATTGCAAAATCAATTGGCTTTGCTGAGGCAGATTTAATCCCATACGGGCATCACATTGCAAAGCTCAGCTATGCGGGATTAAATCAACTACAACATCAACCTAACGGCAAATTAATTTTAGTCACTGCGATTAGTCCAACACCACCAGGCGAAGGAAAAACAACCACTACCGTTGGTCTTGCAGATGCGTTAAATCGTATTGGTAAAAAAACGGTCGTGTGCATACGTGAACCCTCTCAGGGGCCAGTATTTGGTATGAAAGGCGGCGCTACTGGTGGTGGTTATGCGCAAGTAGTGCCGATGGAAAATATTAATTTGCATTTTACTGGTGATTTTCATGCAATTTCTGCAGCTAATAATTTGTTGGCTGCGCTGATCGATAATCATATTCATCACGGTAATGCTCTAGCTATTGATTTGGCTCGCATTACTTGGCGTCGATGTATGGACATGAATGACAGGGCACTACGTAAAGTGCACTTACATCAATTGCGTCACGAGACCGATACCGGCTTTGATATTACAGTTGCCAGTGAAGTGATGGCTATTTTTTGCTTGGCAGAAAGTTTAGATGATTTAAAGGTTCGTCTAGGCAAGATTCAAATAGCCAGAAGTGTCACAGGCAAAGCTATTTTTGCAAGCGATATTAAAGCAGAAGGGGCAATGACAGCACTCTTAAAAGATGCCTTTCAACCTAACTTAGTACAAACGTTGGAGGGTAACCCTGCCGTTATTCATGGTGGTCCTTTTGCTAATATTGCCCATGGTTGCAATTCAGTCATTGCCACCAAAACAGCACTTAAGTTGGCGGATTATGTGGTAACAGAGGCAGGTTTTGGTGCCGATTTGGGCGCAGAAAAGTTCTTTGATATTAAATGTCGGCAAGCGCATTTACAGCCAGATGCCGTTGTGTTGGTGGCTACAGTACGCGCATTAAAGTATCACGGTGGCGCAGCATTAGATGAGCTTAACAATGAAAATATTGATTTATTAAATAATGGAATCAATAATTTAAAAAGACATATTAATAATCTACATGAATATTTTGGCATGCAAGTAATTGTGGCTATTAATCACTTCAGTAATGACACGCCAGCAGAACTCGCTGCTTTAACACAAGCAGTTGTGCCATTAGGCTGTCAAGTGGTGGTTTGTAAACATTGGGCAGAAGGCGGCGCTGGCGCAACAGATTTGGCGCAACAAGTGGTGGCCAGTATAGACGCAAAACAATCGCAATTTAAACTACTTTACCCAGATGAGTTGCCCTTACGAGACAAATTGGCAACCATTGCCACACGCCTCTATGGCGCTGCTGGCATTAAGCTAAGCGACGAAGCCGAGCAACAAATATCAAACTTAAGTCATGATTACGCGCATTTGCCTATTTGTATTGCCAAAACACAATATTCGTTTTCATCCGATGCGACACTACGTAACGCACCTACAGGCCATGTTTTAGAAGTGAAAAGTGTGCGTTTATCGCGCGGCGCAGGTTTTGTTGTTGCATTATGTGGCGACATGATGACCATGCCAGGCTTGCCAATAAGACCTGCGAGTGAGCGTATCAATGTTGACCAAGCAGGTACTATCTCGGGGCTTTCTTAATCAAGGTCATAGTCGCATTATATGCAAATCATTGAACAAGGCGCAGTCGCCGATCAAATTATTGAACAAGGCGCAGTCGCCGAGCAAACCATTAGTAAATCTAAATTTCTGGCTTGGACAGCGTATTGTGAAAATGAGCGAGAAGTTGCTGCATTTCTGCGAGCAATCGCTGCCCAGCACCCACATGCCAGTCATCTTGCCTATGCCTTTCGATTAAAAACATCCGACGGCATTGTGCCAAGATTTTCTGATGCAGGAGAGCCATCTGGCACGGCTGGCATGCCAATTTTACAAAGGATAGAAGGCCTACATTTAATGAATGCCTGTGTTGGTGTGATTCGTTATTATGGCGGTATTAATTTAGGTAAGGGCGGCTTGGCGCGCGCTTATGGCGGCACAGCTAAATTAGCCCTAGATGCATCAACATTAGGTGCTTACATCGAAATGCAACAATTAAGCCTCACAATAGCATACAATCGCCTTGATGCCCTGACCAAGGCCTTATCACACATCAATGGGGAAATATTGGATAAAAGCTTTGATGAAAAAGTCCATATTGTTATCCGTTTACCACTAGCCGAACAACAAGCTTTTATGAATCGATTTACCAATGAATATGCCAACTAAACCAATCAGCCGAATAAAGCCGGTAACCACAATCGATATTGCTTCATGGCTCATCATGGCGATAGCCATGGTTTATATTTTAAAGTTTCACCTATTACCTGGCTTGCTAGCAGGATTACTGGTGTTTGAATTGGTGCATATTATTTCACCCTATATTGCCCAACAATTTCCTGGTTACAGATCTAAAGTGATTGCTGTTGGATTATTAGCAGTAGCGGTAGTTGGGGTGTTGATACTTACTACTGTTGGTCTAATAGCATTCTTTAAATCAGACGCCGGGAGTATTGCTAACTTAATCGGTAAAATGGCACAGATTATTGAAGATTCGCGCACTATATTGCCAGATTGGCTAGATTCACGGCTCCCAGCCGATGCCGTCGTATTGCAGCAGTTAGTAACAGAATGGTTACGTAATAACGCCACCAATCTGCAATTTTTGGGTAAAGAGGTTGGGCGCTACCTGGCACACATTTTGATTGCCATGATTATTGGCGGCATGTTGGCACTGCGCGAAGCCATGACGGATGATCATTACAAACCGTTTGCAAAAGCAATGATTCAGCGAACGACACAATTTGGCCGCGCGTTTAGAAACATTGTATTTGCTCAAGTTAGAATTTCAGCAGTCAATACCATCTTTACCGCTATTTATCTTTCTATTGCCTTGCCATTAATGGGGGTTGAGCTTCCATTCATCAAAACCATGATACTACTTACGTTTATTGTGGGCTTATTGCCAGTCATTGGCAATTTAATATCCAATACCATCATTGTGATTGTGAGTATGAGTCATTCGTTTGCAACCGCATTGGGATCGCTTGCCTTTTTGATCGTCATTCATAAATTAGAATATTTCTTAAACGCACGGATTATCGGTGGAAAAATCAGAGCCAATGCGTGGGAGCTACTCATCGCAATGGTATTAATGGAAGCAACATTTGGCATTGCGGGCGTGGTAGCAGCGCCAATCTATTATGCTTATATAAAAACCGAATTAAGAGTACGTGAACTGATTTAAAGCCCTATATTTAAATTAAGCATGCCACAGGTAAGCCGCCAATCCCAAGCCTAGCATTGCAATCGTGATAGATAAGATAAATGCAATCTTACTAGAATAAATTGCAGGAAGTTGTGTGTCAGCCAGCGTATCGTAAAAACGCTGATGTTGAATCGCTGCGGTACCAATTGCCAACGAACCAATAATCACAAACGCTATACCCAGCGCGGATGATAAGGGCGAACTCACATTATGTGCCAACGCTGGCGACTCCAAAGCCACCAATTTTACAAATAAACCAAAGCGCGAAATCACAAAACCTAGCGCAATAATGGTTAAGCCAGTGCGTAGCCAAGCCAGTAAAGTACGCTCAGCTGCAAAAAATATACGTGGATCATGATCAACTGCCATTCAATTTCCTTTTTAATATCACTATTATTAAGCGCCTAAAGGCCGTTTCATTGTGTTGCTGCCATGACTGAATGACAACGTGCTTGCTGATGCGGTTCGCAAGCAAGACTCATTTCATCAAGATATAGTACCTTGTTGATTAACAGCTTTTCAAGTCTTGTTGTTTTCTTGTGCTGTTCATAAATGTTAATTCCAGTGACAATTGTCTGCTGACCTAACACATAATCAAAATGTTCCTCAGTGGCATTACCACTGATACGTTCAAGCGCTCGCTTATCAAATCCAGTCAATCGAAAGCGTTCGTTTTCATAGCGAAAGCTAAACGTATGCTGCGTTGTATCATAGCCGCTACAGTTTAATTGATAGTTTAATATCACCTTCACAATACCATCCATAATGTTAATTTCACCTGCCTCAACTAAAGGGTCAGCTAAACAAGGCTTTTCCATACTATGCTGCGTAGGAAAGCCATTAGCAACATTCAACACTTCTTGATAGCCTGTTGGCGTTTGAAACAAAATCAGCATTTTTCTCGGGTTCATATTCAAGATAGTGGGTCCAACTCTGCGATTCCTACTCAGATAGCGCTTATCGGTATTTTCAATCACCATAATGGCATCTTCTTGACCATCTTGATTGATATCACCTAAGGCGTAATAAACCAAAATCCAATTGTTAGGCACACTGTCATTTATCATCTCTACTTTTGCCTCAGCAAAAGCGTAAGAGGCAGATAGAAATAAAGCAATGATAAAGATTGGTTTTATTAGTATGGTCATTCAGATATCTCAAATACGCCATTCAAAGCATACCATGGTCAGTTTTATTTACGATTAATGCCACTTTACAACCAATGCGATAATCAACATTGTTATGGCTAAATGTTGTTTTATCAACTGCATTTTTGTACAGTGGCAATGGTGTGGTCGCATTGATAGTAAACCATATAACAAGGTTCACAACCCATGCTAGCGCCCGCAAGCAGAGGCATGCTAGGCTTAAGATTGTGTTTAACCATCAGCGATTTGCCTTTTGTGCTTTTTTCGCATGGCGTTAACTCGGTTATAATTCAAGGCATGAACGCATTCACACTACTACTCATTTTGCTTGTTTTGCTCACCTGCATGGTACTCTGGTTGGTGTGGCAAACCATGCAAACAACAAAAGCTAAGTTGCAACAGCGCGCTGAAGAAGAAAAGCGTCTAGAAGAAAAGCACAGGGCCATGCTGATGGATTTGCACGATGGCTTGAATAAATTAGGCGATCGTTTAAATGCGGTTGCACAAGATAATAGTGACCGCTTAAAAACGAGTGTAGCGCAAGAGCTAGCATCCACGCGCGAAGCGATGCAAAAATTACAAATTGAGCAAGCCAATAATTTGTCGCAAACACGCGAAACAGTACTCGAAAAACTACATATCACCTTGGCCGAGCAAGGCAAGTCACAACAAGGTTTGATTAACGACACCATGCTAAAAGCAACCACCACGCTAACGCAAACCATAGAAAGCTTGAGCAAAGTGGTCGATGCGCGCTTAGAAGAGATAGGCGGCAAAGTTTCTGAACGCTTAGAAGAGGGCTTTAAAAAGACCAATGAAACCTTTGTGAGCGTGATGCAACGCCTTGCCACCATTGACGAAGCGCAGAAAAAAATTGATGGTTTAAGTAGCAATATGGTGAGTTTGCAAGAGTTGCTGGGAGATAAAAAAAGCCGAGGCGCCTACGGTGAAGTACAGTTAGAGGGCTTGATTCGCAATGTATTGCCAGAGCAAAGTTTTAAAATGCAGCATCAATTTGACAACGGCACACGTGTGGATTGCGCCTTGTTTTTGCCAGAGCCAACTGGCACCGTTGCGGTGGATAGTAAATTTCCGTTAGAAAATTATCACCGCATGTTTGATAAATCGCTAAATGATCTTGAAAAAGCCTTGGCAACCAAACAATTTAAAGCCGATGTGAAGCGTCATGTCGATGATATTGCCACTAAATACATTATTCCCAACGTGACTTCTGATGGTGCTGTGATGTTTATTCCTGCAGAGGCCGTCTTTGCTGAGATTCATGCATACCATCCCGATGTCATTGATTATGCGATGAATAAGCGCGTTTGGGTGGTTTCACCCACCACATTAATGGCGGTGTTAAACACCGCACGCGCCGTGTTAAAAGATGTCGAAATGCGCAAACAAGTGCATATTATTAAAGATGAGCTTGGTAAGCTGAGCGTTGATTTTAAACGCTTTGATACCCGTATGAAAAAACTGGCCGATAACATCCGGCAGGCGCATGAAAATGCACAAGATGTTCATATTAGTAGCCAAAAAATATCGCGCACATTTGCCCGTATTGAGCGTGTAGAACTCACCAATGATCCTAATCTTGACTTATTAGATGCGGTTGATGAAGATTAATTTAACACGTTAAATAAAGTAATTAACTATCTGAATTAAAACATATGAATATAAAAGTATTGTATTTTGCAAGAATTAAAGAATCTGTAAATTATTCAACAGAGGACATCGTATTGCCAGCTGAGGTTTCAACCATCAGCACCCTTAAAAGTTTTTTGGCGCAACGTGGTGCAGTGTGGGCAGATTTATTTAACGGCAAACAGCTGGTGCGCGCTGCCATTAATCATGAGTTGGTGGATGACATGATGACCATTAATGATGGCGATGAAGTGGCATTTTTTCCACCGGTAACAGGCGGATAGGCTAATTAATCGATATGACAGTGCGCGTACAAACAGCAGATTTTGATGTGGCAATCGAATTGACGGCCATCCGCACCGCCAGTGCTGATGTTGGTGCTGTGGTGAGTTTTGTTGGGCAGGTGCGCGACATGAATGATGGCGATACCGTGAAGACGCTAACGTTGGAACATTATCCAGGCATGACAGAGCGCGCACTTGAGCAGATTGAAACTGAAGCAAAATCGCGTTGGGATATCCTAAACAGCTTGATTATTCATCGGGTCGGCACCCTCAAGCCGCTCGATCAAATTGTATTGGTCGCGGTCAGTAGTGCCCATAGAGGTGAGGCCTTTAAAGCCTGTGAATTTATGATGGATTATTTAAAGACACAAGCACCGTTTTGGAAAAAAGAATCGACCCCTGATGGAGAGCGTTGGGTAGAGGCAAAAAGTAGCGATGATCAAGCGCAATCACGCTGGAACAATCATGACTAGGCAATTGGTACAAGTCAGCAATACGTAAGATTAGACAATAGGAAAGTATGCAAATTTTAAATGAACAAGCACTCAATGCGAGTGTGCCTTTACATGATTTGACGTTTAAAACCACTAAAGAGTTGATTCACGCACAAGAAAATCAACCACATGTGCATGGCTGGATAGCGCAAGCAGAAGCCAAAAAAGCGGCCATGTTTGGTCTAAAAATGCGCCAAGCAGGCTTTAATATGCTGGTGCTAGGACAACATGGCAGCGGTCGCACGTCTTTAATGCAAAGTGCCATGCAACAAGTGGCAAAAGAAACGGGCGGGCAATTGCACGATTTGGTCGCGGTCTATCATTTTAGTCGCACCAACCAACCTTTCTTAATCAAATTACCTGTTGGTTTAGGCGCTGAGCTGTCTGCACACATGGATGCGTTTTCCCGCGTATTTATGGCCGAATTGCCAACGCTCATTACCATTAAAGATAAAACAGAGGCAATAAATAAGGCAAAGCCATGGCTAGCCAGTGCCTTGCAAGATTTACTAGAACTGGCTCAAGATAATGGCCAATTGATGCAATATGTTGAATTGGTTAAAAAAGACGTGATTGGCTTTTTAAAAGTCTATCCAACACCAGCCAATAACGATGTGGAAGGCGCTTTAGAAGCGCTGATGAGCGATGGCTTTTTGAATCGTTTCCGCGTCAATCTATTGGTGGATAATAGCATTGCCGCTGCCGAAGGGCTGTTGCAACCCATTGTTTATGATAACGACCCAAGCTATCAATCATTGTTTGGCAGTTTAGAATCTGGCGCAGAACACACACACGAGTTTATGCGCTTGCGGGCAGGTAAATTACATAAAGCCGATGGCGGCATGTTATTGGTGCAATTGCGCGACATTTTGAACGATGAGCAAAACGGTGCACAAATGATAGAAAAGCTGTATCGCTTTTTGCGCAACGGCACCTTGCAATTTGAAGATGTTGCAGGAAGCGGACAAAGTGCAGGTTATGTGCTGGCCAACACGCTTATTCCATTGCGGGTTAAATTAATATTAATAGCAATGCGCGAAGATTTTTATAGCTTGCTTGAAGAAAACCCCGATTTTTTTGATCACTTTCCCATCAAAGTAGAGTTTGCCGATAGCATTAATGCCAATGCAGAAAGTTATGCGGCTGTGGCTGGTTATGTGGCACAAAAGTGTGAGCAGCATCAATGCGCGCATTTTAACGCCGAGGCGGTGGCAACGCTGATTGGTGCGCTGCAACGTTTAGAGGAAGATCAAGTGCGCATTAGCACCAACTTTGCCTTTTTAGAGCGCCTCATGCTAGAGAGCGCCTCTTACGCAGGTGAGGCAGATGTAGTCACACGCGAGCATGTCCACGCGGCGATTAATGCCAGAAATCGACGCCACCAATATTTTGAGACGCAAATTCGTGAATCAATCATTGATAATGAGTTGCTCATTCAAGTGCATGGCGAAGTAGTGGGTCAAATTAATGGCTTAACCCATATCGAGCTAGGCGATGCCAGTTTTGGCTCGCCCATTCGTATCACTGCACGCTGTTATCCTGGTCAAAAAGGCTTGATTAATATCGACCGCGAAGTGAATATGAGTGGCCCCAATCACGATAAAGGCATTTTTATTTTGCAAAATTGGCTCAGCGCCAGTTTTTCACATTTGGCGCCATTAAGCCTCAATGCATCATTGGTGTTTGAGCAAGAATATAACGGCGTAGAAGGAGATTCTGCATCATGTGCAGAGCTATTCGCGCTGTTGTCTGCAATGGCCAATCTGCCTATTCAACAAGGCATTGCCATCACTGGTGCGTTAAATCAGTTTGGCGAAGTAATGCCAATTGGCGGCGTCAATGAAAAAATAGAAGGTTATTTTAGAGTATGCAAAGCGCTAGGATTAGATGGCAAACAAGGCGTCATTATTCCCAAACGTAATCAACGCCATTTACTTCTGGATGATGAAGTAGTGCAAGCGGTCAAAGATGGCCAATTCCAGATTATTACCATTGATCATGTATTAGAAGGCATCCAACATTTAGTTGGCGTTAATGCTGGCGAAAAAGATGCAACTGGCAGCTACCCGCCTAATACCGTCATGGGACATGCGCAAGCAGTGTTGGCAGAGTATCGTAAAACCCTAGAAACAAACCAACCGCAAACAAAACATAACATGTAGTAAAAAACGCGTCACACTATGCCGCTTAATGACAACATCCGTCACTGCGAGCGAAGCGCGGCAGTCTAGTATGTTAATTATGTTAAGTGTGTAAGGGACATAGATGGTAACTAACCTTGATGAAAAATGTCGATTAGATAAATGGCTGTGGGCAGCACGTTTTTTTAAAACGCGTAGTCTGGCGGCCGATGCCGTGAGTGGTGGTAAGGTGCGCGTCAATGGCGACCGCGCTAAAAGCGCAAAAGAAGTGCAACTGGGTATGCAAATACAAATCACCACCAAAGACATGGAAATGGTGATAGAAGTAACAGGCTTATCGAATACGCGACGCAGCGCGACGGATGCTACATTTTTGTACAAAGAAACCAAAGAAAGCAAAGCCAAGCGTGACAATATCAAAACCACCCGCAGCAATGAACACGCCGAGCGAGAGCGTGGAGCAGGGCGTCCAACCAAACGACAACTGCGTGAGATTGCCAAATTTACAGGCATTAAAAACTACGATGGGCTATAAAAATTTGTCAAAATCTGTCACTACCATCAGTGAAAAAGCAAAGAGACAAAGCACAAAAAAGACCTATTTATCGACCATATTGCACTATAATGCAAAATAGTCGCGACTTTTATCCATTATTGTGTAAAATAGTCGCATGAAAAGATATTTATACGAACAGATTCGTCAAGATCTGCAGAAAAAACTCGTAGTGCTGACTGGTCCTCGGCAGATCGGCAAGACCACGCTGAGTCAGCAGCTAATGGAGGCGCTACCTGATAGCCAGTATCTGAATTTTGATGTACTACCACACAGGCTAGTCATCAATGCGCAACAATGGCGTCAGAGCTCACCACTGCTGATTTTTGATGAAATACATAAAATGCAAGATTGGAAGACTTGGTTAAAAGGCGTATTTGATGGTCGTGCAGCTCAGCAACAAATTCTCGTCACTGGAAGCGCGCGCATGGAGACATTTAGGCAAGGAGGAGATTCTCTTGCTGGACGATATTTTAGATTAAGATTGCATCCCTTATCAGTACGAGAGTGGGTGGAGGTGCAACGCGTTTCACCACAACTTGCGCTTAACCACCTATTGAAAAGAGGGGGGTTTCCCGAACCTGCACTTGCAGATAATGATACTGAGGCTGACCGTTGGCGTTACAGTTATTTTAACGACCTGATTAGAGAGGATGTGCTTGAGTTTTCACGAGTGCAAGAAATTAACACCATGCGCCTTTTTGCTGAGATGCTGCGCTCCCGCGTTGGATCTCCACTGTCACTTGCCTCTATAGCGCGAGACCTTAGCGTTTCACCAACAACATTAGCTCGATATTTAGAAATACTGGAGTCACTTTTTATTGTTTTCTCTGTCAGACCGTGGCACCACAATATCGCTAGAGCGATATTGAAATCTCCCAAAGTCTACTTTTATGACACGGGATTAGTATTAGGAGATGAGGGCATTCGATTTGAAAATTTGGTTGCCTGCCATCTATTAAAAAAAGTTCAATGGCAACAAGATGTAGCGGGAGAAACAGTCAATTTGCATTACATTAGAACGAAAGATGATGCAGAAGTTGATTTTGTATTAAGCCAAGCAGGCAGCATCACCGATTTAATTGAATGCAAGCTTCATGCCACTAGCTCGCACAAACCGCTTCATCGATTTTCCGCGCAGTGGCCGTTAGCAAAAGCGATTCAATTAGTAAAAGAGTGCAGTAATGAGGCCGATATACAAACAGTGCAGGTTCGAAATGCAGCCAATTGGCTAAACGCTTTAGCGGTTTAATATTACGGAGTTAAGCGCAGGTTCCCAACCAAATGCCAATTACGGAATATCGTCCAGTTTACTGGCATTAAAAACTACGACGGGATTTAAAGAAACGCTTTAAAGACTTTTTGCTGTGATTGCGCATTTCAGCCCAACGGTCATTGTGAGGAATGTAATGACGAAGCAATCCAGTCTTTCAGTAATTAAGCGTTATAACAGCCAAAATAAACTATCCATCCAGCATGCTACATAACACCCAAATAGAAACTAATTGTGTTGCATGTAACTTCCGAGTATAGTTGTTACATGTAACACAATTAGGAGTATAACAATGCAATCAAATAATGCTTCACGCGTACAAAAACATCGTGCCACTTTACGTGCATCTGGATTACGTCCTGTACAAATCTGGGTTCCAGATACGCGCCAAAAAGGCTTTGCAGAAGAATGCCAACGACAATCACTTGCGTTGCAAAGGGACTTTAAGGAAGCTGAGTTATTGGGTTGGATGGAAGAAGTTGCCGATACTGAAGGTTGGAAATGAGGCGTGGTGATTTAGTCACAATTGTACTAGCAGGTGCATACGGTAAACCACGCCCAGCAATCATTATTCAATCCGACCTATTTAAAGAGCATCCTTCCGTCACCATACTGCCTGTGACAAGCGAACTTCGTGATTTGCCTTTATTTCGCATAGGGGTTCAGCCCGATTCAAATAATGGACTGAGTAAACTATCTGAGATTATGATAGATAAAATACAAACTGTGCCTCGCGACAAGGTAGGTCAAGTGTTCGGACACCTATCTGATGAAGCAATGCTCGCAGTCAACAGAGCGCTCGCAGTATTTGTTGGTATCGCTTAGTAATGTTGTAGTTATTAACCCATCTTTCTGAGCCAAGCGAAGCAATATAGTTATCTTTCAATTCCATGGACTGCCACGCTTCGCTCGCAGTGACGAGTGCTGTCATTGCGAGGAATGTAATGACGAAGCAATCCAGACAGCTTCAAACACCGTGCACTGCCACGCCTTTCACCCTCGCAGTGACTCATTCGTCATTGCGAGCATCGCGAAGCAATCCAGTAAACTGCTACTTTTACTCAAAAAGCTTGCAATCCATAAACAATTATTGATAAACTGCGTTCATTCATTGAACGGTAAAACCATTTCAGCATGCTAACTGACGAATACCGCTACAAAATTTTAAAAGCATTAGAAAAAAATCCTGAGATTAGTCAGCGCGATTTGGCGTGTGAATTAGGTGTTAGCTTGGGTCGCGCGAACTATTGTTTAAAAGCGCTGATTGATGTTGGTTTACTTAAAGTGTCCAATTTTAAAAATAGCAAAAATAAACTAGCCTATATGTATCTATTGACCCCAAGTGGCGTAAAAGAAAAATCTGCCATTACCGAACGCTTCCTAAAAGCCAAATTGCAAGAATACGCTTCTTTAGAAGCGGAGATTGAAGCACTTAGGGCTGAAGCGAAAAAGACAATAGATGCCGAGGTTTATCACTCATGAGCAAGCATTACGCGCTTATTCTAAGTGGTGGATCTGGCACACGTTTATGGCCATTGTCGCGCACATTACGACCTAAACAATTGCTAGCATTAAATGGCAAAGAAACGTTATTACAACAAACAGCAATGCGTTTATTAGCGCATGTGCCTGCCCAACATCTCTATACCGTTACCCACGAAGATCACAAGTTTGAAGTAAAAGGGCAACTGGCTGAAGTAGCACCAGACGCTGTCGCTAATGTGCTAGCCGAACCTTGCGCTAGAAACACCTTGCCAGCCATTGCTTGGGCAGTCAATCAAATCCAACAACGTGACAAAGATGCCATTATTGGCGTATTTGCTTCCGATCATGCTATTGATAATCAAATTGCGTTTATCGAAGCATGGCAAACAGCAGAAACAATCGCTGAGCAAGATTATTTAGTGCTATTGGGCATTAAACCAGATGCTCCAGCAACTGGTTACGGCTATATCCAACCAAGTAAACAGATTGCAAATGGCAATATGCCTGTTTTTGAAGTGGCGCAATTTGTAGAAAAACCAGAAGCACAAACTGCAAAACAATATGTGGAAAAAGGCTATTTATGGAATAGCGGCATGTTTGTATTTAAAGCCAGTGTTTTTATGAAAATGCTCACCCAATATCAGCCAGAAATGGCCAGCCAATTAAGCAACATGACAACAGAGAATTTTGCACAAACCTATGCTAATTTTGCCAATCTATCCATGGATTATGGCTTAGCAGAAAAAGCAGAAAAAATCGCCGTAGTGCCCGTTGATATGGCTTGGAGTGATTTAGGCAGTTGGGAATCAATTTATCAAAAGCAAACTAAAGATGAAAATAACAATGTCATGCACGGTGATGTGTTTGCACAAGACACAACCAATAGCCTGCTTTGGAGCCAATCTAATTTACTAGCCACTGCAGGATTAGATAATGTGGTGGTGATACAAACGGCCGATGCAACACTGGTTTGTGACAGAAGCAGAACAGAAGAAATTAAATCGCTGGTGGCACGCGTCAAAGAGCACAAAGCAGAATTAGCAGAAACAAACCTAACGGTTCATCGCCCTTGGGGCACCTATACAGTGCTTGAAGAGTCGACAAGCTTTAAAATCAAACGCATCGTTGTGAACCCAGGCGCAAAGCTTTCCATGCAAATGCACAACCACCGTTCTGAACATTGGGTAGTCGTAGCAGGAGAAGCAACCATTACCAATAACGGCAACACTATAACTTTACAAGAAAATCAATCAACTTATATTCCGAAAACACATCACCATCGCCTAGAAAACAAAGGCAAATCGCCTCTTGCAATCATTGAAGTGCAATGCGGCGACTATGTCGGTGAGGATGATATTATTCGGTTTGATGATCAATATGGTAGGGCGGAAACATGAAAAAAGTCGCATTAATTACAGGTGTAACAGGGCAAGATGGCGCATATCTTGCTGAACTTTTGTTAAATAAAGGATATGTTGTTCATGGCATTAAGCGTCGCGCTTCTTCATTTAATACCGATCGTATCGACCATCTATATCAAGACCCGCATTTAGATAATAAGAACTTTATTTTGCATTATGGTGATTTAACCGATTCAACAAATCTCATCCGAATTGTTAAACAGGTGCAACCTGATGAAATTTATAATCTAGCAGCAATGAGTCATGTCGCTGTTAGCTTTGAGTCGCCAGAATATACGGCCGATGTTGATGGTTTAGGTACATTACGTATCCTAGAAGCAATCAGAATTTTAGGGCTTGAGAAAAAAACAAAGTTTTATCAAGCGTCCACTTCTGAGCTATATGGTCTAGTCCAAGAAACACCTCAGACAGAAACCACACCTTTCTATCCTCGTAGTCCTTATGCCGTTGCCAAAATGTATGCTTATTGGATTACCGTTAACTATCGTGAAGCGCATGGTATTTATGCCTGCAATGGTATTTTGTTTAATCACGAAAGCCCATTACGTGGCGAAACGTTTGTTACCCGCAAAATTACGCGTGCGTTGGCGCGTATTAAGCTAGGCTTGCAAGAAACACTTTATCTTGGCAACTTAAACGTTTTGCGTGACTGGGGCCATGCTAAAGACTATGTAGAGATGCAATGGATGATGTTGCAGCAAGAAAAAGCCGAAGATTTTGTGATTGCAACTGGTGTGCAGTATAGCGTACGAGATTTTGTAAACTCAGCGGCTAAAGAGCTAAAAATGGACATCACATGGCAAGGAAGTGGTGTAGACGAAAAAGGGTATATGGATGGAAAATGTATTGTTCAAGTTGATGAAAAATACTTTAGACCAACAGAAGTTGAGACTCTGCTTGGAGACCCAAGCAAAGCTAAACAAAAGCTAGGCTGGACACCAAAAATCACATTTGACGAACTAGTGTCTGAAATGGTGCGAGAAGACTATAAGTCAGCTCAACGAGATGAGTTGATTAAAAAACATGGTTTTCAAACAATGGACTATCACGAATAAACTGGCTATGGATAAACACGCAAAAATATATGTGGCAGGGCATCGTGGACTAGTAGGGTCAGCCTTAATGCGCCAGCTGAAAGAGCAAGGCTATACAAATCTAATTGTACGTACGCACGCGGAACTGGATTTAACCAATCAAGCAGACGTTGAAGCTTTTTTTGCATCAGAAAAACCAGAGTATGTATTTTTAGCTGCCGCCAAAGTAGGTGGCATTCATGCAAACAACACTTATCCAGCGGAATTTATTCATCAAAATTTGGCGATTCAAACCAATGTTATTCACCAATCTTATGTGCATGGTGTCAAACGTTTATTATTTTTAGGATCAAGCTGCATTTATTCGCGAGATTGCCCGCAGCCGATTAAAGAAGAGTATTTACTGACTGGATTATTAGAACCAACAAACAGACCATATGCACTGGCAAAAATTGCAGGTATTGAAATGTGTTGGAGTTATAACCGTCAATACGACACACAATATTTAGCCGCAATGCCAACCAACCTATATGGTCCTGATGATAATTATCACGCAGAAAATAGCCATGTGATTCCAGCCTTAATACGCAAATTTCACGAAGCCAAAGTCAACAAGCAGCCGACAGTAACAGTATGGGGAACAGGTAAACCGCTTAGAGAGTTTTTATATAGCGATGATATGGCAAAAGCATGCTTACACCTCATATCGCTGCCTGATGAAACGTTCCATAAATTAACTGAAGAAAACAGCCTAAAAGGATTACCTCCATTGGTTAACGTGGGGTATGGCAAGGACGTGACAATCAAACAATTAGCAGAATTAGTAGCTACTACGATTGGTTACAAAGGAGAACTGGTTTTTGATACATCTAAACCAGATGGCACGATGCGTAAGTTAATGGATGTGAGCCTTCTTAATACATTAGGATGGCAAGCCAAAATAACGTTGAGTGAAGGGCTTAAATCGGCCTATGCAAACTATTTAGAAAAAGGAAAAACAGAATGAAGGCTGTCATTCTTGCGGGTGGTTTAGGAACGCGCATTTCAGAAGAAACGCATATTAAGCCAAAACCAATGATAGAAATTGGCGGTAAACCAATTCTTTGGCACATTCTTAAACTATATTCTGCACACGGTATTAATGAATTTATCATCTGCTGTGGCTATAAAGGCTACATTATCAAAGAATATTTTGCCAATTACTTTCTGCATATGTCAGATGTTACTTTTGATATGCAAAAAAATGAAATGCAAGTGCATCAACGCAATGCAGAGCCTTGGAAGGTGACATTGGTCGATACAGGCGAAGACACCTTAACAGGAGGCCGTTTAAAACGCGTTGAGAGCTATATAAAAGATGAAGAAGCTTTTTGCTTTACTTATGGCGATGGCGTAGCGGATATTGATATTTCTGCCTTAGTCAAATTTCATCAAAGCCACGGTAAGCTCGCAACAGTGACAGCTGTACAACCACCTGGACGTTACGGCGCCCTCAGTTTAGAGAATCAATTAGTGAAAGGCTTTTCTGAAAAACCTAAAGGCGATGGCGGCAAAATCAATGGGGGTTTTTTTGTGCTCTCACCTGATTGCCTAAAATATATAGACAACGATCAGTCAAGCTGGGAAGGTGCCCCATTAATGCAAATTGCGTCTGAGAACCAACTAATGGCTTTTGAGCATGAAGGCTTTTGGCAGCCAATGGACACATTAAGAGAGAAAAACCTGCTAGAAAGCCTTTGGGAATCTGGCAAAGCACCATGGAAAGTATGGGAATGACCTATCCGTTAAACCAAAGTCAGTTTTGGCAAGATAAAAAAGTCTTTTTAACAGGCCATACAGGCTTTAAGGGCGGCTGGCTAGCGCTTTGGCTTAATAGTCTAGGCGCACAAGTGCATGGTTATGCATTGGTACCATCAACAACCCCCAGTTTTTTTAATGCAGCGAATGTAGAAAGTTTTCTCGCTAGCAATACCATTGCTGATATACGCGATGCCACTAGCCTTGAACGTGCAATGGCAACAGCACAACCTGATATTGTTTTTCATTTAGCAGCGCAGCCGTTGGTGCGTCAATCGTATGTTGACCCAGTAGAAACCTACACAACTAACGTAATCGGCACAGTTAATATGCTAGAAGCTGTGCGTAAAACAGCCTCCATTCGTGCTGTGGTGAATGTCACTACCGACAAGTGCTATGAAAATAAAGAAACCTTAACGCCCTATGCCGAAGATGCTCCAATGGGCGGCTTTGATCCATATTCCAGCAGTAAAGGTTGCTCTGAGTTAGTGACATCCTCCTACAGACAATCGTTTTTAGCAGAAAAAGGCATAGCTCTAGCATCGGCAAGAGCAGGCAACGTAATTGGCGGCGGCGACTGGTCGGTTGATAGACTCATTCCAGACTTCTTGCAAGCGTTAGGTAAAAAAGAAGAATTAGTTATTCGCTCACCCTATGCAATAAGGCCATGGCAGCATGTGCTAGAGCCATTATCAGGTTATTTACAATTGGCAGAAAAACTGCTCACAGAAGGACAGCCTTTTGCACAAGCATGGAACTTTGGCCCCGCAGAAAATGATGCTAAAACGGTCGAATGGATTGTTAAAAAATTGGTTGAGCATTTGCCAAATGCAAAATGGAGAATTGACGACTCACCCCAACCGCATGAAGCACATTATTTAAAATTAGACAGCACCAAAGCAAATACCCAGCTCAACTGGCAACCTAAATGGTCGCTAGAAACAGCATTAGTGAATATTATGGCTTGGCATCAAGCTTGGCATAATAAGGAAGATATGCATCAGTTTTCTTTAGGCCAAATTGCCAACTATCAACAAGCGGAAAGCATTTAAGTCATGAGTCGATTTGATTTTTTTGATGCGCCGTTAAACGGATTGAAAATAATACAAAGAAAAGCCATTGAGGATGAACGCGGCTTTTTGAGTAGAGTTTTTTGTGCTGAAGAATTTGCACAATATGGTTTTGAAAAAGCAGTTAATCAGATTAACCAAACACTTACTCGCCAAAAAGGCGCGGTAAGAGGTTTGCACTATCAATTACCACCACATACCGAAATCAAATTAGTCAGCTGCATTAAGGGCGAAGTGCTGGACATTGCAGTCGATTTGCGCAAAGACTCACCAACTTTTTTATATTGGCATGCTGAAGTATTGAGCGAGAGCAATAGACGTAGTTTGCTTATACCCGAAGGGTTCGCGCACGGTTTTCAAACACTAACTAATGATTGTGAAATGCTCTATTTGCATTCTGCCCCTTATGTAAAAGAATCAGAATCAGCCATTAATATAGCCGACACTAAACTTGCTATTACATTACCGCTAGCCATTACAGATATGTCAGAGAGAGACAAATCTCACCCTATGATTAATCATCATTTTGAAGGAATTGTTGTATGAAGTGCCGCCATTGCCACACAGAGCTAACTATGCCACTAGTTGATTTAGGTAGTTCGCCACCTTCAAATGCTTATTTAACGCAAAAGACATTAAAAGCACCAGAAAAATGGTTTCCGCTGAATGTATTAGTTTGTCAGTCTTGCTGGCTAGTACAAACGGAAGATTTTGCAGGCGCAGAAGAGCTGTTTGATGCTGAATATGCCTATTTCAGCTCCTTTTCAAGCTCTTGGCTAGCGCACGCAAAACACTATGTTGAAACCATGGTTAACCGTTTTGGTTTAACGGACAAAAGCATGGTGATAGAAGTAGCCGCTAATGATGGCTATTTATTGCAATACGTTAAAGAAAAAAACATCGCATGTTTAGGGGTTGAGCCAACAACTAGCACAGCAGACGCGGCTAGAGAAAAAGGCATTGATATTGTTGAAGAATTTTTTGGCGTATCACTCGCCAAAAAATTGGTATCAGAAGGCAAACAAGCAGATTTAACCGCTGCCAATAATGTATTGGCACATGTGCCAGATATTAATGACTTTGTTGCTGGATTTACGCATTTATTAAAACCAAATGGCGTGGCTACATTTGAGTTTCCGCATTTGCTCAACTTAATAGAAAAAAATCAATTCGACACGATTTATCATGAGCATTTTTCCTATTTATCATTAATAGCCGTCAATACAATATTCAAAGCAAACGGGCTCAGCATTTTTGATGTAGAAGAAATCACAACGCACGGCGGTAGCTTGCGTGTCTTTGCGCAGCGCACCGAAACGGGTCAACACACAGCCAGCGATCGCTATAAAGCATTATTAGATAAAGAAAAATCTTTAGGCATGGACACAGCCGCTTTTTATGCAAATTTCCAACAAAAAGCAAACAAAGTTAAATATGATTTAACCAAATTTTTAATCGAAGCCAAAGAATCAGGCAAAAAAGTCATCGCTTACGGCGCGGCTGCTAAAGGCAACACATTGCTAAACTTTGCTGGCATAAAAGAAGATTTATTAAGCTTTGTTGTAGATAAAAACCCAGCAAAGCAAAATAAATATTTGCCGGGCAGCAGGGTGCCAATAGTGAACGAAGATATAATCAAAGAATTAAAGCCAGACTACATCCTTATCTTACCTTGGAATCTTAAGCGCGAAGTAATGGAGCAATTAAATTACGTCAGAACATGGTCAGGCAAATTTGTGACTGCAGTTCCACAGTTGGAAGTTTTATGAAATCAAAAATACATTATACAAAACCATCAATAACCGATTTAGAAGTTGCTTATGCAACTGATGCAGCAAAAAATGGTTGGGGTGAAAAGTGTTACGAATATATAGAAAAATTTGAAACTAAATTCAAAGCATTCACAGGTGCTCAGTATGCAATAGCGACATCTAGCTGTACAGGCGCTCTGCATATGGGTTTGGCAGCAATCGGCGTTGGTTTGGGAGATGAGGTTATACTTGCAGATACTAACTGGATTGCAACAGCAGCACCAATCACGTATTTAGGAGCCAAACCTATTTTTGTCGATATTCTAGAAGATACATGGTGTATTGACCCAGAAAAAATAGAAGCCGCAATTACACCTAACACAAAGGCAATTATAGCTACGCATATCTATGGCAACGTTTGTGAAATGGATAAGTTAATGGCGATTGGTCAAAAGCATGGCATACCAATTATAGAAGATGCAGCAGAAGCCATTGGCTCCCAATGGCATGGCAAGCATGCGGGAACTATTGGTCAGTTTGGCACATTTTCATTTCATGGGACAAAAACGCTAACGACAGGTGAAGGCGGGATATTCATTACAAATGATGCTCAATTGTACGAAAAAGTATTAACGCTTTCAAACCATGGAAGAGCAAAAGGACAAACAAAGCAGTTTTGGCCAGATGAAATTGGTTTTAAGTATAAAATGTCCAACATTCAGGCGGCAATTGGCTTTGGCCAGATTGAGCGAATTGAAGACTTAATAAGACGTAAGCGTGAAGTTTTTCAATACTATAAAACTCAATTAGCAGCAGTAACAAACATCGAAATGAACCCAGAAAAGTCTAATACGATTAATGGCTATTGGATGCCCACAGTCGTTTTTGATAAATCTACTGGCATCACACGAGAAAAGCTACAAGCGGCATTTGCTGAAGAAAATATTGATGCGCGTGTGTTTTTTTACCCTTTATCCAGTTTAGATATGTTCAATAATAGATTGTCAAACACTATTGCGTGGGACATCCCCAATAGAGCTATTAATTTACCCAGTTTTGTTGATATTACTCTTGAAGAGCAAGATCAAGTGGTAGATGTAATTAAAAAATTTTTACAAATAGGTTAATAGATATGAGTAATCAAGCCTTGTTAAGTGAGCGTCAGATTGAAGCATTCAATAACGATGGATATCTTATATTACCGAATTTTTATGAATTGAGTGAAATAAGCGATATTCAAAAAGGTGTTTATGAAATTATAGGTATTATTGCAAATAAATATGACATCAATATTTGCAGACTACCATTTTCGGCATCAACGTTTGACAATGGATACATGGAAATTATCAAAATAAACAGGGCCTATGGAGGGGAAATTTATGATGCTGTCAAACAGATTCCTGCTTTTATTCGTTTAGTCTCGGCACAAAAAAATGAGGATGTATTTAAAAGTCTTAGACCGCAGTCTTGTCCTGGGGTGGCGGCGGCAGGATATGGCTTGAGAATTAACAACCCATTTGAAGAGAAATTCAGGGCTAATTGGCATCAGGAATACCCTGCTCAACTTAGAAGTCTTGATGGATTAGTATTTTGGTCGCCTTTAGTTAGCGTAACAAAAGAGTTAGGCCCTGTCACGATTTGCCCAGAATCACATAAAGAGGGACCAATAGCTGTTTATACAAATGACCCTAAACACAAAGAAAGAACGGGTGCTTATTCTTTAGTGCTCGAAAATGAGTCTGCTTTAATTGATAAGTATAATCAAATCGCACCATTATCAAAACCAACCGACTTAATAGTCATAGACTTTCTGTTGCTCCATGCGTCTGGATTTAATAAAAGCGATAGAGCTCTATGGTCAATGCAATTTCGGTATTTTAACTATTTAGAAAAAACGGGCCTTTCACACGGATGGAAGGGTGGGTTTGCTTCTGGTGTCGACTTTAGAGATATTCACCCAGAGCTATGCATCAACGAGGAAAGTAAATAATGATTAAATGTAATGTATGTAATTCAAGCTTAATTAATAAGGTTTATGACACAGCGGGAGCAACTTCAATAACTTCAGTTTGTACTACAGTAGAGTATCCAACAGAAGTTTATTATTGTACGTGTTGTGAGCATATTCAGACTTTAGAAATGCCAGATGAGCTCTCATACTATGATGAAACATATAACTTCCTTGCTGAGAGCGAAGAAGAAGATCAGGTATATATCGTTGAAGATGGCGAAATTGTATATAGAACACAGCATCAAGTAACAACGATGCTGAAAAAATTAGTTTTACCAAACGGCAGTCGTGTGCTTGATTATGGATGTGCTAAAAGCTCAACAATGAGAGAACTCACGAGACGTGGGCTTTCTATTACACCATATCTTTTTGACATAAGTGAGAGATATACTTCTTATTGGCAAGAGTTTATTGAAGATGGAAAATGGGCGACTTATAAAATCCCTGAAGACTGGAATAATCACTTTAATGTAGTGACCTCTTTTTTCTCATTGGAACACATATCAAAGTTAAGTGAAACACTACAGAGCATAAGGAAAGTATTGATTGACGGTGGAAAGCTGTATGCAATTATCCCTAATACTCAAACCAATCCTGCTGATTTAATTGTTGTTGACCATCCAAACCATTTTACAAAGGCTTCATTAGAAAGGCTTTTGTTTGATAATGATTTTTCGGTTATAGAAATTGACGACACTGCTCATCGTGGTGCATATGTAGTTGTCGCAGAAAAAACCACTCCTCAAAAGAGGCCTCAAACTCCAGACAAGAGTTTAGAAGAAGTAATTAGTGCGATGGGTGATTTCTGGAAGGATGCCGCCCTAAGAGTAAAGAATTTTGAGAAAAATGAGGCAAAAGGACTAGTTTGTGCTATTTACGGAGCAGGTTTTTATGGGTCTTTCTTAGCATCTAATTTGAACGAATTTGATTCCGTTAAATATTTCCTTGATCAGAATCCTTTTTTACATGGTACAAAACTAATGGGTCGGCCTATTATCCACCCTAAAGAGCTTCCCAAAGAGATTGATGTCATATACGTTGCATTAAATCCTAAACATTCGAAAGCAATCATCAGTGAAATAGAATGTCTTTCAACTAGAAATATTTCATACTTCTACATTTAATGCCATGAAGATTGCTATTATTTGTTCGGCTGGAGGTGCTGCGTTCTTTACAGCTTACGACATGTTAATTCAAACGAGCCGGTTTGCATGCCAGGATTTTATTGTTGTTACTGATAGGGCTTGTCAGGCTGAGCAGAATGCAAAAGATAGAGGAATATCTTATAAGAGGGTCGAGTTCGAATCTAAGAGTAAATTTTCACAAACGGTTACAGATATATTAATCGAAGAACAGGTGACTGTAGTTTTAATGCTCTATAGTAGGTTGGTATCAAGTGACTTATATTTAAGGTTACCAACGTTCAATATTCATCCTGCTTTGTTACCTGCTTTTAAAGGGATGAAGGCAGTAGATCAAGCTTTAGAGTCGGGCGTAAAATTTTTAGGTGCCACTATACATTTAACAACTGAAGAAGTAGATGATGGGCAAATTATAGGACAAGTTTCCAGTCCTATTGAAATGAATGCAAATAAAGCGTGGCTTGATAAGCTGTCATTTTTGCAAAAAACCTATTTAATGCTCATGTTTATTGATGCATTACAAACTGGGGCATTAAAAGTAGGTGAAAATGGGACAGTCACCCATGAGGGTAAACTTCTTGTAAGCCCTTCAGCAAACCCTTGTGTGCAGACGAGCTACTTGAGAAATTTATTTGCGACTTACCAAACACAGGAACAAATGCAAGGCGCAATACTGTGAAATTGGTAATATCACAACCGATGTTCTTACCCTGGGTAGGTTTTTTTGAACAAATAAAACTTTGTGACACGTATGTTAACTACGATGATGTTCAATACTCTAAAGGAAGCTTTACAAATAGAGTGCAGGTTAAGTCTGAAAACGGTAGCCAGTGGATGACAGTTCCTCTAAAAAAGGTACATCTTGGTCAACCCATCAATGAAGTTGAAATCAACAATTTACAAGGCTGGAAAAGTAAACACCTTGATTTGTTAAAAAGTTGCTACAAAGATGCACCTTTTTATTCCGAGATGATTTCTATAGTTGAGCACTTGTATGGAAAAGAATGGCTATCAATAGGACAGCTATCACAAGCGAGCCTAGATGCTATCTGTCAATATTTCAAGTTGCATGAAGGTAAGCAGTTCTTAGATATAGCATCACTAAAAATTGAGGGAGCAAGCTCAGATAGAGTGTTATCAATTGCACTTAAACTTGGTGCCACTGAATATATTACAGGCCATGGAGCTAGCAAGTATTTAGACCATAATATATTTGAAAATAAAGGAATTAAAGTTGAATACATGGATTACCAAAAAACAGAGTACCCGCAGCTGTTTGGACAATTTAACCCATATGTAAGCATACTGGATTTGATAGCAAACGTGGGAAAAGAAGGAATTGAATATATTAATTCTGGAACTAAATATTGGAAAGGTTTTTTAAATGAATGAAATAGAAAAATTCAAAACTGAAGTGGCTCAAAACATTGAAAGTTTGAAAAGCGATAAGGATGTTCAGGCATTATCAAGAATATGGATAAGAGAAATAAGTCCACATAAATATGCCTATAACTTTAGTTGGTTAGGTAGGCCTGCTATTCAATTTCCTCAGGATCAAGTTGCGCTACAAGAGCTTATATGGGAAATTAAACCAGATTTGATTATTGAGACAGGAATCGCTCATGGCGGATCACTTGTTTTTAGTGCGTCAATGCTCGCGCTATTAGACATGAGCGATGCAATAGAGTCGGGAAAGTCTTTTGATCCAAACGATTCTAAAAGAAAAGTACTTGGACTAGATATTGATATACGTGACCACAATAGAACTGCGATCGAAGCACATCCAATGTCATCGAGAATACAAATGATTCAGGGATCTTCAATAGATGTAAATATAGTTTCGCAAGTACATGAAATTGCAAAATCATTTAAAAAAATTCTTGTTTGCCTCGATTCTAATCATACGCATGACCATGTCTTGGCCGAATTAGAGGCTTATGCAGGGTTAACCAGCAAAGGTAGTTACTGTATTGTTTATGATACAGCGGTTGAAGATATGCCTGAAAGTCTCTCTGATAATCGTCCTTGGGGACCTGGAAATAATCCTAAAACAGCAGTATGGGAATATTTGAAAACACATCCAGAGTTTGAAATAGATAAATCTATAGAAAGTAAATTGCTTATTACAGTAGCCCCTGATGGCTATTTAAAAAGAATTAAATAAGTAATTGCTGCAAATCGGATAATTAAAAAATTGCTAAAGCGTAATATTATTTTCAATTTTTTGGGTAATGGCTATGTAGTAATATTGCAATTTGCTCTAGTCCCCTTTTTATTAAAGTATTTAGGGGCTGAGGCTTATGGTTTAGTGGGGGTTTATTTAACTTTGCTTGCATCTATCAGCATGTTAGATATGGGGCTTTCACCTGCACTTTCTAGAGAGTTGGCAAGATTGTCTGCATTACCAAACTCTGTACATTTGATCCGTTCAACAGTCACAACATTAGAGAGTATCTATTTTTTTATATCATTAACTATCATCATATTTTTTTATCTTACCTCATCTTTTATAGCTGAGCATTGGTTAATTCAAAATCAATTGCCTAAAGCGCTCATTACAGACTGTTTGATATTGATGGGGTCTCAATGTTCTCTGCAATTTCTAACTAATTATTACAACAACGGCCTAGTTGGATTACAACAAATGGCAAGGGCAAATATTGTCTTATCAATAAACCATACAATTCGTGCATTTGCAGGGTTAAGCGTCTTAATATTCTTACCACCTAATTTAACCAACTATTTTTTTAGCCAGCTATTGGCTACTTTTATTGGGTTATTGTTAACCGCATATTCTCTATATTGCGTACTGCCTATTGATGAAGTCAGGAGTAGAGCTCAATTAAGTTTAATCTCTTATATTAAAGGGAGATTTAGTATTGAAAGATTCAATGCTACTAAAAAATTCGCTGCTGGAATGGCGGTGATAAGTACATGCTCGATCTTAGTCATGCAAGCAGATAAAATTATTTTGAGTAAATTAATTCCCCTTGATGAATTTGGGTACTATACGATAGCCGTTAGTATTGCAGTAACTATTGCAGGTGGTGCCGGCCTTATTTCAAAGGCGGTTCTTCCTCGCCTGACGCAGTTAGTCGCAACGCATAATACAGAGACTATAAAAAAAGTTTACTTAAATTCATCATCTTTAGTCGCATGGGTTATATTGCCGCTTTCCGGATTGCTCATTATTTTTAGCCAGGAGTTTTTAACATTGTATTTAGGAAGTGAGCATAAGGCGGTAATAGTTGCGCCAGTTTTCTCTTTATTAATGATTGGTTACGCAATTCACAGCCTACAGTATATCCCTTATGCATTAAGCTTGGCTTATGGTTGGACTAGGTATGGGATAAATGTATCTTTGGTTAGCATGCTTTTAATGCCAATTTCTATTTTAGGCGCATTAAAATATGGTGTCTTGGGCGCGGCTGCTGGATGGGTCATTATTAGTATTTTATATTTGTGTTTTACTTTAAATTACCTGCACAAAAATATTCTTAGCGGCTTAATGTGGCTCTTTTATAAAAAGGTAAGTTTACCAATATTAATACTGATTATATGTGTGCTGCTGTTAATAAAAAAACAAGGCGTTTAGAATGAAAAAATCCAAAACTAATTTGCAACCCATTGCATGCATAGGGCTATTTGTATACAACGGTGAAAACTATTTAGAAGAATCTATCAAATCTTTGCTTTCTCAATCCTTTGAAAGTTTTGAGCTAATTATTTCAGATAATGCTTCAAGTGATGGTACTCAGAACATTTGCGAAAAATACGCATTACTAGATAGCCGAATTAGATATTATAGACAAGAAACAAATATAGGTATTTTTAATAACTTCAGATTTGTGAAAGAAAAAGGGACGCATGCCAAATATTTCATGTGGGCAGCGCATGATGACTTATGGGATAAGAATTGGCTTGAGGTGTTAATTGCTAATTTCAAAGTTGGCGATTTATCTTTAAGAGGAACTGTAATTAATATAAATGAAAATGGTTCCACATTGTGGAAAACTAATATTCAATCATTTAAAAAAAATCAAGTTGTTAAAACTTTTTTAGATAATGAATCTCATGGTAGAGGATTTTACTGGTATGGACTATTTGATAATCAATTATTACAAAAAATTGATCTTACTTCATTAGATAATGTTTTTGGTTCAGATACCTATTTTATTACAAGTTTAGTACAGTACGGTAACTTAAGAGTTGTTGAAGGTACTAATCAATACTATCGACAGCATACGATGAGTACAACAAAAAAGTTTTCTAAGGACTGGCTAGGCTTGAGAAGGTACATATATCATACGTTCCCAATCAGTCCATATCTTTATTGTTTAAGAATTGTTAAACCAAAGTATAAACCATTAATATTATTAGCAATACCTATTAAGTATGTGAAAAGTATTTTTCTACAAATAATCAAATTATTGCGTCTAATTTTTACCGGGCGTAAGTATTAGTTTTATCTCAAAATGAATCAAGCAATTGCAATTTCTGGCGCATCTGGCTTTATAGGCAGAAAAGTGGTCGAGCATCATTTAAACTCTAACAACGAGGTTCGTTATCTTACGCGCACAGATAGGCAGGCTATTTCTAAAGCCAATGCTTGTATTGGAGATGTGAACTCTTGTGTTAGTCAACTGCTACCATTTCTAAGCAACGTAAACACTTTTTATCACTGCGCTGGCGAGATTAATGATGAGTCTCAAATGCGAAGTACACATGTTCTTGGCACCGCTAATTTATTAAAAGTTGTTGAACAGTTGCATTCGGAAAATAAAGAAATTTTTCATTGGATTCAGTTAAGTAGCTGTGGTGCATACGGTCAAGTGTATTCACACCCATCTGATGCGCGTTATGTGGATGAATATACGATAGAGAGTCCTAATGGAGAATATGAGCGTACAAAAACAGAGTCTGATCAATTAATAATAAACTTTGCTGAAAAGCACGACTGGTTTAAATATACGATTATTCGACCTACCATTGTTTTTGGTCAGGGTATGAGGAGTGCTGCTATTGCGCGCTTATCTAATTTGATTAAAAGAAGGTTTTTTTTCTATGTGGGCAATAAAAATGCAGTGGCAAACTATGTACATGTAGAGGATGTTGTGAGCGCAATGATATTATCTAGCCAAAAGACGGTGGCATATAACCAAACGTTTATTGTTTCAAATGATTGTAAGTTTAGTGATTTCATTAATGCTATCGCTGATACATTGGCTGTATCAAGACCACGATTAGTATTGAATGAATTGATATTGCGAAAGCTCTTGAATATAGTGGGGAAGTGGGTAAAGTTGCCTATTAGCAATGCTTATATTGATGTGATGATGCGACAAACATATTATAGTAATAATAAGTTAAAAAAATACCTCAAATGGTCACCGAAAGCTTCGGTATTGATACAGTTGAGAGAATATATAGGCACTAAAAGTGGCTAAGTTAAAACCATCAATTTGTTTTATATTGACAACTGATTTTTCAGTAAAAGCTTTTCTATTAGCGCACATAAAAGCATTATCAGCGCATTTTGATATTACGGTAGTGACTAACACCAATAATCCAAATTTCTTAATAGAGCTTGGTATTCCTGTTAAAGTAATTCCACTTAATATTGCGCGGAATATACATCTGCTGGCAGATGCGAAGAGTTTATTAGCGCTCATTAACTTGTTTTATAACATGCGTTTTGATGCGGTGCATTCGGTTACACCAAAAGCAGGGTTGTTGGCTATGTTGGCTGCTTGGATGGTGCGAGTTCCTTTGAGGGTGCATATGTTTACAGGGCAGGTTTGGGCTTCAAAAAGTGGTATTAAGCGCCTTATATTAAAGTGGGTTGATTGTTTAATTGCGGCATTAACTACGCATAATTTAGTTGATAGTCCTTCGCAGTTGCAATTTTTGATAGATGAAAGAGTTACAAAACAAGCTAAATCTACTGTTTTTGCTAAAGGTTCTATTTCAGGTGTTGATCTGGCTAGATTTAAGACAGACGTTGAACAAAAGCTGGCTATTCGCAAACAATTAAAAATTGCAGATAATCAGCTTGTTTTTCTGTTTATTGGGCGTTTAAACATTGATAAAGGTGTTTTAGACCTTGCACATGCTTTTGCACAACTTAATGATGAAAATCTACACTTATTGTTTGTTGGTCCTGATGAACAGAATATGCGGGCTGAAATAATCAATCTACAAAACAACAAAAAGAATGTACATTTTGTTGGGCATACAGATAAACCAGAAGCTTTTATGGCGGCTGCAGATGTGTTGTGTTTGCCGAGCTATCGTGAAGGGTTTGGTGCTGTATTAATAGAGGCGGCTGCTTGTGGTGTTCCTGCAATTGCTTCTCGCATTTATGGTATTACTGATGCTGTGGTGGATAATCAAACAGGGTTACTACATCCGCCACGTGATGTTAACGCGATTAAAGGCTTAATGGCGTGTATTGCTAGCAATGAAGCGTTGAGGCATGCGTTAGGTGAGCAGGCAAGACAGCGTGTAAGTAAAGATTTTAGTAGCGAACTGATTACGCAGACATGGGTCGATTTCTATCAATATAAATTAGGTACATCATGAGTAAAAGGCTATTTGATTGATTGCTAAATATTGAGCACCTATTACCTTTGTTTCTCTTCGTGAATTAGAAGCTGACTATCAACATTCAAAATGTTAATTTGATTTGACTTTTTGTTAAAAAAGGACATAATTAAAAAGTTTTTAAATAAAAAAAGGTCTTATATGCGCGTTTCCATACAAGAATTCAAGTCACATTTATCTCGCTATGTGAGTGATGCGCAGTCTGGATTGCTAATTGAACTAACATCCCATCGCAAGGTGGTGGCTAAAGTGATTGGTGTTCCGCCAAGTGATGTTACGGGTGTTTCACGGCTTTTAGCTTCAGGAGCTGCAACTTGGCAGGGTGGTAAGCCAATTGGCGCTTCATTAAAGTTAAATGCATATCACAAATCAGTTTCTGCGATGGTGCTGGAAGATAGAAGATGATTTTATTTTGCGACACTTCTGCACTCATTAAGCTGTATATTGATGAGGATGGAAGTAGTGAGCTGAAAATACGGCTGCAGGAATCAGAAGCGGTAGCTGTCTGTCGTATCGCATGGGCAGAAGCCTATGCGGCGTTGTCTAGACGTGCACGAGAGTTGCCTGCAGATGTAGATAATATTGAGCAAGCTAAAGTCGCTTTGGCGGCTGATTGGCCACATTTTGTCGTGTTAGAAATTGATCAGCCCTTGGTGGAGCGTGCAGGTGAGTATGCAGATACGTTTGCGTTACGTGGATATGACAGTATTCAACTTGCGGCCGCTTTTGAGGCAGGTAGCGTCTCGCAGACCCCTATTTTTTTTGCATGCTTTGATTCTCGCTTGAACAAAGCTGCTAAGTTGTTAGGTATGTCGTGTTTGTAACTTGTTATAGAGTACTTAAAGTGGAAATTTGATGAAACGTTTATTTGATTTCTTGTTGGCAATTGTAGCTACGATGATATTTTTACCCATCATTTTGGTATTGGTGCTGATGATTCGTTGCGTTATCGGTAGTCCAGTTATTTTTAAACAGATGCGTCCTGGACTTAATGGAAATGTTTTTTATATTTATAAATTTCGCACCATGAGCAATGTAAAAAATAGCAAAGGCGAGCTTTTGTCCGATGCTGAGCGTATGACTAAATTCGGTAAGTTTTTACGATCAACTAGCTTGGATGAGTTGCCAAGTTTATTAAATGTATTGAAGGGGGAGATGAGCTTGGTTGGCCCCAGACCTTTGTTGGTTGAATATTTGCCATTATATAATGCAGTACAAGCTAGACGGCATCAGGTAAGACCTGGTGTAACTGGTTGGGCGCAAGTAAATGGGCGCAACGCCATCAGCTGGGAAGATAAGTTTGCGTTAGATGTGTGGTATGTTGATAACCAATCTTTTTTCTTGGATATTAAAATCATATTCATGACGATTAAAAAAGTATTCATTAGAAGCGGAATAAGTGCCGAAGGTGAGGCAACAATGCCGAAGTTTACGGGAAGTATAAAATAACGATGAAACATTATATTTATGGTGCCGGCGGTCATGGTAAAGTTGTGCTCGATGCAATGCAGAAGGCTGGTGCTGTTTGTGATGGTTTTGTAGATGATGGTGTTTTTACTAGCTGGATGGGTTTGCATGTTCATGCATTACCTAGTGTGGATTTAAATGAACAGTTGTCTTTTCATTTGGCTATTGGTAATAACAAAGTAAGAGAGGCTATTGCCGATAAATTAGCAACAATTGCCTTTTTTAGTGTGCTGCATCCTAGTGCTTCGATTGCACAAACTGCTGAAATAGGGTTAGGTTCATTAGTTGCCGCACAAGCGGTTGTGGCGCCAGATGCACAAGTAGGTAATCATTGTATTATTAATCACTCCGCCGTTGTTGATCATGACTGTGTCGTGGGTGATTTTTCGCATATTGCGCCACAGTCTAGCTTGGGTGGTGCATCTCAAGTTGGTAAAGGGGTGTTGGTTGGCGCTGGGGCTGTGATTCTACCAGGTGTTACAATTGGCGATTATGCTGTCATTGGGGCTGGTTCTGTTGTGACAAAAAATGTGGGCGCTGGTACAGTTGTTGTTGGTAGTCCAGCAAAAATAGTGAATAAATAAGGTTACATTCTCTTGTTAAATCATCCCAATATCTCACCCTGGCCGTATTATGAAACAGATGAAATAGATGCGGCCATGCAAACACTTAATTCAGGCAAAGTTAATTATTGGACAGGCGAGCTAGGTAAGCAATTTGAGCAAGCCTATGCAGCCCATGTAGGTAAGCAATTTGGCATTGCACTAAGTAACGGTACGGTTGCATTAGAGCTTGCTTTGCGTGCGCTTGGTATCGGTGAGGGTGATGAAGTAATTGTGGCTAGCCGAAGTTATGTCGCTTCAGCGAGTTGTGTAAAGCTAGTGGGGGCAATACCTGTATTTGCTGATGTTGATAGCACCAGTGGCAATATTTGCGTTGAAACAATTAAACCGTTGATTTCTGGTAAAACCAAAGCGGTAATTCCTGTACATATTGGCGGCTGGCCTTGCGATATGCAAGGCATCATGAATTTAGCCAACTTACATGGTATTAAAGTGATTGAAGATTGTGCGCAGGCGCATGGTGCATTTGTGGCAAATCAACCAGTTGGTGCTTGGGGGCATGCAGCGATATTCAGTTTTTGCCAAGATAAAATTATCTCTACTGGCGGAGAAGGTGGCATGTTGTTACTTGACGATGAGGCACAATATAAAAAAGCTTGGGCATATAAGGATATTGGACGTGATTATGATGCGGTCTATCACAAAGAGCACCATGCTGGCTTTAGGTGGTTGGTTGAAACGGCGGGATCTAACTTTAGAATGACTGAGTTTCAAGCGGCGATTGGCTTAAAACAGTTGGCTAAATTGCCACAATGGATTGCAGAAAGAAACAAGCATGCGAACCATATCATAGAGACTTTGAATGCGTTTGACTTTATTGAAACGCCTGTTTTGTTGGCAGACAATGGCAATCAAAATGCTTACTATCGATTGTATTCAAAAGTTAAACTGGGCGCAGTTAAGCATGGATTAACTGGTAGCGCGCTTAGAGATTATATAATTGAAAAACTTATTTTGTCTGGTGTACCATGTTTTTCAGGCTCTTGTGCTGAGATATACCGTGAAAGACTATTTGATGATTTAATGCTAGCGCACAGGTTACCGAATGCTGCTATTTTTGCTGATTATGCGTTTTGCTTTTTGGTGCATCACACAATCAGCAGCGAGCAGCTTGCCGCAATGACACAAAGAATCAATAAAGTGTTTCGTGCGTTAGAGGCCAATCAACCGATTAATACCTAAAATTAGGTAGAATAGATGTATGTTTTTTCTACCTTCATAAAGAATAATGATGCCTTATTGGACAATTTTTAAAAGCCCCCGCGCTTTATTTGCTTTGCTACACGATATTGTTGTTGCTGCGCTATCATGGATCGTTGCTTATTGGTTACGATTCAATTTTGATATTCCAGTAGCGTTTTTAGAGGATATGTGGCTGAATCTTGCTTGGGTGTTGCCTTTGCAGGCTGTCCTTTTTTATGTATGTGGACTTTATCAAGGGGTTTGGCGTTTTGCTAGTATTCCTGACCTGAAGCGGATTATTAAAGCGGTTGGGCTTGGTGGTTTGTTGGTTGCCTTTATTTATTTGATGCTTAAGCCTGTTGGGGTGATTCCACGTTCTGTTTTGTTGCTTGATCCGATTTTGTTATTGCTTGCTATGGGCGCTAGTCGGTTTGTGTATCGCGCTTGGAAGGAGCACCATCTTTACGGCGCAATAGTGACTAAAGGCAAGCCTGTGATTGTATTGGGGGCAGGTGAGGCGGCAATATCATTGGTAAAGGATTTGGCGCGTAGCGAGGCATGGCAAGTGGTGGGGTTGTTGGATGATGATAAGACCATTTTAGGGCGACAGATAGAGCGGGCGCGTGTTTTGGGGCTTGTGCACGATTTGCCTGCGCTTGCGCAGAAGTATCAAGTAGAACATGTGATTGTGGCGATGCCTTCTGTTGATCATTCAAAAAGACGCGCGGCGGTTGATATTGCCAATGCATGTGGGATGACCGTGCTAACGGTGCCTGCATTTGATGATTTAATGAGTGGAAAAGTGAGCATTTCTCAGATTCGCCAAGTAGAAGTTGAAGATTTGCTGGGTAGAGAGCCCGTGCAATTAGACAGTGTGGGCTTGCACGATTTGATTGAGCATAACGCTGTGTTGGTGACTGGTGCTGGCGGTTCGATTGGCTCTGAGCTTTGCCGACAAATTCTGAAATACCATCCCAGTCAGTTGATTTGCGTGGATACTTCTGAGTTTTCTTTGTATCAAATTGAGCAAGAGTTTAGCCAATTGCGATTGGTTAATAATACCCAGATTCGTTATGTCACTGCCAATGTGAGAAACGAAAAACGAATTAAATCATTATTAGCTACTTATCAACCGAGTGTTGTTTATCATGCTGCGGCTTATAAACACGTGCCTTTGATGGAGAATGTGAATGTGGCAGAAGCGCTGACTAATAACGTGTTGGGCACATATACCGTTGCTAAGGCTTGTAAAGACGCTGAGGTGAGTAAGTTTGTGTTGGTGTCTACCGATAAAGCAGTCAATCCAACCAATGTGATGGGGGCGAGCAAACGCTTGGCTGAGATGGTTTGCCAAGGTTTGCAAGATAAAGCAGGTACCCAATTTGTGACAGTCCGATTTGGTAATGTCTTGGGTAGTAGTGGTAGCGTGATTCCCAAATTTAGGGAGCAAATTGCCAAAGGTGGCCCTGTAACTATTACTCACCCAGAAATTACCCGTTATTTTATGTCGATTCCTGAAGCAGCGCAGCTGGTGATGCAAGCGGGCATGATGGGAACGGGTGGCGAAATTTTTGTATTAGATATGGGTGAGTCTGTCAAAATTGTGAACCTTGCGAAAGATATGATTCGCTTATCTGGCTTGGCAGAAGATGAGATTGAGATTGTGTATACTGGCTTAAGACCGGGTGAAAAGCTGTATGAAGAGTTGTTGGCGGATGATGAGCATACACAACCAACACCACATGATAAGTTGCGCATTGCGTTGGCTCGATCGGCTGATATGGTGTGGGTGAAGAAGCTATTGAAATGGATAGAATCTATTCATGATGAAGATGAACAGCGGATTAAAGCAGGTTTGAAAACATGGGTTGAAGAATATAGAATGGATTTATCGAGCAAAAGCCATGCTGGTTTTGTGCCTGAAACGACAACAATACACTAGGTGACCATGACACACATTACAAAAGCAGTTTTTCCAGTTGCAGGCCTAGGTACCCGATTTTTGCCAGCAACCAAGGCAAGCCCAAAGGAGATGCTGCCGATTGTCGATAAGCCATTGATTCAATACGCGGCAGAAGAAGCGATTGCCGCTGGCGCGACAGAACTCATTTTTATTACCGGTAAAAATAAACGATCAATTGAGGATCATTTTGATGTGGCTGGCGAGCTAGAAGCGCAATTAGAAGCCAGTGGTAAAAAGAAGATATTGGCAATGTTGCATGATATTTTGCCATCGCATGTTTCTTGTATCTTTATTCGTCAACCAAAAGCCTTGGGCTTAGGACATGCGGTGCTTTGCGCCAAACCTGTGGTGGGCGATTCGCCGTTTTCTGTGATTTTGGCAGATGATTTGATTGATGCTGATGTGTCGGTAACCAAACAAATGGCAGATGTTTATGCGGCAAAAGGTGGCTCTGTTTTAGGCGTTGAAGACGTGCACCCAAGTGCGACGGCTAGTTATGGTATTGTTGATGCAGAGCCAATCGAAGCGGGACTCTTAAAAGTGAATAGCATTGTTGAAAAGCCCCAACCAGAAGATGCGCCATCTAATTTGGCGGTGGTTGGTCGCTATATCTTTACACCGCGTATTTTTGATTGCCTAGCGCAAGTAAAGCCTGGTAAAGGCGGTGAGATTCAATTAACGGATGGTATTGCTGACTTAATGAAGCTTGAAGCGGTGTTTGCGTATCGATTTGCTGGCAAACGGTATGATTGCGGTAGCAAGCTGGGTTTTATGCAAGCTAACGTTGAATTGGCGCTCAAACATCCAGAATTAAAAGAAGAGTTTGCAACCTATTTGAAAAGCTTATCTTTATGACTACGTTAGATCCGCATCAAATTAAACAAGATGCTGAGGTGCTTTATAGTGAGCAGGTGGTTTTAAATGCCATTGCTAGCATAGCCGCAAGATTAAATATCGATTACCAAGGCGAATATCCAATGGTGCTGAGCGTCATGAATGGCGCTGTTTTTTTTGTAGGACAATTAACGCCGCAGTTAACTTTTCCATTAATACTGGATTATGTACACGCAACACGTTATCAAAATGGGGTTGAGGGCAAAGAAGTCAATTGGGTTGCGCGACCCAAAAATACCATCAAGGGCGCCAATGTTCTTATTTTGGATGATATTTTGGATGAAGGTCACACCTTAAAAGCGATTGTCGACACTTGTTATGCGCTTGGAGCTAAGCAAGTTAAAGTAGCGGTATTGGTGGAAAAAGATTTGGATAAAGCCAAGCCGCTGACTGCTGACTATGTGGGTATTAAAGTACCCAATCGTTATATTTTTGGCTGCGGGATGGATATCCATGGTTGGTGGCGCAATTTGCCAGCGATTTATGCGTTAAAACAACCATAACCCATTGAGATAAAGAATTTAGTCATGCGTAATTCAACTCGTTATAATGACACATACTATTCAGTTATCTAATCGTTAGCTGTCTATCTATTAATTAATGAAAAGCCTACATGTCAAAGAAGAAACCTTCTCTCCGTCATCAAGACCCCCATGCGCAGCGTGAGGCCGCGCAATACGAAGCCCCTTTACCTAGCCGCGAGCTTATTTTGCAAGTGCTCACTGAACAAGGTGTGCCAGTTGCATTAGACGTCCTGTACGATTTATTGGAAATTGCAGAAGAAGAGCAAGGAATTTTTAGTCGCCGTTTAAACGCGATGGAGCGTGAAGGGCAGGTGATGCTTAATCGTAAAGGTTTGCTTTGCTTGCCTGAAAAAATAGAGGCCATTGCGGGTGTGGTGCAGGGGCATCCTGATGGGTTTGGCTTTTTGGTGCCTGACGATAAAAAGCAACATCCTGAAGATATTTTCTTATCCAATAAGGAAATGCAGCAAGTGATGCATGGCGATCGCGCCATGGTGCGCGTTAGTGGGTTAGATAGAAGAGGGCGGCCAGAGGGTAAAATCGTGGAAGTGCTGGAGCGGACTAACGAGACATTGGTTGGTCGCGTGATGCAAGGTCAAGGTGTGACAATTGTTGCTGCTGAAGATAAACGTATTAATCAGGATATTTTAATTCCCTATCACCTTGATATGGGTGCAAAAGTAGGTCAAATTGTTATCGTAGAGATGACAGAGCAACCATCTAAACATGCACACCCGATGGGTAAAATTGTGCAGATTTTGGGTAATTATGCAGATAGCGGCATGGAAATAGAAATTGCTTTACGTAAGCATAAATTGCCGCATGAGTTTTCTGCTAAAGCGCTTGCGCAAGCAGAGGCCATTCCTAAAACTGTTCAGCCAAGCGACTATCAAGATCGCATTGATTTACGTGAATTACCATTGATTACTATTGATGGCGAGACTGCGCGTGATTTTGATGATGCTGTTTTTGCTGAGCCACAAGGGGCTGGTTGGCGTTTGGTGGTGGCTATTGCGGATGTGAGTTATTACGTAAGACCAGATGATGCGCTGGATAAAGATGCGATTGATCGGGGTAACTCAATCTATTTCCCTAGACGTGTGATTCCGATGTTGCCAGAAGCATTGTCGAACGGTTTATGCTCATTAAACCCTGATGTAGAGCGCTTGTGTATGGTGTGTGATATGCAAGTAGATGCGAATGGCGTTGTTGGGAAATATGCATTCTATCCGTCAGTGATGTTATCAAAAGCGCGGATGACCTACACTAAAGTGGCTGAGATGCTAGAAAATCCACAAGGTGAAACGGCAAAGCAATATGCACACGTGATGCCACATGTGCAGAATTTGTATGCGCTATTTAAAGCGATGTTGGTTCAGCGTCAAAAACGGGGTGCGATTGAGTTCGAAACCGTTGAGACCATGATGATGTTTAATGATGACGGTAAGATTGATCGCATCGTGCCAACCTCACGTAATGAAGCGCATAAAATTATTGAAGAGTGCATGCTGGCGGCTAATGTGTGTGCGGCGCATTTCTTAGAAAGCAAAAAACATACGGCTATTTATCGTGTGCATCAAGGCCCAACAGAAGAGAAATTGGAGCTGCTGAGAACCTTTATGGCTGAATTTGGTTTTGGCGTTGGCGGCGGCGATAAGCCTCATGCCAAAGATTATGCCAAATTGATGGAACAGATTAAAGGGCGGCCAGATGAGCAATTGTTGCAAACTGTTTTGTTAAGATCGATGCAACAAGCGGTTTATAGCCCAGATAATCAAGGCCATTTTGGCTTAGCCTATGAGGCATATACCCATTTCACCTCGCCAATTCGTCGTTATCCAGATTTATTGGTGCATAGAGCCATTAAAGCTGCAATTAAAGGCGAAACCTATAAAGCGAAGGACTGGGAAGCATTAGGCATTCATTGCTCGATGACAGAGCGGCGTGCCGATGACGCAAGCCGCGATGTGACAAATTGGCTGAAATGTTATTACATGCAAGATAAAGTAGGCGAGATATTTGACGGTACAGTTTCTGGGGTTACGTCGTTTGGCGTTTTTGTTGCGCTAGATGATGCTTATGTAGAAGGTTTGTTACATGTGACTGAGTTAGGCAATGATTATTTTCATTATGATAAAGCCCATCATGCTATGGTTGGTGAGCGCACCAATGAGAAGTATCGCTTGGGCGATAGAGTGACCATTAAAGTGGCGCGGGTTGATTTGGAAACGACTAAAATTGACTTTAGTTTAGTTAAAAAATCAGGCAGTTTAACGCTTGCTAGTGGGGGCACTAGAGCGGTTGGGAAGCCAGCTCGATCCGGCCAAGTCAAACAAACAGTTAAACCGTCAGCAAAACCGACGAGAGCACCACGCACACCAAGCAATAAAGCGCCTTCAAAAAAAACCAAAAAATCAACAAGTAGTAATCGAAAAAGCAGCCGTAAACAGAAAAGATAACTTTTAAAAGATAGCGTAAAAATAAATCATGAGCGAAGCACGTATATTATTTGGCTTTCATGCCGTACAAAGCCGCATGCGCCAGCATGCCACTAGCATTCAAGAAATCTTGATTGATCAAGACCGCGTTGATCCGCGCATGAAAGATTTACTCAAATTGGCCGATGCTTCTAAGATTAGAGTGATGCAAGTTGATAGAAGTCGATTAGATGGCATGGCGGGGCGTAACGGCCGACATCAAGGTGTGATTGCGCGCGTTGTTGATACCCCCATTCCATACAAAGATATACACGATATTTTAGAGTCTAATCTGAGCGAGCCGCCTTTCTTTTTGATTTTAGATGGCGTGGAAGATCCGCATAATTTAGGTGCTTGTTTACGTGTGGCAGATGCGATGGGCGTGCATGCTGTTATTGCGCCTAAAGATCGCGCCGTTGGTTTAAATGCGACAGTACGTAAGGTGGCTAGCGGCGCTGCCGAAACCATCCCCTTTATTGCAGTAACCAACTTGGCGCGCACGATTCGTGAGCTAAAGGAGGCGGGGGTGTTTATTATTGGCACCACGATGGATTCTGAAAGTACCTTGTTGAATACGAAATTGAGTGGCCCAATTGCTTTGGTTTTGGGTGCAGAAGGTGATGGTATTCGTCGTTTAACGGCAGAAAACTGCGATGCATTGGTCACTATTCCAATGTTTGGTACAGTAGAAAGTTTAAATGTGAGTGTTGCTAGTGGTATTTGTCTTTATGAAGTGCGTCGACAGCGCCATGCGCTTTAATTTTTTGATGGTATTTAGGTAAGCTAATGAGTCGATTATGGGTGCGACTATGGGTGGCGTTGATCTTTTTGCAGCTTATAGCGCCAGTGAACGCAGCAGAAGGCTGGTTGATTGCGACGCAAAATGAGTTACTCAAACCCAATGAAGTGCTTTTATTAGAGGTTGTTAAACCCAGCGCAGAGGCAGGCTGGCCAGATAAATTAAGTCTGACTATGTTTACCCAAGACAGCAGTGAGATTGTTGAACTCACATTACTAGGTGGGCAAAGTAATCAAATAAGACGCCGTTATAGCGGTGTCGTCTCCTCTGCTTTTAATGGCGATGTGTTAGCCAAACTAACCAATCAACCATCTAACCGATTGTTAATGACGGCGAATACAATAGATATCGCGTCGCATCAAGCGCTGACATCTACCTTGCCCGCTCCGCAAGCTGAGTCGATACAGCAAACACTGAATCAAGTAGAAACCCAGCCCAGCACCATGTTAATTCCTTCACCAAAAGAAGTGAGAACCATTAGTGCCAATGAGCCGCTATATTTTATTGTCGGTTCTAATCAGCAAAGAGATTACGACGCAAGATTCCAAATCAGCTTTAAATATCGGCCATTTGATCCAGATGCAACCGTGGCTCAAATTATTCCATATGCCAGCAATTTATATTTTGCCTATACCCAAACCAGTATTTGGGATTTAGGTAGCGAGTCTAGCCCATTTAAAGATACCAGCTATCGTCCAAGTATCTATTACCATTGGGATGAAAGTGGCAAGGGCGCTAATCCTAACAGTTGGAATTTTGGTTTGGAGCATGAATCTAACGGGCGTGATGGCCTAGATTCACGCTCATTAAATATTGCATTTGTACAACCGCGCTGGGATATCAATACAGAGTACGGTAGAAAATTGACGCTGATGCCTAGATTTTATGCCTATCTTGAAAAATCGGATAACGATGATATCTATCAATATCGCGGTTATGTTGATTGGATAGCCCAATACGGTCGTGACAATGCCGCCTTATTCACCGCGATGTATCGCCAAGGAACAGACGGCTATGCGCAAGGACAAATTGATTTATCTTATCCAATTAGCGATAAAATATTTGGTCGAACAGGGACGTTTTTGCATCTGCAATTGCTGGGTGGTTATGGTGAAACCTTACTTGATTACAATAAACGAAGTGACACCCAGTTAAGAATTGGTATTTCTTTAGCAAGATAAGCTAAAAAACAAAAATGGCTTACAAACGAATGTAAGCCATTTTTAAATTTGGCGTCCCCAAGGGGAGTCGAACCCCTGTCGCCTCCGTGAAAGGGAGGTGTCCTAGGCCTCTAGACGATGGGGACCTAAGAATGTGTTGCTACTGCTTTACAACGCAGCGTATTTTACTACAATCAACTTAAATTTCTAAGTGATTTTGCCAAGTTTTTTGTTAAAAAGTTGATTTGATGGTGGAGGTAAGCGGGATCGAACCGCTGACCCCTTGAATGCCATCCAAGTGCTCTCCCAGCTGAGCTATACCCCCGATTACCATGACCTAACTTTTTGACTTGGCATCATTTGAATTGATGTCAATTCAAAGAAGGCGCAATATTAATGACGGGCGCGGCGCTTGTCAATGTTTTTCTAATAATCTTTTCAAGCGCTATCTGATTAGCCGTACTGATTAGCCACGAATATTCGCATTACTTTCAAACTGCATTAAGTCGACTCTTGGCTGTGGCTCCCAGCCTGCTTTTCGATGCTCTGCTACGACATTAGTGAAAACACCGCCACGGACATAAAATTTGGACGTAATGCGCATAAACTTGGGTTGTGTTGCAGCCACAAGGTCATCCAAAATGCTGTTGGTCACGGCTTCGTGAAAGCAGCCTTCATCGCGGAATGACCACATGTAAAGTTTTAAGCTTTTGAGCTCTACGCAAAGTTGATCCGGAATATAGTCTAGATAGATCACAGCAAAATCTGGTTGACCTGTTTTTGGACATAAGCAAGTGAATTCAGGGATTTCCATATGAATATGAAAATCGCGAGATTGGTTAGGATTTGGAAAGGTTTCTAATACCTTGGTTGGTTGCGCTGTTGGTTTGCCGCCTAGTGATTGTGTATTCATAAATTGTGTATTAAATGGAGATTTTGAATGTAAAAAACGTTATTATAGCGCTTAAAATTAAAATCTATAGTGACTATTCAATTTGCGTTTAACTCACCTAAAACTTGCTGGTTTTAAATCGTTTGTCGATCCGACAACTGTCCATTTGCATGGGCAGCGTGTGGGTGTTGTTGGGCCTAATGGCTGTGGCAAATCTAACGTGATGGAATCGGTGCGCTGGGTGTTGGGTGAGTCATCTGCCAAAGAAATGCGTGCTGATGCAATGGATGCCGTCATTTTTAATGGTTCTTCTAATCGTAAGCCTATTTCTCGTGCCAGTGTAGAGCTGATATTTGATAACAGTCTTGGTGGCGCCAGCGGTGAGTGGAGTCAATATGCTGAAATTTCTGTTAAGCGTGTTATCGAGCGTCAGAAAGGCTCAAGTTACTATATCAATAACACGGCTGTGAGGCGACGTGATGTAGCAGATTTGTTCTTAGGTACTGGTTTAGGTGGACGTGCTTATGCCATTATTGGGCAAAACACAATTTCACGTATTGTGGAGGCAAAACCTGAAGAGCTGCGTATATTTTTAGAAGAAGCGGCTGGGATTAGTAAATATAAAGATAGACGACGTGAAACTGAGTTGCGCTTACGTGACACGCGTGAAAACTTAACGCGGGTAGAGGATATTTGCCGAGAGTTGCAAAAGCAAATTAGTCGGTTGCAATCACAAGCTGTGGTAACGCAGAAATACCACGCGATGCAAGCATCACTCACATTGGCTGAGGGGCAATATTGGCTATTAAAAAGACGTGATGCGAGCAATGAATGGGAGAAAGCCAAAGCCAACGTTGAAAAGTTAGTGATTCAGTTGGAGGCGCAAACCGCAGAATTACGTAAAAGTGAAACCGGTTTAGAAAATAGTCGTCAAGCGTTTTATCAAGCAGGTGAGGCGATTAATAAAGCGCAAGCTGCTTATTATGAAGCCAATGCAGAAGTGGCTAACTTGGAAAATCAAGTGAAACAACATGCAGAGGCGCGCGACCGAATGACGTTGCAGTTGCAACAGTTAGATGAATCAATAGCTCGTCATGCAAAGGCCAAGTTAGAATCAAATGCGCAGTTAATGCAATTTAAAGCAGGCTTAGCTAGTGCAAATGACAGTGAACAGGCGGCATTGGCTGTATTGGAAGGCTTAAGACTTCAGCTGCCTCAAGTAGAAGCGGATTATCGAGCCGCGGTGGATAAAATGCAGGCTAGTACGCAAGCTTTGCTGACAGCGCAACAACGCATTCAAATCGATGGCAATAACATTGAGCATTTAAATCAAACGATTGCAGATATTAAAGCGCAAATTGAGCGATTTGAGATGGCACTTCAACAATTAGAGATGCCTGATGCGCAAGCGATAGAAACGGCAAGACAGACACTGGCAGAAGCGCAAGAAATGATTACGAATATTGAACATCATATTCAACAGTTACGTAGCAATGAAAGTGCAACGCAAGTCAATATTGCTCAATTACGTGAGCAGCAACAACAAGCGCAGCGTGTATTTGGTCAAGCAGAGGCGGAACTGCATTCTTTAGAGAAAATTCAGCAGTCTTTGAATGCAGAAACGGGTTTGGCTAGCTGGCTAAGCAGCCAAGGGCTACAAAATAATGCACGCTTATGGGAAAAGGTGAGCATTGACGATAGCTGGACGTTAGCATTGGAAGCAGTGTTGGGTGAGCGCTTAAATGCATTATTGACTCAAGCGCCTGTTAATCATAAAACGTCAAGCAGACCGCCAAGTGCTTTGGTTGTTGGTTTTTCAGGACGCTTGTCACAATCAGTCAAATCAAATACCAGCTATACGCCACTCATTAGTATGGTGAAAGACTGCTCGCCTGAGTTTCAAACGCTCATTAATGATTGGTTGGCCAATATTTATTTACTGCCTGATGATGTTGATGGGGTTGAATCAAGTGCTATGTTGGCACCAGGTGAAAAGCTGGTGAACAAACAAGGCGATGTTTTTAGTCTTGGTGGGGTTGTTTATCATGGTAAGAATAATCACTTACATGGTGTGATAGCGCGTCAACAGCGACTGGCTGATTTGAGAACATCATTGCCTAATATGCAAAGTGCAGTAACACAGATCATTGCGCAGCTAACAGAGGCTGAAGCAGATTTGGCCGCAAACAGGCAATTGCAACAACAGGAAGGCAGTCAACTTAAACTGGCAATGCAAACCCTGCACCAACATCAATTAGTAATCTCTAAATTAGAGCAATTGCGCGAGTCAACCATTGCGCGTGAAAAAAGCCTAAAAGCTGATATAGAAACAGCGCAGATACGGCATGAACAACAATTAAACAATGTACAGTTAAAGCAAGTTGCATTAGCAGAAATGAAAACCGCTGTTCAGCAGCTTGAGGCCATAAAAGTGGCTGATGAAAACAGCAGGCAACAAGCAGAACAAGCGTTTAATGCATTGCGTGATGCGACAGCAGAGGCTGAAAAGAAACATCAACAACTTAGCTTTGATTCAAAAATTATTAATAATAATATCAATGATTTAAATAATAAAATTAATGTTATTAATGAAGAAGAAAAGGCATTTGCTTTGCGTAAAGCTGAAGTTGAACAAACTTTGAATCTGACACCAATGGAAACGCTCAAGGCCAATTTAACGCAAGCGATAACCGTTAAGCAGCGGCAAGAACTAGCGTTATCTGAAGCAAGAAACCATTTGGAGGCGCAAGAGGCTGATTTAAAAGAGCGAGAGCGTGTGCGTATGCAGCATGAACAGCAGTTGAATCCAATGCGAGATACGCTTGAGCAGGGACGTTTGCGTGAACAGGAAGCGAGATTGTATTTTGAACAGTGTCAAGCAGGCTTGCAGGAAAACGGCATGGATGAAAAGATACTATTGCAAGGATTGGATGCGCAAGCGAAAGCCAGTGATTTTGCTGAAAAAACCAGTCAGCTGCAACGCGATATTGAGCGCTTAGGCCCTGTTAATTTGGCTGCCATACAAGAGCTAGATAGTGAGTCGGAGAGAAAAGCCTATCTAGATAGTCAAATGCAAGACTTGATTGAGGCGAGTGAAACCTTAGAGGCGGCGATTAATAAAATTGATAAAGAAACGCGTGATAAATTGCTAACGACATTTAATGAGGCTAATCAACACTTTGGCGAGTTGTTTTCTACATTATTCGGTGGTGGGCAGGCAAAATTGGAATTGCTTGGCGAAGAAATTTTGGACACGGGCTTACAGGTATTTGCCCAGCCTCCGGGTAAGAAGAATACAACGATTCAATTGTTATCAGGTGGTGAAAAAGCATTAACCGCATTGGCCTTGGTGTTTGCTTTATTTCGATTGAATCCAGCGCCATTTTGCTTGATGGATGAGGTGGATGCGCCATTGGATGACAGTAATACTGAGCGATTTTGTGCAATGGTAAAAAAAATGTCGGAAAGAACGCAGTTTTTGTTTGTGAGTCACAACAAGATTACAATGGAAATTGCCCAGCAATTAATTGGCGTGACGATGCAAGAGTCAGGGGTGTCACGAATTGTGGATGTTGATATCGATGCAGCCCTGCAAATGCAGCTCGTGTAGCAATAAAGTAATCTAGATAAGACGATCATTTAACTTAACCTTTTAAATAAATTCGAAGTAAAATAAACCTATGTCAGACCTACAAGTTGCCCTCATTTTTCTAGGAATCATCATTGTGCTAGCCGTTATTGTGTATAACTGGCGACAAGAAAAAAATCTGCATAACAAAATAAGTAATGATTTTATTGTGCCTCAAAAAGATGTGCTTGTTGATACATCCAACGAACAGGATGCGGTGCAAACGGTAATTGAGCAGTCATCCACCATAACCGACACAGATGCCGCGGATAGTGAGGTTATGGCATTGGAAGTGCCAGCAACCGATGAGAATGCAGAGGGTATCGAAGCGCAAGAAGCGCTTGATGCAACAACGAAGCCAGAAGCATCTGCGTTGATTGAAGAGGTTCCAATTGTAGACCCGCCTATAAAAGCTAACGATCTGATTATATTGCCAAAACAAGTGCATTTGGCAGTTGATTTAGTGGCTTTACTCACTGCTGTAAAACCAATGAACGCACAACAATTGCTCGCCATGCAACAAGAGATATTACAAGATCTTGGCGCCTTAACAATGCTGTATGGCGCGGATGAAGCCAATAATTGGCACCGTATTGATGATGCGGTTGGTCAGCTTGATCAGTTTAGAAAGATTGTGTGTAGCTTGCAACTTGCTGATAGACGCGGCCCTATTAGTCAATCTGTGATTAACAAGTTTCAATTTGCAATGGAATCTATTGGCGTTGCCTTTGACGCTTATGTTGAATGGCAAGGCGAACAAGCGCCTGTTGAGCAGGCGATTGAATTAGACGCTTTTTGTATGAAAGTTGATCAGCTAGTGAGTGTGCATTTGATGCAAGGTAAAACACCAATTCATGGCACCAAATTTAAAGGCTTGGCAGAAGCCAACGATATGCAATTGGTAGATGGTAAATTTTATTGTTATGACGAAAAAAACAAACATAAAGTGCTCTACACATTGATTAATGCCGATGATCAACCCTTCACAGCAGAGAGCTTAAGGTTGAACATTGTCAGAGGCGCCACTTTTCAAATAGAGGTGCCTAAGCTAGAGAATTGTGAGCAGACTTTTAATCGTGTTATTTTGGTTGCTCAGCAGATGGCTGGTAGCGTTGGTGCAACCTTAGTCGATGATAATCAACGCCCCTTAGGCACTGCCCAAATAGAAAAAATTAGACAACAACTTAAAGTCATTCATTCTGCAATGGTTGAACGTGAAATTGCGCCTGGTGGAAGTATTAGCCAGCGATTATTTAGTTAAATATGTTAACGATTGAAGTGGCGCAGGCGCAACGAGCAGATTTAATTGCTAAAATTGCACAATACGACCATGAATATTATGTGCTTGATGCGCCCTCTGTATCAGATAGTGAGTACGATGGTCTTTACAAACAACTTCTCGTATTAGAAGCACAATTCCCTGAGCTTGTCTCTCCCGATTCACCAACACAACGGGTAAGCGGTGTTGCAGCCGCAGCATTTAGCAGTGTTCAACATCGTCAAGCGATGTTGTCACTGAATAATGTATTTTCAGCGGATGAGTTACTTGCGTTTGATAAACGGGTGCGTGATAGCTTGGGTCTGGCTTCTGTTGATTATGCGGTGGAACCTAAATTTGATGGTTTGGCCATTACCTTAACTTACGAACATGGGCATTTTGTACAAGGTGCAACGCGAGGCGATGGCTATACTGGTGAAAATGTGACGCATAATTTGCGTACTATTCACAGTATCCCAAAACGCCTGACCATGCAGCAGCCGCCAGCATTATTAGAAGTAAGAGGCGAAATTTTGATGTTTAAACAAGCGTTTGAGCAATTAAATGCGGCCCAAGCAAACTTGGGAGCCAAATTATTTGCCAATCCGCGTAATGCCGCCGCTGGCAGTTTACGCCAGCTAGACGCGGCAATTACTGCTACAAGGCCATTAAACTTTTTTGCGTATGGACTTGGCGAGGCGAAAGGGATTCCTGCATTAACATCTCATGCAGAAGCCATGGATTACCTTACTCGACTTGGCTTCCCTGTGTCTGATTTACGTACAACAGTTGCTGGTTATGATGGATTAATCACCTATTATGCCGATATTGGTACTCAACGTGCCAATTTGCCTTTTGATATTGACGGCGTGGTTTACAAAGTGAATGCATTTGCCCAGCAAAATGAATTGGGGTTTGTTTCACGTGCACCACGCTGGGCGATTGCCCATAAGTTTCCAGCAGAAGAGGCGACAACTGTTGTGGAAGATATTACTGTACAAGTAGGACGGACGGGTGCGATTACGCCTGTGGCAAGACTAAAGCCAGTATTTGTTGGCGGTGTAACGGTCACCAATGCTACGTTACACAATGAAGATGAAATGCTGCGCAAGGATATTCGTATTGGTGACACAGTGGTTGTGCGTCGCGCTGGGGATGTGATTCCTGAGGTGGTTTCTGTTGTGAAAGAAAGCCGTCCTGCCCATGCAAGACTGTTTACAATGCCAACACGCTGTCCTGAATGTGACGCTCACATTCATCGCCCAGAAGATGAAGCTGTTGCTCGCTGTACGGGTGGCTTATATTGTCCAGCACAACGTAAACAAGCCATTACCCACTTTGCATCAAGACGTGCAATGGATATTGAAGGCTTAGGCGACAAGTTGGTGAGCCAGCTAGTAGACGCCAATCTATTAAATTCAGTGAGTGATATTTATAAACTAACGATAAGTCAATTAGCTGGTTTAGAGCGCATGGCGCAAAAGTCCGCACAAAATGTAATCGATGCTATTAATAAAAGTAAAAAGACAACACTAGCACGCTTTATTTACGCGCTAGGCGTGCGTAATGTTGGTGAGGCCACTGCAAAAGACTTGGCGAATCACTTCGGTCGCTTGGATGCGCTATTGGGCGCAGAGGTAGAAGATTTGTTGGCTGTGAATGATGTTGGTCCGATTGTGGCTGAATCGTTATTACAGTTTTTTGCTGAGCCCCATAATACAGAGGCCATTCAAGCAATGATCAAGATGGGCGTGAGTTGGGAAGAGCATGAGGGGCAACGGCAAGTTGAGGGTGTGCTACAAGGTAAAACATTGGTATTAACAGGCACATTGCCCACCATGTCGCGTGATGATGCAAAAGCGTTAATAGAGGCTGCTGGCGGCAAGGTGAGTGGTAGCGTATCTAAAAAAACAGACTTTGTAGTTGCCGGTGCGGAAGCTGGTAGTAAATTAGAAAAAGCCGCTAATTTGGGGGTTGCTATCCTCGATGAGTCTGGATTGACTGCGCTGCTATCAGGTTCGGGTGACTTGATGCGTGATGCAACTAATGCGCTTAATCAAGAGTCTGAAAATGATAGCGCTATAAATGGCCAGCAAAAGCAATTATTTTAGGATAGAAATGAAATTACAAAACACTTTAAAATGTATAATTATCCCTCTGTTTTTAATCAGTTTTAATGCATATTCTGCAGAAATGAGAACAGCAGTAAAGGCGTGTAATGAGGCAGTTAATCAACGAGATGCCAAGACAGCTTTGATGCATGCTGATCAAATACTCAATGAAAATAATACAGATTATGAGGCGCTACTTTGCAAGGGAAGAGCGCTGGATCTGCAAGGTGATTATGCCAATGCGTTAGTGGCAATGGAATTAGCTACTGCTTCTGCTGGAGACGCTTTTTCTAAAATTATTTCCTATATATTAATTGGTAAGTTACATGAGTCAAATGATCAGCAAGCAGAGGCTATTGAGAGCTTTAGAAAGAGTCTAGCTATTTGCGGTGAAACGGGTAATCAAACGTATTCGCGTCTTAATCATCATTATATTGGTAATATCTATTTTGAAAAAAAGGATTTGAATGCCGCATTAGATAGTTTTTTGGTCAGTGTAAGTTTGGCTAATAATGATAATGAACGAGCAGAAAGCTTTGAACATTTAGCTAAAACCTATAACGCTTTAGGTCATCATGATAAAGCGATTGAGTTTCAGCTTAAGGCGACAGTCATGCAAAAACAGGCAGGCACTTTAACTGCCTATGCAGATTCAACATTGATGCTTGGGCGATATTTTTTTGATGCGAAAGAATATGCTCATGCAGAAAGAAGCTATCAAAAGTTAGCACAATTTGCTAAGCAAAATGGTGGTGCATATTATGAAGCTAAAGCCAATTATCATCTTGCTGAAGCACTATTTGCTAATGGTGATAAAGAGGGTGCGAGAACGTTATTAATTGAAGTGACTCAATTGGCGAAAAAAATAGGTGATAAAGAGTTGATAGCTGAAGTTGAAGCGACAAAGAAAAGACTCAATATTTAACTTTTTGTAAGGTTTTCTTATTTATCGCGACTAAGTGGTATCTGAAACCTATTATCAAGGTAGCACATGATTATTATTAATCAATCAAAACAGAATCCGAGTGGTATTCAATCTTCTGACATTACTTCTAAAACGGTATTCGATAACCGACGTCACTTTATAAAAATGGCAGCGAGCTCTGGTTTGATAGCGGGCGCTGCTTTGATGAGTCTAAAAGCCAAAGCGGCTAATATTACCGGCGTGACAGCAGACAATGCAAGGCTAGTCGTTGCTGCGAATACGCCTAAGCAGCCAATTGTAACGCTCAAAAAAGGCGAAATTTATAATCCTCGGCAAGCCATCAAAGGGTTTAAAAAAACGGCTTATGGTCAAGATTTAACCATTGATACCTACAAAAATATTACCACTTATAATAATTATTACGAGTTTGGCACCGATAAAGCAGATCCAGCATTGCAAGCGAGGACGTTTCAACCACACCCTTGGTCGATTAGTATTGAAGGTGAAGTCAAGACGCCAAGAACCATTCATCTAGAAGATGTAATGAAGCTAACTACCTTAGAAGAGCGTATCTATCGCATGCGCTGCGTTGAGGGCTGGTCTATGGTGATTCCTTGGATCGGCTTGCCATTAGCCAGTTTAATTAAATGGGCAGAGCCAACAGGCAATGCCAAGTATGTAGAGTTTGTCACAGCCAACGATAGAGAAACGATGCCAGGGGTTAATGCCCCGATTTTAGATTGGCCATATACTGAAGGTTTGCGTATGGATGAAGCGATGCATCCCTTGACATTGATTGCTGTTGGCTTATATGGCGAGTTGCTACCAAATCAAAATGGCGCACCAGCACGATTAGTGGTCCCTTGGAAATATGGTTTCAAAGGGGGTAAATCCATCGTCAAAATTCGTTTTGTTGAAAAAATGCCACGAAGCACTTGGATGAAAGCAGGTCCTAGAGAGTATGGTTTTTATGCCAATGTTAACCCAAATGTCTCACACCCTCGCTGGTCGCAATCAACAGAACGGCCAATTAGTGGCGGTTTATTTGGTGGCCGCGTTAAGACAAAAATGTTCAACGGGTATGCGTCAGAAGTGAGTCAGCTATATGCGGGGATGGACTTAAGAAAAAACTTTTAATTGTTTGAACATGATGCGCAAAAGTCGAGTTAATGCAGTTAAATGTACAATTTGTTTGTTGGTTTTAATACCATTGGCTCGTTTATTATGGCTGGGATTCACAAATGATTTAGGTGCAAACCCTGTTGAATTTGTTGAGCATTCTACCGGCATTTGGGCGCTTGTGTTCTTGCTCACCAGCCTTTCGATGACACCAATACGATTATTAACAAGGCAGGTTTGGCAGATACAAATCCGAAGGTTGCTTGGATTATGGATGTTTTTCTATGCGACGTTACATGTCATCACGTATGTATGGCTGGATTTTAACTTTATGTTGGATGAAATCATGAAAGATGTTGTTGGACACCCACGCATTTTGGTTGGCTTTGCCGCTTTTGTGTTGACCATTCCTTTAGTGTTGACATCCAATAATTACATGATGAAAAAGCTAAAATCCAATTGGAAAACGTTACACAAAACAGTCTATCTTATTGCTTTATTGGCTGTTGTGCATTTTCTTTTATTGGTCAAAAAAGACTTAACGGAACCTTTTTATTATGCGGCAATATTACTGTTGTTGTTTGGTATTAGGATTTACTTTAGCTACAAAACAAAAAACAAATCAACTGTGTAAACCAACATCAGACTTATTTGAATATTAGGGGGGAAAGTATGGCAGTCATTAGTAAATTACAACGGGTTTATCGTTCTATAGTTGGTCTGTTGGAACAGTTTAATGCATGGTTGCCACCACTATTTTTAAGGCTTATTTTGGCTTGGGAATTTGGCGAAGCTGGGTTTGAAAAGCTACATGGTGAAAACTGGTTTGCAAACCTCACGTTTCCATTTCCTTTTAACTTACTACCGTCAGAATTCAGTTGGCATTTATCGACATTGTTCGAAATTGTAGGCGCTTTTGCATTGGCGCTTGGTTTGGCAACGCGCTTTTTCACAGTATCGTTGATTGTGTTAACCGTTGTCGCGATTGCTGCGGTTCATTGGCCAGAAAGTTGGAACACAATAGCTGAACTTTGGAAAGGCTACGCAATCACAAACAAGGGGTTTGGAAACTATAAATTGCCATTGCTGTATTTAATCATGTTGTTACCATTATTGTTTGGCGGTGCAGGCAAACTTAGTTTAGATTATTTACTTTTTCGTAGGAAATAACAGAGATAGATGAAATATCAAAAAACACAAGAAGCAATTGCGCGCTTATCTGCAGAGCAATATAGAGTCACGCAAAAAAATGCTACTGAGCGTCCATTTTCAGGCGAATATGATAAACACTTTGAATCAGGCATTTATGTTGACATTGTTTCTGGTGAGCCTTTGTTTGCATCGACCGCAAAATTCAATTCAGGCTGTGGTTGGCCAGCTTTTGCCAAGCCTATCAATAATGAAAATATCATAGAAGTGTATGATGACACACATGGCATGAGACGTACCGAAGTCCGTTCTAGATATGGTGATAGCCACCTAGGTCATGTGTTTACAGATGGTCCAGCGAGTATGGGAGGATTGCGTTACTGTATTAATTCTGCAAGCCTGCGCTTTATTCCAAAAGCACAAATGGAAGCCGCAGGTTATATTGATTACATCGATCAGGTTGCTTAATCTTAAGCAATTGCCATGAAGGGCTTCAGTTTACATAAATGCTACTCAGGCTAGTTGGTATTATTTGGGTTTTCTTCTGATGTTTCTTTTGTTTCTTCTTCAGGCGATATTGTTTCTGATAACAGTGCGGCACGCTTGTTGAGTACAACCACCAGCACAATTAACCCTAAGATCAGCATCACAAAAGGGCCAAACCAAAGTAATGCAGTACTTGCATTAACAGGCGGACGGAAGGTGACAAAATCGCCGTAGCGAGCAACTAAATACGCGACAACTTCTTCATCCGTCTGACCGCTTTCAATTAGCTTACGTATTTCATTACGTAAGTCTTGCGCAAGCGGGGCATCCGAATCAGCTAATGTACTGTTTTGACATACTAAGCAGCGAAGCTCAACCGATAATTTTTTTAATCGGGCCTCTACAACAGCAGACTCGCTGACCTGGTCAAGCGCAATGCTATTCGTGTGAAAGCTTAATGCGCTTAAAAAAAGCGTGATAATAAGAAAAACAGGGCGGAGCGCTATCATACTTGCAGGTCTTTCAATAAAGGCAGAATGATGTTACGTAATGAGTCTGGCGTAATTGGTCCAATTTGTTTGTAGCGGATAATACCTTCTTTATCAATGACATAGGTTTCTGGCACGCCATAAACGCCATAGTCAATCCCAATCCTACCATCTGCATCGGTCGCTGATAAGATATAAGGATTGCCTAACTGTTCAAGCATTTGTAATGAAGCTTCGTCAGTATCTTTATAGGCTAGCCCGTAAAGGGGTATGTCGTGTGCCAGCATTTCTACTAAAAGTGGATGTTCATCTCGACAGGCAGCACACCAAGATGCCCAAGTATTAAGTAACCAAACCTTACCTTTCATATCGGCACTTGAAAACACTTTACCAGCGCTACCTAATACAGGTGCCACAAAGGCTGGTGCTGGCTTACCGATAAGTGGAGAAGGGACTTTTCTAGGATCTAAAAACAAGCCTTTTGCTAGAAAGCCGACCATTACAAAAAATAAAACCAGAGGCAGTAAAAATTTGAGTTTCATGCATTCAGTCCTTTGCGTTAAACACTACTTTTACGTCTGTAACGCTTGTCTGTCATGGTTAGTATGCCCCCAATGCCCATTAATACGCAACCTAACCAAATCCACTGAACAAATGGTTTGAAATAAATACGAACGCTCCAACCACCTTCTTCTAGCTCTTCGCCTAAAGAAATATAGATATCTCTAACTGGGTTAATTGAAATAGAGGCCTCAGTCATGACAGCGCTTTGTACGGGATATAAACGCTTTTCAGGGGTTAGTATTGCAACTGGTTTACCATCTTTGGTGACATAAAACTGTCCTTGTTTAGCAACGTAGTTAGGGCCTCTTATCGGTTTGATGCCTTCGAATCTAAAATCATAACCATTGATGATTTTGGTTTCACCACGTTGCATCGTAATATCATGCTCGCGCTCATAGCCTTTTACCATGGTGACGCCAATAATAAAAATAGCAAGGCCAAAATGCGCAAGCAACATGCCATTAAAAGCAGGACCAAAGGTTTTAAATTTTTCTGTTAGTGAGCCAGTTGTCATTGTATTTAAGCGCGTTCTTATAGAGACGAATACAGAACTCATTACCCAAAAAGCCATTAATAATCCAACAAAAATCATCGGACTTAATCGGCCCATCATACTTGGTACTAATAGCGCACTTATAACACTAATAGCCAATGCCCATTTTAGTTTGCTTGCTAAATCTGGTATTGAGGCCTTTTTCCAGTTAGCAATGGGGCCAATGCCCATTAAGAAAATGCCAGGCACCATAATCGCTACAAAAACAGTATCAAAATATGGAGGCCCTACAGAAATTTTACCCATATTCATGGCATCAATGAGTAATGGATATAAAGTGCCGAGCAATACCGAAGCCGTAGCAGTAAAAAGCACCACATTGTTAGATAACAATAGCGATTCACGTGAGACTAAATCAAACTTTTCACCTAAGCCAACTGTTGGAGCACGTAAGGCAAATAATGCGAGTGCACCACCAATGACAACCACCAAGAATAGGAGAATAAATAACCCGCGACTTGGATCAGTAGCAAATGCATGCACGGATGTGAGCACGCCTGAACGCACCAAGAATGTACCCAGCAAACTCAATGAGAATGCACAAATTGATAATAAGACTGTCCATGCTTTAAATGCGTTACGTTTTTCAGTGACTGCCAGTGAGTGAATCAAGGCAGTACCAATGAGCCAAGGCATAAAAGAGGCATTTTCAACCGCATCCCAGAACCACCAGCCACCCCAGCCAAGTTCGTAATAAGCCCAGCGGCTACCTAACGCGATACCTAAGGTTAAAAATACCCAGGCAGCGGTTGTCCAAGGACGTGTCCAGCGCGCCCAAGTGACATCCAATCGACCATCTAATAACGCGGCTATGGCAAACGCAAATGCAACAGAAAAGCCAACATAGCCCATATAAAGCAGAGGAGGGTGAAAGACCATGCCTGGGTCTTGTAGTAATGGATTTAAATCACGCCCATCATATGGCACTGGGAAAATGCGCTCGAAAGGGTTTGACGTGAATAAAATAAACATAATGAAGCCAACAGAAATGAGGCCCATCACTGCCAATAGACTGCTTCTGAAGCGCAATGGTAGTGCTTTTGCAAAAAAGGTAACGGCTAATGTCCATACCGCTAAAATTGATACCCAGAATAGCATCGAACCTTCATGGCCTCCCCATATAGCCGCCAATCGATATATCAGTGGTAATTGTGAGTTGGATGTTGCTGCAACGTAATAAACAGAAAAGTCATTGGCATAAAAAGCATAATCTAGAATCAAAAATGACAGAATGACGAGTATTGATTGGATGCGTGCCATTGGTGTTGCAAAAGCAAACAACTTTTCATTGTTATTTGATAAACCAATTAACGGTAAAACCCCTTGCAACAGCGCGACGACTAGGGCAAGCATCAATGCATAGTGGCCTATATCTGGCATCATTTCATGTCTCCTTTTGCCGCTTTATTTTCGAAGGATTGGTTATATAACTTACCTTTCTCTAATGCGTCAGCAGCCTCTGGGGGCATATAGTTTTCATCATGTTTTGCTAAAACCTGGTCTGCGATAAAAACGCCATTTTCTCCTTGTTTACCTTGCACTACTACACCTTTACCTTCTTTAAATAGATCAGGCAAAATGCCTGTATAAACAACACTCATGGTTTTAGCCGTGTCTGTAATCTTGAAAGCGACTTCTGTACCTTGGCGTTTAACGCTCCCGGCTTCTACCATGCCTCCTATGCGAAAATTACCTTGCTTAGGTGCTTTACCTTGAGAGACCTCTGTCGGCGAGAAAAAAAAGACTAAATTACTTTGAAAAGATTGCAACAATAAAGTGGTTGCAATGGCGAGTAATGCAATACCTACCAAAATAATGGCAATGCGTTTGTGGCGTGATTTCATTTATAACAAGTCCTTTATTTTTTCATTACTTAATCGACGTGCACGTAAAAGCAACAACTCTATTGCCATGCATCCAAAGCTAATACCAAAAGAGACCCAAACATAAAAGGCATAACCACCCATTTGCAAAAAGTCGTCGACACTTTTCCAATACATTTCTATTCCTTAAATTCGTTTAACCAGGCAGTATTGCGCGCTCTATCTTCTATTTCTCGCCTTACTCGCACCAAAATAACGGCAATACTATATAACCAAAAACCGAGGGCCATAATTAACATCCCTTTAAGCATAATGGCAGCCATAGAAGGTGATGTTGTTAAATTAATAGAAGAGCCTTGATGTAGCGTATTCCACCATTTAACCGAAAAGTAAATAATGGGCACATTAATCGCGCCAACAATAGCCAATATTGCACTTGCACGATCTGAGCGCCTTGTATCATCAATGGCTGCTTGCAAAGACATATAGCCTATGTATAAAAATAATAGAATAAGTTCAGAGGTTAAACGTGCATCCCACACCCACCAAGCACCCCAAGTTGGTTTACCCCAAAAAGCACCTGTAATAAGCGCAACAAATGTAAACATTGCACCAGTTGGCGCTATGCTTTTTGCCATCATATATGACAGTTTAGCATTAAGCGTTAAACCTAAAATGGCATAGCCAGCCATCACTATATATAAAAACATAGAAAACCAAGCGGCGGGTACGTGTACATAGATAATGCGATAAGAATCACCTTGTTGAAAATCGGTTGGCGCAACCAGCAAGCCAATATACAAACCATAGAGTATAAAAACAGTCGCCAGCATTGCCAGCCACGGAATCAGCTTACCAGCCAATGGGTAAAACGTTTGTGGTGATGCATATTTAAATAAATTCATACAGTTACAATACTTTCAATGCTAATCCATATAAACAATCTGTTTGTTATCTGACATCCAAACTGACTACTCTACTGCCACTTTTAATGCATAACTTGCAGTGATAGGGGCAAAAATTAACGCTAAAGCCAACATGGCGCCTAATAATGATAGGGCGCCATTTGCTGACATGCCAACAGAGATTGCGTTTACTGCTCCAGCACCAAAAACCAAAACTGGAATATATAAAGGCAAGACCAAAAGTGCTATTAACACACTGCCGCCACGCAAGCCCAATGTGAGTGCTGCGCCAATACTACCAATTAAACTTAATACTGGTGTGCCTAATAGCAAGGAAAGCGCTAATACTTGTAACTCATTGTTTGTTAAGTTAAATTGTAGGCCAATTAATGGGGCCACCAAGACCAATGGTAAGCCGGACAATACCCAGTGCGCCAATATTTTCATTAAAGCAATAAACAAAGTTGGCTGATTCGATATTATAAGCTGTTCTAAGGTGCCATCAACATAATCGTCACTAAACATACGCGGCAAAGATAACATGCAAGAAAGTAGGGCGCAGACCCACAGAACGCTGGGTGCAATGGCATGTAATAATTCAGGGTTGGCACCTAGTCCCAATGGAAACAAACTGGCAGCAATAATAAAGAAAAAAAATACACTGATGATATCTGAGCGACGGCGCCAAGCTAAGGTAATATCGCGCTTAAAGACCCTTAGCATCAAGGATAGGGTGCTGATTGGGCGCTTATTCATGCATTACCTAACTGTAAATTATCGATCAAATTGACGTTAAAGCTCGGTAATTGGTGAGAAGTAAAAATGACCATGCCGCCATTATTCACATACTTCTCAATATGTTCCGTTAATATATGCATCATATTAATATCTAGTGCAGTAAATGGTTCATCCAATATCCACAAAGGCGTGTGTTCAGGCGCATCTTGCAACCAGAGCTGTGCAAGCGCAATTCTTCTTTTTTGACCCTGCGACAATACGCGTGTTGGTAAATTTGCGCAGCGGCCAATACCTAAGGTTTCTAAGGCACCAATTGTTTGGGATCTATTAGCGCTAAAACCAGATAGCGAAAGTGAAAATTGAATATTTTCAACAGTCGTTAAATCATCTTTAATGCTTGCTAAGTGGCCGATATACAAGACTTGACCATAATAATCTTCAGCCAATAATTTAATATCCTCATTATTCCATAGGATATTGCCTACAGCAGGCAGTGATAAACCAGAAAGGGTGCGCAATAAGGAGGTTTTTCCACTTCCATTTTCACCTTGTATATACAGTAATCTGCCACTGTTAAGTTGAAAAGAAAGATTTTTAAACAACACTCTTTCGCCGCGAATACAAGCTAGATGATTAACATGCAGGCTATTGCTAAATGCAGTTGATACCATGCTTACCTAATCTTATGATAAATGGATATTTTAATCGTTTTTGACATGGAATACTTAGCTAAACCAATGCTTAGCGTTCATTCCAACCTTTTTTGAGATAACTTAATACAAATAACCCTAAGACTGTACCAACCGGAAATGCAGCCAACGATATAGCAGCCGACAAGCTGCCAACATAGCGCGCCCATTGTTGATGAAACTGTAAACCTCTAGCCGTTGCAAGTAAGATTAATACAAAACCAACAAATAACGACATCACTGGCCAAAAATCAGAGTTTGGTTTTTCAATTTCTTCACCCATAAAATCTACCACTAACACTGAGATGAAAATAGTAACAATAATAAAAATAAGCACCCAAGAAAATATCGCCAATAAATGACCTGCGGTTTGGGTATTGCTTTTCACAGAATTGCTATCGTTCATTATTTACCTTTATCAGTTTACGCATTTCACTATTTTAATAGATAAAGATACGCAATAGAGGTTCAATTTAGTATTGAATAAAACACCAATCTATTATATTTAACATAATATACATTATGCGAAGTAATTAATATATTTAAGTGGTAATTAAAAAAAAGATTAAGAATCGTTACGTATTAAAAAAGCCGTCATAGACGGCTTTTAGTATGGTGTGAATATAGTGATTAGCGATTATTAAAAAAAGCAATATTACCAACATAGTCATTCACAAAGGTAATTTCAACTTCTTTATATGCGTGTGTTGGATCATATTTCACTATACCGTTGTAGTACCACATTTCAATTTTTACTTGATTTGATTTTTTGTTGGTTTTTAAATTTTGGCCTGTAATTTTATCTGCATTTGTTGGTTTCACAGAAGCTTGTTTTTTTACAGGATTGCCGAGTTTCTCTATGATAACTTTTTTGGATTTACCACTAAAATTATTTAAAAATTCATTTTCAGTATAGGTTTTGTCTGCAGCGCCCGCCTGACCAATGAAAGTGAATGCGGCAATGGTAAGGCTAAGGCTGATGTTTTTTAATGCGTTTAAAGTCATTGTATTTTCCTAAATTAATTAGCTGTTAAACGAGTTGGCTGCTATTTCGTTGACACCATTTAATTTGACGTTCATTCCGTCGAAGCCAACAAAAACGTTTTTGGGCAGCATGTTTGTTAATGCATCGTATTCTAGTTCATGTGTCATGTGAATCAAAATACTTTGTTTTGCTTTTATCTGACTAATGTAAGCTAAACTTTGTTCAATATTTATGTGTGTTGGGTGTTCTTTAACCCTTAAACAATCTATTAATAATAGATCTAGATTCTCAAGTAAGGAAAAAGAAGAGTCTGGGATGTTGGATACATCGGTCATATAAGCAATGTTGCCAATTCGGTAGCCGTATATTTGAATTCTGCCATGCATGATTGGAATTGGTGTAATGGTGGTGCCGAAAAGGTCAAATGGCGCATTGACTTCGTTAATGCTGAGTACAGGTAAGTCCCAGAAATCACAAGGCTCTCTTAATGTATAGCCAAATTTGCTTTTAATGTGATCCAGTGCCTCTTTGTATGTGTAAAGTGGAATTTGTTTGCGATTAGCTTGGCAAAACCCGCGTAAATCATCAATGCCATGTAGATGATCGGCGTGCGTGTGGGTATAGAGCACAGCATCGATATTGGTAATACCTTCTCTTAATGCCTGCATTCGTAAATCTGGTCCAGTGTCAATTAGAATTGTTTCACCTGAGTTCAAAGTAATCATGCTAGAACATCGTGTTCGTTTGTTGCGAGGATTTGTAGAGGTGCAGGTTTTACAGTGGCAACCAATCGCCGGGGTGCCGGCGCTTGATCCCGAACCTAAAATAGTTAATTGCATATTGTTGATTTGCTAATAGCCGCCTGTTTAAAGAGTGTAAAAAAGTTCGCTGTGGTCACTTCTGCTACTTCTTCTACACTAATGCCCCTTAAATTGGCGATTTCTTGCGCTACGTATTTAACGTATGCAGGTTGATTGGTTTTGCCTCGAAAAGGAACTGGTGCTAAATAAGGAGAGTCGGTTTCAACCAATAGACGTTCTAGCGGAATTTGCTTTGCAACTTCTTTTAAATCTAATGCATTTTTAAAGGTAACAATCCCAGAAAACGAAATATAAAATCCCATTTCAATCGCAGCTAGTGCCATTTCTAAACTTTCAGTAAAGCAATGCAATACACCACCAGCCCTTTCAACACCCTCTTCACGCATAATTTTTAAAGTATCATCAACAGCGTTTCTAGTGTGAATAATTAATGGCTTACCCGCAATAATAGCGGCACGGATATGGGTACGAAATCGCTCGCGTTGCCATTCTAAATCACCTTTGAGCCGAAAATAATCTAAGCCAGTTTCACCAATTGCTATTACCTTAGGGTGATCGGCAAGGGTAACTAAGGTATCAATCGTAGGCTCTTCTATGTGTTCATAATCGGGATGTACGCCTACCGATGCATAAAAATTTTCATATTGCTTAGCGAGGTTTAGTATTTCGGGAAACTTATCAAGCGTGACAGAAACGCATAGCGCATAACCTACACGCTCATCATGCATTGACTGCCTAATAGCGTGAATATTTTGGGCCAACTCTGGAAAGTTTAGATGACAATGTGAATCGATCAGCATAGGCATTACATTGTGTTTGTTGAGCGCGAAGATTTTAAAGCGCCACCAAGTAAAGTTTCAATTTTAAGCTTTGCTTCACCACCATCTTTTTCACTGAACTGAACACCCACTCCTTGTGGCCGACCGTTGTTTGCCACAGGGGAAATCCAAATAACTTTACCCACAATTTTCAATTTTGTTGGGTCGTCTAATAAGCTTAATAGCATGAACACTTCATCGCCCATTTCAAATGGCTTGCTAGTTGGAATAAATAAACCGCCACCTTTTACATAAGGCATAAACGCGGTGAATAAAGCGGATTTTTCTTTGATGACCAATGACAATACACCAGGTTTATTAGCCATTAATTGTTCGGTTCCGGGGTCTAGACTCAATCGAATGCTCTTTTCATTTAACTATTTAAATTAATCAATAAATACATGTGTATATTGTAATAATAATTTTTCTAACTGCATTTCATTACTAAGCGGATGTTTTGCCGCTTTTTTTGCTTCGGCTAAACGATACTGATATTGCAATATTGCAACTAAGTTTACGCTTTTACACAACGCTTGCAAAGCCTGTTTTTGTTGTGAATGATAGTGCGAAATCTTTGTTAATCGATAGCTAATGAGGTCAAATACCCATTTTTGAATAATATCAATTGCACGTTCCATTCCTTCTGCCAGAAATAAAGGAGCTGAAACAAAAGGATCTAGCCGATTACCTTTAGTTAATTGCTGAATAAGTTGCTCAATTGAGACGAGTTGCTCATGCATTTGCACTGCTGCCAGCGGTGCTCCCCCTGCATATTCTAATAATGTTTCTGGTTTATTTATGCCTTGTGCGAACAACCACGTCAGTGCTTCACCACGTGGCGGTATCGAAAAATCCATTATCTGACAACGGCTTATAATCGTTGGTAGTAAACGTTGTTGCTGGCTAGTTACTAATAAAAATAATGTGTTACTGGGCGGCTCTTCTAGCATTTTTAGTAAAGCATTAGCTGAAGCCAAATTGAGTGTTTCAGCAGGTGAAATTAAAATAATACGCCGCCCTTGTACTTGATGGCTAGAAAGACTCAGAAAATCAGATAGTTGACGAATTTGCGCTACTGAAATTTGTGTCCTATTACTTACTTTTTTCTTCGAGACACTTTCTTCAGCTTCATCTTCGGGAGTAATGAGTTTAAAGTCTGGATGGTTGCCTTCTTTTATCCATATACAGCTAGCACATACACCACAAGGTTGCGCTGCATTTACTTGCTGGCATAACAAAGTATGCGCTAAATGTAAGGCAAAATCGTTCTTGCCAATACCTGCTCTACCACGTAATAAAATAGCATGTGGTAGCGTATTTTTACGCTGAAAAATGTTATCCCATTGTGATTGATGCCATGAATATATCATTTTAATCAATAAGTTGAAAACATATCTTGTATTATTACTTTAACCTCATTTTTAACAGCTTCTAACGGTTGATTGGCATTAATAATTCGAAAACGTTTAGGATCTTGTTTTGCTCTTGTTAAGTAAGCATGGCGTAGTTTTTCAAAAAAAGCAGCACTTTCACGTTCAAATTTATCTGGCGTTCTGGCTAGGGATAGTCGTTTGAGGCTAATATCGACAGGCACATCAAACAATAAGGTCAAATCTGGTTGTAAATCGCCTTGTACCCATGTTTCTAATAAACTGATTTTTTCAATAGGGACAGCTTTTGCACCGGATTGATAAGCGTATGTGGCATCTGTAAACCGATCGGATATTACACAGTCACCTCGGGCCATAGCTGGCGTGATTACTTGTTCAATATGCTCTCTTCGCGCTGCAAACATAAGCAGCGTTTCTGTTTCTGCATGCATAGTTTGATGCAGCAATATTTCTCTTAACTGCTCTGACAATGGTGTCCCACCTGGTTCGCGTGTGCAAACCACATTTTGTCCAAGGGCTTTTATTTGATGAATAATATCAGGAATGTGTGTGCTTTTGCCTGCACCATCCATGCCTTCTAATGTAATAAATTTACCTAATTTCAGCATCAATCACTGTTCCTTACTTTTTAAGCTGGTATTTTGCCACAGCACGATTATGCTGCACCAATGAGTTAGAGAATTCATGACTACCATCGCCCTTCCCTACAAAATATAGCGCTTTAGTTTTTTCTGGATGTAATGCCGCTTCAATCGCAGCTAGGCTAGGCATGGCAATGGGTGTTGGTGGCAGACCTGATCTTGTGTAGGTATTGTAGTCGGTATCTGTGCGCAAATCCTTGCGTCTAATATTGCCATCAAACGTATCACCCATACCATAAATAACAGTTGGATCTGTTTGTAATAGCATACCCATCCTTAATCGATTGACAAAAACACCAGCTATTGTTTGTCGTTCAGATGCTTTTCCTGTCTCTTTTTCGATAATAGAGGCCATAATTAGCGCTTGGTAACTATTTTGATAAGGCAAATTATCTGCCCTATTTTGCCATGCAATTGCTAACTTTTGCATCATTGCGTTATAGGCGTTTTTTAAAATCACAATATCTTTTGTTCCTTTATTGAAATGATAAGTATCGGGAAAAAATAGACCTTCTGGATGTTTTTGGCTAGCGCCGATTAATTGCATTACAGCAGCATCAGAGACATTGTTGATGGTATTTTCAATAGCGCTATTACTTTGTAATTTAACCCGCATGTCTTTAAACGTTTTGCCTTCAATGAAGGTAATCGTCCCTTTTGTCGTTTTACCTTGATTTAATGCCAATAAAATCGTTAACGGCGTCGCCTCAGCTTCAAAAGTATATTCGCCTGCTTGCAATGCAGATTGTTTATTCAAGCTTCTAGCCAGAAGAATAAATGGAAGTGCATTATGAAAAACACCTTGTGCAACAAGCTGATTGGCTATGCTAGACAAACCACTATTAGGTTTAATAACCACTATTTTTTCTGCACTTATTAGTGGTAGTGGTGTGTTTGCATAATGATTTAACCATACAAAAAACAATAATACAGTGATGATGGCAACGGTTAACGTATAGAGAATAAATCGTTTCATGAGTGCAGTGCTTTACGAAGTTGAATAGCTAGATTCTGTTTTGGCCACAGCTTATTTTCAAGTTGGCGCACTTGCCAAACCCCAAATAAGCTATTGCAGATAACGACTTCATCTGCTGATAATAATTTTTTTAAACTAATCGTTTCAATAGCTGGCTTTAAATTTACAATTTGTGCGCGTGCCAAAATCTGCTTGCGTGTAATACCTGAAACACCACATTGATCTAATGCTGGCGTCATCAGAATATCGTTATAACGGGCAAATACATTTGCTGCAGTGCATTCAATCACATTGCTATTAATATCTAACATCAGACCCTCGACCACTTTCGGATCATGCCATTCCATGCGTGCCAATACATTCTCTAGACGGTTTAAATGCTTGACCCCAGCGAGCTTTGGTTGGTGACCAATACGTGTTTCACATAAATGCAAGGCTACGCCTTCTGAAAAGTGTTGTTGTGGATAGTCAGGCATGCTTGATTTAATCATGATACGCAATGGATGAGTAATGGCTGGCGGGCTATAGCCCCGAGCACCTTCACCGCGAGTAACAATGATTTTTGCAACAGCAACCAATTCTTCAATTGAAAAAAGTTGTTCAAAATCATTGATGAATACGTCTGCACTTGGACATACAATGCCAATGGCACTACAGTCTTTCACCAGCGTTTGATAATGCACAGGCCAATGCTCAGGTAAGCCTTGAACAACTTTGATTGTTCTAAATACACCATCCCCATAAGACAACCCTCTATCAAGAGCTGAGATTACGCCATTAAAACTGCCATTAATGAGAGTTGTATCGTTCATTTGCATAGGCAACATTAAACCATAGCCAAAATAAAATGATAGTAAAGACCAACAAAAAAGCCTGTTGCTATCAATGCACAGGCTTTTTTATACAACCTTAATCCTTAAACTTTTTTGAATACCAATGAACCATTGGTGCCACCAAAACCAAAATTATTTTTTAATGCATAATCAATTTTGACGTCACGTGCAGTATTGGCACAATAGTCTAAATCACACTCTGGATCTTGCTCAAAAATATTAATTGTTGGTGGTGATATTTGGTTATAAACAGACAGTACGGTAAAAACAGACTCTAAGCCACCCGCACCACCTAGTAAATGTCCAGTCATGGATTTTGTTGAATTAATAACAAGCTGATGTGCATGATTGCCAAAAGTAGCTTTAATTGCATTCGATTCGTTAATATCGCCCAATGGAGTTGATGTGCCATGCGCATTCATAAAGCTAACTTGATCGGGATTTGCACCAGCGTTTTTTAACGCATTCAGCATAGATCGACGCGGACCATCCATGTTTGGTGCTGTCATGTGATACGCGTCAGCACTCATGCCATAACCAGCTAACTCAGCATATATTTTCGCACCCCGTGCTTTTGCATGCTCATACTCTTCAAGCACCATAACGCCAGCACCTTCACCCATCACAAAGCCATCGCGACCGATATCCCATGGGCGGCTGGCAGTAGTTGGGTCATCATTACGAGTAGACAGAGCTTTAGCTGAAGAAAAGCCACCAATTGCTAACTCAGTAATAGCGGCTTCTGCTCCACCTGCAATCATCACGTCAGCATCGCCATACTCAATCATACGTGCTGCGTCACCAATACAATGTGTACCTGTTGTACACGCTGTCACAACGGCGACGTTAGGTCCTTTCAATCCAAACATAATGCTTAAGTTGCCAGAAATCATGTTGATGATCGTACCTGGAATAAAGAAAGGTGAAATTTTGCGCGGACCACCAGCATCAAAACTATCGTTTGTCGATTCAATCGTAGCAAGACCGCCGATGCCAGAACCGATTTCAACACCAATACGTTCAGCATTTTCTTCAGTAACGACCAGACCACTATCATTGAACGCTTCAATACCAGCGGCTAAGCCATATTGAATAAAGGTGTCCATGCGTCGCGCATCTTTAGCAGGCATGAAATCTTCTACATTGAAGTCTTTTACTTCTCCTGCTATTTGACAAGCAAAGTTGCTAGGATCAAACTTTGAAATGCGCGTGATACCAGACTTGCCTGCGATTAAATTGTTCCAAGCTGTGTTAACGCCTATACCAACAGGAGAAACCACGCCTATGCCAGTAATAACGACTCTACGTTTAGACATAATGTTTAGAAACCAGCTCTTTTACAAGGGCTGGTTAATTTGAATTTATTTGAGGTTTGCGTTGATGTAGTCAACAGCAAGCTTAACAGTGGTGATTTTCTCAGCTTCTTCATCAGGAATCTCTGTGTCGAACTCCTCTTCTAAAGCCATTACCAACTCAACTGTATCGAGTGAATCAGCACCTAAATCATCAACAAATGACGATTCGCTTTTTACGTCAGCTTCATTAGAACCTAATTGTTCACAAACTATTTTTTTTACGCGTTGTTCGATGTCAGACATCCATTTACCCCTTTGATTAAAAATTAGCTTACTCAGCTAAGTGCGTATTCTAGCAAAACTCTAGCAGAATACAAAAAATTATTTTGCGCCATTTAAGCCATGTACATGCCACCATTCACATGGATAGTTTCTCCTGAAATATAAGCGGCACTTGGCGATGCTAAAAATGCCACGGTCGCTGCTATTTCATTCACATTACCTAATCGATTTAATGGAATGCGAGCAAGCATCTGCGTTTTGATATCTTCTGGTAGCTCCGCAGTCATATCGGTATCAATAAATCCGGGCGCGACACAGTTTACTGTAATACCTCTACTGCCTACTTCAGCTGCTAAGGACTTAGAAAAGCCAGCCATTCCAGCTTTTGCTGCTGCATAGTTAGCTTGACCAGCGTTACCCATGTGACCTACTACACTGGATATGCTAATAATACGGCCTGTTCTTGCTTTCATCATCGGACGCAAAACAGCTTTGCTCATGCGGTAGACGGAGCTGAGATTTGTTGAAATTACTGCATCCCAATCCTCATCAGACATACGCATCATTAAGGTGTCTTTTGTGATACCCGCGTTGTTAACTAAAACGCTAATGATGCCAAATTGATCTGTAATTTGTTTTAATACCGCCTCAATTTGTTCGGTATTATTGACATCTAAAGCAACACCAATACCTTTGATGCTGGCCTCTTTCAAAGCGGAAGAGATTTTTTCCGCACCAGAGGATGAGGTTGCAGTGCCAATGACGATTGCACCTTGTTTACCTAATGTTTGTGCGATAGCAGCGCCTATGCCGCGACTAGCGCCTGTAACTAGTGCTATTTGATTTTCTAATGACATTGTTAAAACCTTTTAAATTTTAAAATGGGATTACGAATTATATTCAGCGACAGCATCAATACTGATCAGCGCAGCACATGGTATATCCGCCACAATGCGCTTGGTTAAGCCTGCCAACACTTTGCCTGGCCCACATTCTGCTGTTTTAGTGATTTGTAAACGGTGTAGAAATTGTACAGTTTCTACCCAGCGCACTGGCGAATATAATTGACGCACTAATGCATCTTTGATTTTTTCTGGCTCATTGTACGAGACAACATCTGCATTGTGTAGCACGGGAATAGTTGGTGGATTAATCTGCACATTTTTTAAATAATCTGCAAGTTGCTCTGCTGCTGGTAACATCAATTCACAATGTGAAGGTACGCTAACAGGTAGCTGTATAGCGCGTTTAGCCCCTTTTTCTTTTGCCAACATCATGGCGCGTTCAACTGCGGCTTTATTGCCAGCAATCACTACTTGTCCTGGTGAATTTAAATTAACTGGCGTCACGATTTCGCCTTGTGCACTTTGTGCGCAAACAGCATTCACCGTTTCATCATCGAGACCTAAAATAGCCGCCATAGCACCAACGCCTGCTGGTACCGCGTTTTGCATAGCCACTGCGCGATATTTAACCAAAGGCAATGCATCGGCAAAGCTTATTGCATCTGCAGCTACCAAAGCTGTATATTCACCCAAACTGTGCCCTGCTAAAAAAACAGGTATTTCGCCCTTCATAATTTGGTATACACGCCAACTAGCAACACCGGCAGCTAACATTAATGGCTGTGTATGTTGTGTTTGGTTCAATAATTCATTTTCTTCTGTAATCATCTGCCAAAAATTAACGCCCAACAAATCAGATGCTTCATCGAATGTTTGTTTAACAATAGCAATGCCGTCAAATCCAGACATCATGCCAACAGATTGAGAACCTTGACCCGGAAAAAATAATGCTGATTTAGTCATAATTTACTTTTAATAATCTATATAATTTATTGAATTAATTAGTATATTACTAATGCAGATCCCCAAGTAAACCCGCCGCCGAATGCTTCCATTAATAGTACTTCGCCACGTTTTATGCGGCCATCGCGAACCGCTACATCTAATGCCAATGGGATTGAAGCTGCAGAAGTGTTGCCGTGTTTATCTACTGTGACAACCACTTTGTCCATACTCATGTTTAATTTTTTAGCAGTTGCTTGCAATATACGAATATTAGCCTGATGAGGGACAAGCCAGTCAATATCTGATTTTTCCATATTGTTAGCAGCTAAAGTTTCATCTACTATTTGGTCTAGCGTATTCACTGCCATTTTAAACACTGCAGAACCTTCCATTTCAACCGTATCTCTACCATCTTCTTTGCGCGGTACATGCAACATACGCTCATAATGACCATCTGCATACAGGTGTGTTGAAATAATGCCCCGCTCGGCTGATGCTTTGACAATAACAGCACCTGCCCCATCGCCCCACAAAATACAGTTACTTCTATCCTTATAATCCGTGATGCGAGAAAACGTGTCGGCACCAATAACCAGCACACATTTGCTAGAGCCAGCCTTTATAAAATTGTTGGCGGTGGCCAGTGCATAGACAAAACCACTACACACAGCTTGAATGTCAAACGCGGCACAATTAGATGCGCCAATTTTTCTTTGCACAATCGTTGCAACACTTGGAAATATTTTATCCGGTGTTGTGGTTGCAACTAGAATTAAATCAATTTCATCTACGACAATACCAGCACTTTCGAATGCCTGATTTGCTGCTGCAGTCGCCAAGTCACTAGTCAACTCATTTGAAGCTGCAATATGACGTTCTCGAATACCTGTGCGTGAGAATATCCAATCATCGGTGGTGTCCACCATAGATTCTAGATCTTTATTAGACAATATTTTACTTGGTAGATAACTGCCAGTACCAACAATTCTTGAGTGAGTCATATGCTTTTTACTTAAGTTGCAGCTGTTAAAGTTGTATTGGGCACATCTTTTTGCAGGTGTTCAATTTCTAATTGCTCTGTAATTCGACGTAAAACACCATTTCTAGCTTCTTCAATGGCAACATGAATTGCATGATAAAAGGCGACATCATCAGCACCACCATGGCTTTTAACAACGACACCACGTAAACCCAAAAAGCTTGCCCCGTTGTATTGACGCGGGTCCAAGCGTCTCTTAAATGCGTGCAGTACAGGCATGGCACATAGTGCCATAAGCTTTGACAGCCAGTTTTTTTTGAATTCTTGCGTAAGGAATTTGCCCATCATGTGCGCCAGTCCTTCAGTCGTTTTTAAGGATACATTACCAACAAAGCCATCACAGACGACCAAATCGGTTGTACCTTTAAAAATATCATCACCTTCAATATTGCCGTAAAAATTTAGATGACTTTTTCTAAGTAGTTCACCTGCTCTTTTTACAACCTCATTACCTTTAATATCTTCCGAGCCAATATTGAGTAAACCAATAGAAGGATTATCTTTATGTTCAACACAGCTAACCAACATTGCTCCCATGACTGCAAATTGTAATAATTGTTCTGCTGTACAGTCTGCATTAGCGCCAAGATCCAACATATAAGTGCTGCCTTTTTCAGAAGGCAAAGCTGAAGCAATCGCCGGACGTTCAATGCCTGGTAATGTTTTTAGTACAAAACGAGCAGTTGCCATCAAAGCGCCAGTATTCCCTGCACTGACGCAAGCATTTGCTTCACCGTTTTTAGTGAGGTTAATGGCGACACGCATAGATGAATCTTTTTTGTTTTTCATTGCGCTTTGTGGAGACTCATCCATGAGCACGACTTCGCTAGCATGATGAATGCGTAAACGAGAACTTACTGATACTTTGTGCGCTTTCAACTCCGCCATAATCGCGTCTTCTAAACCGACTAAAACGATATTTAATTGATCGTCTTCCTTTAGCGCACGTAGCGCTGCTGGAACGGTGACATGTGGTCCATGATCCCCACCCATTGCGTCAATTGCTATTGTAATATCCATGAGACCTCTTGCTTGACCGCGATGTCATTAAAAATAACGTTGACATGCATTAGAAGTGATGCTGAGATAAATGTCAATTTAGCTACTTGATTGCTTTATATAAACTAACGCCGCGTCTTAGTACATAAACGCGGCGTTAATCAGCAATGTGTTTGCTTGCGCTTAAATTACTCGCCTTTTGTTGACATTACTTTACGACCACGATAAAAACCGCTAGGGCTTACATGGTGACGTAAATGTGTTTCGCCTGTTGTAGGCTCAACGGCTAGTGGTGGGTTCACTAAAAAGTCGTGTGAACGGTGCATGCCACGCTTTGAAGGTGACTTTTTGTTTTGTTGAACTGCCATGATAATGCTCCAAGCTTAAAATTAATCCTGCCACAATTTAGACGTAACTCTGTGTTACAAGCAGGCAATCCGTAATAATAATCCATTTATTGTGTCTCTGTAAACAAAAAGCACACAATATTGTATAAATTGAAGCCGAAAAACGTTACTCAGTCCTCATTAGTTTTTGCAGCACTGCAAAAGGGTTGGGCTTTTCAACTTCTTCTTGCAATGGTGGTTTGCACGCGTAATCATGCATAGGTCCTAATGGCATTGCCATTAATAACTCATCTTCTACTAGTTCATTAACATTCATCTCGCGCGCAGTTTCTAGCCAATCAATTTCATCGTCATTATCGAATGCGCCCGGCTCAGCGTCAGCAATCACATACTCATAAGCCAAAGACAAATCTAACTGCATGTTTTGTAAACATCGCTGACAGATTACTGGCAATGATGCGTTAATTTCAAGGGCTAAACTCGGCAAATGAAACTTGGCAGTATTACCAATAAGTGTGTAATGAATCTGTTTTTTTAATTGTGCATCATCTTCGATAAAATCATTCAGTCTTTCGCAAGTGCTAGTATCAATTTCAGATGATATTTTCGCTTGCCTTTTTGCAAAATCTAGATTGTTAATTAATGTTGGTTTCATTTTAAATGCTTGTGTAAAGTAAATGATTACGGGAAATTTACCGATTTTAGTATTTGGCAGTCAGAGTCCACATGATACAATCAAGTAGTTAGAAGTCCAAAAGAAAGCTTAAGTGTGTTCAAAAAAATCCTAGTGGCAAACCGTGGGGAAATAGCCGTTCGTATCGTGCGTGCCTGTTCAGAAATGGGTATTAAATCAGTTGCTATTTATACAGATGCTGACAGACGAGCATTGCATGTTAAAAAAGCTGATGAAGCATATAGTGTTGGCTCAGACCCGGTTGCGGGCTACTTAAATGCCCATCATATAGTCAATATTGCAACAGCCGCAGGCTGTGATGCTTTACATCCTGGCTACGGGTTTTTATCAGAAAATCCTGAATTGGCAGAAATTTGCGCCAAACGAGGTATCGCTTTCATTGGCCCCAGCGCTGCAGTTATTCGTAAAATGGGTGATAAGATTCAAGCCCGTGTCGCAATGACCAGTGCAGGCATTCCGTGCACACCTGGCAGTGATGGCAATTTAGCCAGCCTTGATGAGGCAGTTACCCTTGCTCGAAATATTGGCTACCCAGTAATGTTAAAAGCAACTAACGGAGGTGGTGGCAGAGGCATCCGTCGCTGTGATTCTGAAGCTGATTTGCTCAATAATTATGAGCGAGTTATATCAGAGGCGAGTAAAGCATTTGGTAAGCCAGAGGTGTTTTTAGAAAAATGTATTGTTAATCCACGCCATATTGAGGTGCAAATTTTAGCCGATAATAAAGGTGAAGTAGTGCATCTTTTCGAGCGCGATTGTTCTATTCAACGCCGCAATCAAAAGCTTATTGAAATTGCGCCCTCTCCACAATTATCTAAAACACAGCGAGAACATATTGGTAATCTGGCAGTAAAAGCGGCAAAAGCGGTTGGCTATCGCAACGCGGGAACAGTTGAGTTTTTACTCGATTCAGACAATCGTTTCTATTTTATGGAAATGAATACACGATTACAGGTTGAGCACACCATTACTGAAGCCATCACTGGTGTTGATATTGTGCAAGAGCAAATTCGTATCGCATCTGGTCTCCCCTTGCGTTATAAACAGAATGAAATTAGTTATCGTGGTTTTGCCATCGAATACCGTATTAACGCCGAAGACCCTAAAAACGACTTTTTACCAAGCTTTGGTAAAATTACACGTTATTACTCGCCAGGCGGGCCTGGTGTTCGCATGGATGCAGCTATTTATACCGGTTATGTTATTCCGCCTTACTATGATTCAATGTGTGCCAAACTAACCGTATGGGCATTAGATTGGGAGCGCGTGGTTGAACGTGGCAAGCGTGCTTTAAATGATATTGAAGTTTACGGTGTTAAAACAACCATTCCATATTATCAAGAAATCATGAACCACCCAGAATTTAGAGCAGGTAATTTTAATACAAGCTTTGTAGAGTCGCATCCAGAGTTAACAAACTACGCAGTAGAACTTCCGCCAGAGTTGATTGCAGCGGCAATTTCAGCTGCAATTGCAGCACATAATGGCATTTAATTATTAAAAAAGATTTTTAACTATGAAAAAAGTAAATATTACAGAACTAGTATTACGTGACGGACATCAATGCATGATTGCAACGCGCTTGCGCACAGATGACATGCTCCCCATTTGTGCTAAGCTTGATTCTATTGGCTTTTGGTCTTTAGAGGCTTGGGGTGGTGCTACATTTGACGCTTGCGTGCGCTTTTTAAAAGAAGATCCTTGGGAGCGATTGTCTAAGTTACGTAAAGCGCTACCTAATAGCCGTATTCAAATGCTATTGCGAGGACAGAATTTATTAGGTTACCGTCATTATTCTGATGATGTTGTTGAGGCTTTTGTACAAAAATCGGCCGACAATGGTGTTGATGTATTCCGAATTTTTGATGCCATGAATGATATGCGTAATCTTAAAACCTCGATAGATGCAGTTAAAAAAGCCAAGAAAATTGCTGAAGGGACCATTAGTTACACCACTAGTCCAAAACATGATGTTGCGCATTTTGTTGAATTAGCAAAAGAATTAGAAGCGATGGGTTGCGATACGCTTGCGATTAAAGATATGGCAAGCTTACTAACGCCACAAATGACAGCCAAGTTGGTTAAAGCGCTTAGTGAAACGATTAGCATCCCTATTCATTTACATAGCCATGCAACCTCTGGTTTAGCGAGTATGAATTTAATGCGCGGCGTTGAAAATGGCGCAACCATGATTGATACATGCAACTCTGCTTTCAGTGAAGGTGCAAGTCACCCAACCACCGAAAGTATTATCGCTGCGCTGCAAGGCACAGAATATGATACAGGCTTGGATATTGGCGCGGTACAAGAAGTGAGTGAGTATTTCCGTGAAGTACGTAAAAAATATTGGCAATTTGAAAGCGCTTATACAGGCGTTGATACCCGTGTTTTGGTTAATCAAGTGCCGGGTGGGATGATTTCCAATTTGAGTAATCAGCTTAAAGAGCAAGGATCTTTAGATAAAATGAATGCGGTATTAGCAGAAATTCCGCGTGTGCGTGAAGATTTAGGCTATCCGCCATTGGTTACTCCAACATCACAAATTGTTGGTACACAAGCCGTATTAAACGTCCTAACTGGTAAACGCTACTCTACTATTACCAATGAAGTGAAAAACTACTTTTTAGGACAATACGGTAAGCCGATTGGTGAAGTTGATCCAGATGTGCAGAGAATGGCAATTGGCGATGCTAAAGTCATAGAATGTCGTCCTGCAGATTTACTGAAGCCTGAAATGAAAAAATTGGCTAATGATGTTGAGCGTATTGCAAAGAGTGAAGAGGATGTATTAACTTATGCCATGTTTCCTGATATTGGCGAAACCTTTTTGCAAGAGCGCAATGCAAACTCTTTAATACCAGAAGCTTTGTTGTCGAAAGAGGATGTACATGCAAATGGTCCACGTTACGCGCCAAATGAATTTAATGTAACTTTGCATGGTGAAACCTTCCATATCAAATTAACAGGCACAGGTCATGACGGTGAGGAAGTGCGTCCTATTTACGTAACCGTTGATGGTGTTGCTGAAGAGGTGATGGTAGAAACACTGAGTGAAATTGAGTTGACTGGTGGCTTGCAAAGCAATGGCGCAAATGTCAAAAAGAAAGAATCTAGAAGTGGCCGCCCTCGCCCACATCATAAAGGCTGTGTAACAACAGCAATGCCAGGCACTATTGTGGCAATCAAAGTAGCCATTGGTGATAAAGTCAAGGCGGGGGATTCCATCTTAGTCATTGAAGCCATGAAGATGGAAAATGAAATTCAAGCATCCACTTCTGGTACAGTTGTTTCTATCAATGTCGAAAAAGGTGACAACGTAACACCCGATGAATCATTGCTGGAAATCCAACCTGATTAATATCAAATGATGCCATTCAAAAGCCGGCAGCTAGTCCTGTCGGTTTTTTATTGATTCATTGAGGCTTTTTATATTTATATGAAACAAACGCTTATTTTAGCTTCATCTTCTATTTATCGACGTGAGCTGTTACAACGATTACAAGTGCCGTTTAGCAGCGTATCTCCACACGTGGATGAAACGATACTTGATAACGAGCAGCCGCAACAAAGCGCCTTAAGATTGGCGCAAGAAAAAGCAAAGAAAGTTGGCTCTGAGTACCCTCATGCGTTGATTATCGGCTGTGATCAAGTAGCAACGCTAAATGGTGAGCAGCTTGGAAAACCATTAAACTACAACAATGCTACAAAACAGCTTCGCGCCATGCGTGGACAAGAAGTGATTTTTCATAGCGCTTTGTGCCTACTTAATGCTGAAACTGGCAATCTGCAATCAATAGTGGTGCCCTATGTTGTTAAGTTTAGAAATCTAACTGACGCACAAATAGAACACTATTTGCTCAAAGAGCAACCCTACCATTGTGCGGGTAGCGCAAAATCTGAAGGTTTAGGGATTGCGCTGATTGAACGCATGACAGGAGATGACCCGAACGCATTAATTGGGTTACCACTGATTCAATTGATTAGCATGTTAGAAAATGAAGATGTCAACATCATCTAAACTGCCTCTTTCATAGAGCACATTAAATTAATTAATTGGAGATTGACATGCTTAAATCACGTTTTATTACCTTGTTAGTGAGTAGCCTTATTCCTATGCTCAGCTTAGCATCGGATAACACTGCCGAAGTACGCAGTTCGCTCAGCGATCAACAAAGTGTTGCAATCACCATCTATAACAATGACTTAGCCTTAGTAAAAGATGTCCGTAACGTGCATTTGAATAGAGGCTTTAGTGCGTTAGCATTACGTGATGTCAGTGCACAAATTCGACCAGAAACTGCCTTGTTACGCAGCATTAGCGCACCAGGTAGTTTAATCTTACTTGAACAAAACTTTGATTTCGACTTGCTCAGTCCTAATAAAATGTTAGAAAAATTTGTAGGTAAAACAGTGACTATCGTGAAAACGAATCCTGCGACAGGCGCTGAAATATCAGAAAAAGCAACTGTATTATCTGCCAATAATGGCATAGTGTTAAAAGTTGGCGACCGCATTGAAACAGGAGTGCTAGGCAGGATAGTCTATGATGATGTACCGAATAACCTGCGTGACCGCCCTACTTTAATTACCCAATTGAACAATAAAGGGGAACAAAATCAAACGGTTGAACTGAGTTATCTCACTGGCGGCCTGGGTTGGCGTGCGGACTATGTTGCAGAACTGAATTCGAAAGAAGATCGTCTTGACCTTTCGGGCTGGGTGACTCTAAGTAATACAAGTGGCGCTAGCTATCGCAATGCAAAATTACAACTCGTTGCGGGTGACGTTAATCAAGTGCAACCTATTCGCAGACCGATGGCAAAAACAATGCGTGGTGATGTCATGATGGCTGAAGCTGGCGCTGCGATGGTTGAAGAAGGGTTGCTTGAATACCATTTGTATCGTTTAGAACGACCAACCACCATTGCTGAAAATCAAACAAAACAAGTAGCTTTGCTCTCAGCTAGCGATATTCCAGCCCGCAAATCATTGCTTTTGCGCGGTGCTGATTATTATTACAGCAACCAATATGGTGAAATTGGCACGCAATTAAAGGTAGATGTTTTTGTTGAGTTTGATAATAAAGAAACGGCAAAATTAGGGCTGCCATTACCTAAAGGCATTGTGCGCGTGTATAAAAAAGATAGTCAAGCTAATGCTCAATTTGTAGGCGAAGATAGCATTGACCATACCCCTAAAAATGAAGTGGTTCGCTTGAAATTAGGTAGTGCTTTTGATATCACGGCAGATAAAAAACAAACAAAATTCCAGAAAGTATCCGATAGAGAATATCAATCGGCTTATGAAGTAACGCTAAAAAGTGCAAAAAAAGAGCCAGTAACCGTGATTGTGCAAGAGCCAATTGGAGGCGATTGGCGTATTCTTTCCGAAAGTGCAAAACACACCAAAATAAACAGCCATCTTGCACAATGGGAAATTCAAATCCCAGCTGAAGGACAAACCACATTAACCTATCACGCAATTGTTAAATACTAATGACTAATGCGCTCACAAATGCTCAATATGGTACGCTATATTTTATTCCTGTTACGATGGGTGCGGACAATATTAACCAAGTGTTACCGCCAGATGTGGTTAGTTTGGCACAATCATTAGATGCGTTTATTGTAGAAAATGAAAAAACAGCACGGCATTTTTTGGGGGCAATTAAGCATCAAAAACCAATTCGTGAGATTGTTTTCAAAACGCTTGATAAGCACACTGAAGACAAAGATTTACAGGACCTACTATCTCCATTAATTGCTGGTCATGATATCGGTTTAATGTCTGAGGCAGGCTGTCCAGGTATTGCTGATCCTGGTGCTCGTTTAGCAGCTCTTGCGCACAAAAAAGGGATTCGTGTAGCACCTTTAGTTGGCCCTAGTTCAATTTTACTAAGCTTAATGGCCTCGGGGCTTAATGGCCAACGTTTTAGTTTCTTAGGATACCTGCCTACTGAAAAGGCAGCACGTATACAACAGATAAAAGCAATTGAGAACCGCGCTAAAACACATCACGAAACGCAAATTTTTATTGAAACGCCTTTCCGTAATCAGCATATGCTGGAAGACATTCTCAATCACTGCGATAGCGAAACTGAACTCTGCATAGCCTGTAACATCAGTCTGCCAGACGAGTTGATTAAAACCAAGCGTATTCGCGCGTGGAAGCAGGCAACCCTTCCAAATTTACACAAAAAACCTACCGTATTTTTATTGCTTGCTTAATTTATAGTAGCTTACGCACAGGGGCATAGCTACGCCTATGGACAGGAGAAACCCCGTGTTGCTCTAATAAAATCATATGCAAAGCTGTTGGATAACCTTTATGTTGCGCAAACCCATACATCGGATATTGCTTGTCTAACACATATAATTCTGCATCTCTTGCCGTTTTGGCCAATATTGATGCGGCAGAGATCGCCTGCACTTTACTATCACCTTTGACTATCGCTTCACATGGCAAATCAATCTTTGGACATTGATTACCATCCACTTGCACCATCATTGTTTTTCCGCTTAATGCTTGATTATATTGCTGTTGCATGGATTCGATTGCACGCTTCATGGCTAATAAGCTTGCTTGTAGGATATTGATTTCATCAATCTCTTGAACGCTACTACTCGCAATTGCCCAAGCGAGTGCATGGTGTTTAATTTCAACGGCCAAGCTATTACGCTTTTTTTCTGTTAATTTTTTTGAGTCATCAAGCCCAATGATGGGATTGCTTGGGTTTAAAATAACTGCCGCCGCAAAAACAGCGCCTGCTAATGGGCCTCTTCCAGCTTCATCAACACCGCACACTAAAACAGTCATGGTATGTAAGAAAGCACTACATCCGCTGCTTTTTTTGCAGCGTTTTGTTTAAGGATAAGGTGTATTTCAGTAAACTCTTGCTTGATTGTTTTTAATGTTTTGGTGTCTTGCAACATGGCTATCATTGTTTCGTTTATTTTTTCTGGCGTGGCTTGTTTTTGTAACAATTCAGGCACAATAAATTGATCAGCCAGAACATTAGGTAGGCCTACGTATGGCAAGTAATGCATAGGCTTTAGCAACCACCAACTCAATGATGGCATACGATAAGTAATAATCATCGGCTTTTTTAATAAAGCAGCTTCTAGGGTCGCTGTTCCGGATGCAACAATCACGAAATCGGCTGCTTCCATTGCATCATGCGCATGGCTAAATAGCAGTTTCATTTCGAGTGTGTTATCGGTGCTTTTGGCTAAGGCCCTCTCAAAAATATCGCGTGTCTGACGGGTAATCAATGGCACAATAAATTTAGCCGACGCTTGATGCTGATTGATTAATTCAGCTGTTTTTACAAATAATTCTGCATGCTGTTGAACCTCTGATTGACGACTACCCGGTAACATTGCAATGACCATATCATTTTGTCTTAATTTCAATAAATCTCGTGCGGCTTTTTTATTTGGTTGCAACGGCAATTCATCAGCCAGTGGATGTCCAACGTAAGTCACAGGTAGCTTAACAGACTCATACAAAGCCGGCTCAAATGGGAAAAGTGCCAGCATATGGGTAACTGCACGCTTTATTTTATGAATGCGTCCGCCACGCCAAGCCCAAATAGAGGGGCTTACATAGTGAATAGTTGGAATGCCTTGTTTTTTCAGTTTGCGCTCTAGCCAAAAATTAAAATCTGGCGCGTCTACGCCAATAAAAACATCTGGTTGCTCGGCTAAAATTTGTTGCAATAAACTTTTTCTAAGTTTGAGCAAACCCCATAAATGTTTGATGACTTCAACATAACCACGCACTGACAATTTTTCAATCGAAAATAACGTTTTTGCCCCTTCACTGATCATTTTTGGTCCAGCGATACCAAAAAATGTTAAATCTTTACGTTCTTTTTTGAGTGCGCTAATCAGATGTGCGCCGAGCAAATCTCCTGAAGCCTCTCCAGCTACAATTGCAATTTTGGGCATTGTTGTTTACTTATCGAATAATACCGCGGGTTGATTGACCCAGAAAGTCTGACATAAGTCTAATCTTTTCACAGCTAGCATGCATCGCCAGTAGTTCTTGTTTCGCCTCTTCTAAGGTAAGACCTTTGCGATATAAAGTTTTATAGGCGCGTTTAATATAGGTAATGTCCTCCGTGGTGAAGCCACGTCTTTTAAGTCCTTCTGCATTGATACCATGAGGCTTAGCATCGTAACCAGCAGCCATCACATAGGCAGGAATGTCTTTAAAGATCACTGAACCGACTGCAGTAATGACATGTGAGCCAACTTTACAAAATTGATGTATTAATGTGAATCCTCCTAAAATAGCAAAATCATGTATATCAACATGACCAGCCAAAGACGAGTTGTTAGCTAAAATAGTATTATTTCCAACATCGCAATCATGTGCAATATGCACATAAGCCATAATCCAATTATCATTTCCAATTTTGGTAACCCCTTTGTCTTGTACAGTACCTCTATTGAATGTACAAAACTCTCTGATCGTATTGTTGTCACCAATTTCTAGTGTTGTGGGTTCGTTATTGTATTTTTTATCTTGGGGTTGCTCGCCTAGTGAAACATATTGAAAAATATGGTTATTTTTTCCAATTGTGGTCGGCCCTTTAATAACAGCATGACTACCAATGCGCGTATTAGCGTCAATTTTTACACCAGCTTCGATAATCGAAAAAGCACCAACTTCCACACTACTGTCTAGCTCTGCCTTTGGATCTACAATCGCTGTAGCATGAATTTTACTTGTCATAAATAATATTAGCTTTACTTTTTATTGATTTGATTTTTATATGTTTTTTAGAATACACATCATACTAGCTTCTGCTACAACAGCCCCATCGACCGTTGCAATACCAGTATATTTCCAGATGCCTTTTAAAATCCGATCAATTTTAACATTCAGTATAATTTGGTCGCCAGGCGATACCGGTTTTTTAAATCGGGCATTATCAATACCAGCAAAATAATAAACCGACTCTTCGCTTGGTTTCATACCCATCGTCTTAAATGATAAAATTGCTGCAGCTTGCGCCATTGCTTCAACAATTAATACGCCTGGCATCACGGGATGGTAGGGAAAATGACCAGGGAAAAAAGGTTCATTAATCGTCACATTTTTCAATGCAGTAATTTCTTTGCCAACTTCCATAGAAATCACTCTATCAATTAGTACAAACGGGTATCGATGAGGAAGGTGATCTAAAATCTCATGTATATTCATGCTGCTATCTACGGTATCAGTCATATAACGCTTTCTGTATTATTACGATCATTTTTTTGTATTTACTAGTTGTTCAATTGCATTTTCTAAAGCTTTGATTCTATCGATTAATGGACGCATATGGCGTATGTTTGCAGCCGTCTTAATCCAATCATTATGCGCTTGAAAAGGCATTAGTGCGGTATAAGTCCCGGATTGTTTGATGGATCTTGTTATCATCGTGCCTGGAGAAATAGTGACATTATCTGCGATATTTAAGTGACCTAATATCATTGCAGCCCCTCCTATTTTGCAATACCGTCCTATGACAGCGCTACCAGCAACGCCTACGCAACCAGCAATGACGCTATGCGCACCTATTCGACAATTATGAGCAATTTGTACAAGATTATCTATTTTGACACCCTCCTCAATCACTGTATCATCAATCGTACCGCGATCAACGGTAGTATTAGCGCCAATATCTACATTATCCTTAACAATGACTCTACCTACTTGTGGGATTTTTACCCAGTACTTTACTTGATGCGCATCATGTTCTTCAGCATATCCAAAGCCATCATTTCCAATAACAGCACCCGAAAAAACGTGACAATGACTGCCAACTTGACAGTCATGTTTAATCGTTACATTAGCTTCCAGAATGGACTGATTACCGATAATCACATTTTGCTCAATGACAGATCCTGCCCCAATGACTACCTGATTGCCAATGACTACATTTTTCTCTATGGTGACATTAGGACCAATGCTACAATCGTTTGGGATAGTTACCGTGCTATCAACCACCGCAGTTACATGAATACCTACCATTTTTGCTGGTTTCGTATTGAACAATTGCGATAATTTAGCAAAATAAGCGTAAGGATTATCGGTAACAATAACAGGCAGTTGAGTCAGTTTGGCATGCTCAGGCTTTAGCACTACAGCACTTGCACGTGTTGTTTGAAGTTGACTGGTATACTTGGTGTCATTAAAAAAACTAATAGCGCCACTTTCAGCGAATGCCAATGACCCAACGCGTGAGATGATTAAGTCAGCACTGTTGCTATTGTTTTTTAAGCGACCACCCAGTGAATCGATTATTTTTTGAAGTGATAAGTTGTTGTGCATAGAGATTAAGCATGTGCTACTTTCCACTTAATAGCTTCAGCACTTTCTCTGTGATGTCAATTTTAGTGCTTGCATAAGCAACGCCGCTATACATCACAAGATCATAGCCTTCAGTTTCTGAAACTTTTTTAACGGCATTATTAATACGGTCTTGCAGTGTAGCTAACTCTTCGTTTTTACGTATATTGATATCCTCACGTAATTCACGCTGCTTACGTTCAAATTCAATTTTTAGGTTAGTTGCTTGCCTTTGCTTACTGCGTCGCTCAGCACTGGTCATCGATGCGTTTTCATTTTCTAGCATGGTTTCGATTGCCGCAATTTGACTACTCATTTTCTCCAACTCTAATGATCTAGGGCTAAACTCACGCTCTAATCTTTTGCCAGTTTCGGCGGTTTGAGGCGCTTCTTTTAGCAGTTTATCTACTTGCACATAACCAATCTTGAGTTCAGCCGCATACGAACTCAATGATGCCATCATTACATACGCAAGCAATAATACTTTTAACATATTACTCAACCCAATCTCCACACTTTAGAACACATAATAGCATTCTACTATTAAACAGCATACATTTAAACACAACTAAAATTGCTGCCCAAACTGGAATTGTAGCGTTTGCGTATTGTCATTCTCTTGTTCGTTTAATGGTTTAGCCAATACTAGTTTTAGAGGACCAAAAGGCGAGAACCAGCTGATACCAACGCCAGTACTGTATCTTAAGTCTCCAAAGTTTATAGATTCATTATCCCCAAATGCTCTACCTGCATCAAAAAACGCACTCAAACGGAATTGCGATGAGTCTTTAATGAACGGAACTGGAACAAATACTTCCGCGTTACTAACTAATTTTGTGGTACCACCTACAGAAAAAATATTACCTGTTGCCGGGTCAATATCAAGCGGGCCAACGGTACCAATTTCAAAACCACGAACAGAATTGACGCCACCAACAAAAAAGTTTTTAAAGAAAGGGAAATTGCCGCTGCCATAAGTATCAGCATAGCCTACATCGCCGTTGAGCATAAATGTTACATTATTAGACATCTCTTTAAACCAAGTATGTTGATACTCAAATTTATAATATTCTAAATCAAGTCCAGGCACACTCACTTCTGCAGTTAAACGCTGCAAAACGCCTCGGTTAGGGAAAAGTACGTTATCTCTTGAATCAAATGTCCACCCAGCTCTCAGTTGAATCGAGTTTGCATCACATCCTGATGTGTTTCCACAAAAGTCTAGGTATTGTTTAGGACTGTCTGATTGCAAATCAATACGGGTAATATCGCCAGTTAGTCCAAATGAAAAACTACTTGTTTCTGTTAATGGCAATCCAAACCTGACACCCAAGCCGTATGATGAGCTTTGATAAGTACCAATGTTGGCTGTTACTCGTGTATTGGTATCAACATCGCGTCGATAAATATCAAATCCACGGCTCACACCGTCTGGTGTAAAGTAAGGATCGGTGTATGAAAGTGAATAGATTGTATTGAGTTGGCTAGTATTGATTTGCGCATTGACGCTGTTGCCAGTGCCCAAAAAGTTTTGTTGCGTTACGTTAAAACCAAGCACAACACCTTCGTTACTTGATAAGCCTGCACCAAGTTGAACACTACCAGTCTGTCGTTCAACCACATTAATATTTAAGTCTACCTGATCCGTATTACCTGGCACAGCTGGCGTTTCAATGTTGACAGTCTCAAAAAATTGCGTTCGATCCAAACGCTCTTTAGAGCGTTTGATTTTATCGTCAGCATACCAAGCTGACTCTAGCTGGCGCAACTCCCTGCGCAATGCCTTGTCTTTTGTTCGCGTATTGCCAGTTAAATTAATTCGACGTACATAGACTTTGCGGCCAGGATCAACAAAAAACGTGAATGCTGCTGTTAAATCATCTTTATTGATTTCTGGAACTGGATTGACGTTAGCAAAAGCATAGCCTTCATTGCTGAGTTTATCGCTAATGGCTTTACTTGTATCGGTAATCATTTGGCGATTAAACGTGTCGCCTTTTTTAAATCGAATCAACTCTTGCAACTCTGCCTCAGGCAGCTTTAAATCACCTGAAAGCTTGACATCACTGATGGTATATTTTTCACCTTCTGTCACATTAACCGTGATGTAAATATCTTGCTTGTCTGGTGAAATAGCAACTTGCGTAGAATCGACAGAAAACTCAAGATAACCCTGATTAAGATAAAAAGATTTTAATGTCTCTAAATCTGCTGTAAGTTTTTGTTTGGAATATTGATCGTCTTTGTTCCACCAACTCATCCAGTTTGGTGTTGTTAATAGAAATTCTGCGCGAAGCTCGTCCATTGTGAAATCTTCATTACCAACAATGTTAATATCGCGAATTTTAGCGACTTGACCTTCTTCAATTTCAAACCGCACAGCTACTCGGTTACGCTCTAGAGGGCTTACGACTGTTCTGACAGTAGCACCATATTTGCCAGTTGATAAATATTGACGCTTAATTTCTTGCGCGGCTCTGTCTAGTTCAGATTTATCAAAAATCAACCCTTCAGAAATACCAATTTGCTTTAGGCCTTCTGCCATTTTGTCGGATGGGAACGATCGATTGCCACTAAATTCTATTTGCGCAATAGCAGACCGTTCTTGCACGGTCACTAGCAGAATATTACCCTCAGCTTCGATACGAACATCTTTAAAAAAACCTGTTCCATAAAGAGATTTAATAGCGCGAGTCGCTTTCGCGGCATCCATCGTATCGCCAACTTCAACGGGTAAATAGTTAAAAACAGTGCCTGGTTCTGTGCGTTGCAACCCCTCAACACGGATATCCTGAATAACAAAAGGATCTAAAGCCAAAGCATAGTGATGGAAAAGCGCAAGAATCAATGCGGGGATGATGCGAGGTGTGAACAAATGATTATCCTGTAACTATTCGATTAATGTCGTTAAAAACTGCTAAAACCATAAGTAAAACCAGTAATCCAAATCCAATTTTTTGTCCTAATACCATATTCTGATCGGACACTGCAGAACCTTTGATAATTTCTGCGATATAATACATTAAATGGCCCCCGTCTAAAACAGGAATTGGCAAAAGATTAAGTATGCCAATACTAATGCTGACCAATGCAATGAACCCTAAAAAAGGTTTCCATCCCAGTTCTGCTGTATCGCCGGCATAGCTAGCAATTGTTACAGGGCCACTAATGCCCTTCCAAGAGGCCTTGCCAGTAATCATATACCACATCATTTTCAAGCTAAAAGCAGCGGTTTTCCAAGTCTTATCAATAGACATTTGAATGCTCTCAACGCTGGAGTAGTATTGTGTAACCAACATTTTGTCGAGCTGCTGTGCATCTAGCTTAACGCCCGCACCTATTTTCCCCACCAAGCTATTATTTTCTTTTGTTGCTACTGGCGTGACTACTTTAATCAGAATTTGCTGCTGACGTTCTATTGTGAAGTTCAATGCTTTGTTTGGGCTGGCCTGAACAATATTAACAACATCACGCCAGGTATCAGTTTTTAAGTCATTTATACTTATTACTTTATCATTAGCCAACAAGCCTGCTTTTTCAGCAGCGCCATTCGATACGATTTGGGCAAGAATGGGGGATACATCAGGTCTAAATACCGATATTCCCAACTCCTTGAGAATATCACCTTCTATTTCTTTGCCCAATCCGGCCAAATTTAGCTGATGTAAGTGTAGTTCATTGCTATCATTCAGTGCCCTAACCTCAACTGTTTTATCCTCTAATGCTGACGCTAGTAATACCCAGCTCGCTTCTGACCATGTTTTGATTGGCTGATTATTAATGCTTTGAATGACTTCGCCTGTGGTTAAATTGGCCTGTGCGGCTATGCTATTAGGCGCTATGTGTCCAATCATGGGGATCATGCCTGTAACGCCCTGCAAAAATAAAAACCAATAAATGACAATCGCTAATAATAAATTGGCTATTGGTCCAGCAAGTACAATGGCAATCCGCTTATAAACAGATTGGCGATTAAACGCACGTGCTAAATCAGCCTCAGAATAATCATCCCATGCTACTTCACCATCTTTTTCGGCTTTTAATTCACGTTCGTCCAACATTTTTACATAGCCGCCTAAAGGAATTGCTGCTAACACAAATTCTGTTTGATCTGCACCGAATGTTTTACGCCATAATGGTTGACCAAAACCAATGGAAAACCGAATAACTTTTACACCACACCAACGCGCCACTTGGAAATGACCGTATTCATGTATGGTAACGATGATGCCGATAGTAAAAATGAAAGCAAAAAAAGTTAACACGTGCCAACCTTGGATTTTGTTGAGGCGGCTGTTGCAGAGCGTTCAATCCACTCGCTGGCATATTGCCTTGCGAGTTGATCGACTGTTATCAGATGCTCAATAGAAGTCGAGCGCTCAATCGATAGATCATTTAAGGCGGCAGCAATTAATGTTGAAATGGTGTTAAATCCAATTTGCTCTTTTAAAAATGCATTGACCGCCACTTCATTCGCTGCATTAAGGATAGTGGATGCTGTGCCGCCAACAGACAACGCATCGTAAGCCAGCTGTAAGCATGGGAAACGCTTAATATCAGGCGCTTCAAATTCAAGCTTGCCAATTGTAAGAAAATCTAGCGCACTCACGCCAGAGTCAATCCGATCAGGATAAGCAAGCGCATAGGCAATTGGTGTGCGCATATCGGGGTTGCCTAGTTGCGCAAGCACACTACCATCCACAAACTCAACCATAGAATGAATAACACTTTGCGGATGTACCACAACATCGATTTGTTCTGGTGCTGCATTAAATAACCAGTGCGCCTCAATGACTTCCAGACCTTTATTCATAAGAGTAGCTGAGTCTATTGTAATTTTTGCACCCATGACCCAGTTTGGATGTCTAAGCGCCATGGCCGGTGTTGCATGATCAATTTGCGCTTGCGTATGCCCTCTAAAAGGGCCGCCAGATGCCGTTAGAATGATCTTGCGAATACCACCTTCTTTTAAACTGTTAAGACCTTGCGGAGGCATTACTTGAAAAATAGCGTTATGCTCACTATCAATTGGCAACAAGGTTGCACCACCTTGGATCACGGCATCCATAAATAAACTACCTGCCATGACTAAGGTTTCTTTATTGGCTAGCAGTATACGTTTACCAGCCTTAGCTGCGGCCATTGCCGGCATCAGGCCAGCGGCGCCAACAATAGCCGCCATAACAGTGTCAACTTCCGCATCACTACATACTTGCTCTAAATGAGACAGTCCAGATAAAACGATTGTTTTGCTTTTATGTTCCGCCAACTGATAAGCAAGTGTTTTTGCTGCTACAGCATCCAACATCACTGCATACTGCGGGGCCACATTGAGGCATTGTTGCAACATAGTGTGAATATTGGTATTTGCAGTTAGTGCAAACACTTGATAACGTTCTTTATGACGCGCAATCACATCTAGCGTTTGCTCACCTATCGTGCCAGTACTGCCGAGTATCGTTATATTTTGCAATTAACTTATCGCCTGAAAGTAAGTAAAAAGATAAATCGCTAACATTGCGATTGGTAAGCTAGGTAACAAGCCATCAATGCGGTCTAAAATACCACCATGCCCAGGTAAGAGTGTACCACTGTCTTTTTTATTGAATTGCCGTTTAATTAACGACTCAAACAAATCTCCAATCACGCCTAATATTGTAACAAGCCAGAGCAGCGGAAAAATAGCGAGGTTCGTCATTACCTTGCTGCCATATAAGATTGCGGCAAAAACAGTAACGCCTACCATAGCACCGAATACACCTTCCCATGTTTTTCCTGGACTAATGCTAGGAGCAAGTTTATGTTTCCCAAAGCGTTTGCCAACAAAATAAGCACCCGTATCGGCTATCCAAATCGTGGCTAACAAACATAATAGTAGCCAAGGGTTTGCTCCTTTAGCGAAAACAAAAGCCAGCCATAGCGGCATCACAACCAAAAAACCAATCATCATTAATAGCCATTGATTGCGGACAATCAAACACTTTGCGAGTAAAACAGGCGCGATTAAGATCCAAAAGATTAGACTCACTAAAAAAATGAGTAAAGACTGATAGAACAGCCCATGAAGCCCCTGCTGGGCTAGTATTACTAACAGCAGAAAACCAAGGGCGCTGAAAAGTGTTGTATAAATAAGTGATATTGAATGAGAGCAATCAATCAATCGTGCCCATTCATAAATAGCTGCAACAGAAACGACTAGCATGATTGATGCCCAAACAATATTGGATGCAAAAAATAATGCCGGCACAAGTGCGCAAATAAGGGCTAATGCAGTAATAATACGGGTTTTAAGCATATGTTTAACGCTGCGTTATTTGCTCGCTTGTGCGCCCAAATCTGCGTTCTCTGTGTTGATACGAAATCATTGCTTCATCAAAAGCGTGTTCATCAAAATCAGGCCATAACGTATCGGTAAAATAAAATTCAGTATAGGCCAATTGCCATAATAAAAAATTACTTACACGCTTTTCGCCACCAGTGCGGATAAATAGATCAGGTTCTGGTGCATAATGCATAGAAAGATAAGAGGTTAAGTCTTCTTCCTCATAGGTCTTTTTAGTGAAAGATTTGGCGCTGACCATTTTATTAATTGCTTGTAATAGGTCCCATCTTCCGCCGTAATTTGCCGCAATGGTCAATGTTAGCCCAGAATTGGATGAAGTCAGTGTTTCTGAAGCCTCAATCTGTTTTACCAACTCAGGTGCGAATCGCGTGCGGTCACCAATTAACACGAGTCGAATATTGTTTTCATGTAATTTAACGACTTCACGTTGCAGTGCATCCATAAAAAGTCCCATTAAAAAAGAAACTTCTTCTTCTGGTCTACGCCAATTTTCGCTGCTGAACGCGAATAGTGTAAGAAATTTAATATCTAATTCCACACATTTTTTTACTAAGTCTCGTACAATTTCTACACCACGTTTATGCCCAGCAACCCTAGGTAGAAAACGTTTGCGCGCCCAACGCCCGTTACCATCCATAATAATAGCAATATGCTTGGGCAGCTGCGTTTGAGTTGGAATGGTTTGAGTTGAGCTAGCAAACAAGCGCTTAGAAAACATTCCTTTTGTCGATATTGCCAAAATAGTCTCAGTTAGACTGCCATTAAATCAGCTTCTTTAGCCTGAAGTAATTGATCGATATCCGCAACTGCTTTATCTGTTAATTTTTGTACGATATCTTGTGTGCGACGCTCATCATCTTCACTAATTTCTTTGTCTTTAATCAGCTTTTTTAATGCATCGTTTGCATCGCGCCTAACATTACGCACCGCTACTTTTGCATTTTCGCCTTCACTACGTACAATTTTTGTTAAATCGCGTCTACGCTCTTCAGTTAACATCGGCATCGGGACACGAATCAAATTACCATTTGTTGCTGGATTAAGCCCCAAATCAGCATCTCGAATCGCTTTCTCAACCTTAGAAACCATATCTTTTTCAAAAGGCTGTACATTAATAGTATGTGCATCACCCAAATTAACACTAGCCACTTGGTTTACAGCAACCATCGAGCCGTAGTATTCAACCATAACATGGTCCAACAAACCAGTATGGGCGCGGCCAGTACGTATCTTCTGCAAATCATTTTGCAATGCTTCAATAGACTTCTGCATCTTTTGCTCAGCCGTTTTTTTAATATCGTCCAACATTTAACTCTCCAACTAATAAATTAACGCTATTTAAAACAGAATAATTGTTTATTGTATAACACGCGTGCCTTCATTCTCACCTAACACCACACGCATTAATGCATCCGCTTTGAAAATACTAAAAACACAAATTGGCAAGTTTTGATCACGGCATAAAGTTAATGCTGTTGCATCCATTACCTTCAGATTTTTATGAATAGCTTCATCAAAGGTAACTGTTTCGTAACGTTTTGCATCAGGGTTTGTTTTTGGATCCGACGTGTAAATACCATCTACTTTGGTTGCTTTTAATACAATTTCCGCGTCAATTTCCATACCACGTAAAGCCGCTGCAGTGTCTGTTGTAAAAAATGGATTGCCAGTACCTGCGGCAAAGATCACAACTCGCCCTTCTTCTAAATAGCGAATTGCCTTGCCGCGAATATACGGTTCGGCGACTTGTTCCAGCTTGAGCGCCGACTGCACTCTGGCTTTAATGCCGATACTGCGCATTGCATCTTGCAGTGCCATTGCGTTCATGACTGTTGCTAGCATACCCATATAATCGGCAGTTGCTCTATCCATACCTGCCGCAGCTGGCGCAACACCACGAAAAATATTGCCCCCGCCAATCACAATAGCAACTTCCACCCCTAAGGCTACCACCGCTTTAATTTGCGCCACAATATCCTCAATCGTTGCACGGTTAATGCCATAGGCATCTTCGCCCATTAAGGCTTCACCAGAAAGCTTAATTAATATTCTTTTATAGACGGCTTTTGCCATTTTTTTCCTTAATTTTCAACTTTTCACATTTAATCATATTTGGCCACAAGCTCCAAAGAATCTATGCGCGATTTTAGACCAAAAAAAAGTGGGGCGGCATCACCGCACCCACTTAATTAAACAGTTTAAATAGAATTAAACTTTTGCAGCAGCAGCCACTTCAGCCGCATAATCAACAACGACTTTTTCAATACCTTCACCAACGGTATACATGGAAAAAGAAGCAATGCTTGCATTTTTTGATTTAAGTAATTGTTCAATGCTCATTTTGTCATTTTTAACAAACATTTGATTAAGTAATGTCACTTCTTTTAAGAACTTGCTGACTGTACCTTCAGCAATTTTTTCTACCATGGCTTCTGGCTTGCCTGCTTCTAGCGCTTTTTCAATCGCAACACGACGCTCAGTTTCAATTAATGCAACATCAACACCGTCAGCATTTAATGCTTTTGGTTTAGCCGCAGCAATATGCATCGCGATATCTTTACCCAACTCATCATCACCGCCAATAAGATCAACCAACACACCAATTTTGGCGCCATGTACATAGCTTGAAAGTTTGCCTTGGGCAGCAATGCGAACAAAACGGCGCGGGGTGATATTCTCACCAATTTTTCCGGCTAATTGTGCACGCGTCTCTTCAACAGTTGCGCCATCCATAGGCAATGCTGAGGCTGCTGCCATATCGGCAGGATTATGCTCATTAATAACAGCTGCTAGCGCATCGACATAAGCGATAAATGCTTCATTTTTTGCACAGAAATCTGTTTCTGAGTTCACTTCTAATAATGTACCTATTTTGCTATCTGCTGTTAAGCTGATGCCAACAATACCTTCAGCCGCCACGCGACCAGCGGCTTTACTCGCCTTGTTACCAAAGCGAACCCGTAAAATTTCTTCAGCACGGCTCATTTCACCTTCAGCTTCAGTCAATGCTTTTTTACAATCCATCATTGGCGCGTCCGTGCGCTCACGCAATTCTTTTACCATACTCGCGGTAATATTAGCCATTTTTGGGCTCCTTAAAATGTAATGTATAACTTTACGTTATATAAACAATCTATTGATTTTAAATTCAAAAAGCTGGAATAAATCCAGCTTTTAATTGATTAAATCTTACTCAGCTGCAGCTTCTGTTTCTGCCGCATCTACAAATTCTTCTACTTCACTAGCAGATTTAGCAATGTCAGCCAATGCGTTTGCACGACCTTCTAATACAGCATCTGCCATGCCACGTGCATATAAACGAATTGCACGACTAGAATCATCATTACCAGGAATCACGTATGCAACGCCTTCTGGTGAGTTATTCGTATCAACCACGCCAATTAAAGGAATGCCTAATTTTTTCGCTTCTACCACTGCACCACTCTCATGACCAACATCAATAATGAAAATAGCATCTGGTAAACCGCCCATTTCTTTAATGCCGCCAATAGAGCGCTCTAATTTTTCCAACTCACGCTTGTAACCAAGCGCTTCTTTTTTAGCAAATTTTTCCATACTGCCATCTTCAACCATTGTTTCAAATTCTTTAAGACGTTTGATTGATTGTTTAACAGTTTTATAGTTTGTCAGCATACCACCCAACCAACGATGATTCACATAAGAACAGCCAGCACGTTGCGCCTCTTCTTTAATGATGTCACGCGCTTGACGTTTAGTACCAACAAATAGAATACGACCTTTATTAGCCGCTAAAGTACGCACGTATTTTTGCGCATCTTCAAATAACGGTAATGTTTTTTCAAGGTTTACAATATGAATTTTGTTACGATCACCAAAAATGTACTCAGCCATTTTAGGATTCCAATAACGGGTTTGATGGCCAAAGTGAACGCCGGCCTCAAGCATCTGACGCATAGTTACAGACATAGTAATACTCCATGTAAGGGTTAAATAAAATGACACTTGCCCAACATCATCCACACATTTAAGTGGGCACCCTGTACGGGGCAGCGCAATAAATTAACTAAAATAGGTATAGCTTAAGATTGGGGTTTAATTACAATTTTAATCATACACTTGCTTAGCGGCGCGTATAATAACAAAAACGATCGTTAACTACAACTTAAATAAAGCAAAAAACCTTTTAAATTATGGCTATTTCTATTAATAATGCAGACGATATTGCAAAAATGCGTATCGCAGGCAAACTTGCTTCAGAAGTACTTGATTATATTACACCTTTTGTCGTACAAGGCGTTACAACAGATAAGCTGGACAGTTTATGTCACGACTACATTGTCAATGTGCAAAATGCCATTCCAGCGCCACTAAATTATGCACCAGATGGACATACGCCCTATCCTAAATCAATTTGCACTTCGGTCAATCATCAGATTTGTCATGGGGTACCAGGTGACAAAGTGCTTAAAAATGGCGATACCGTTAATATTGATATCACTGTTATTAAAGATGGTTATCACGGTGATACTTCTCGCATGTTTCATGTTGGTGAAGTGTCTATACAAGCTAAACGTTTGTCAGAAATCACTTATCAAGCCATGTGGCTTGGCATCAGTAAAGTTAAGCCAGATGCCACTTTAGGTGATATTGGTTATGCCATTCAAACCTTTGCAGAAAAAAATGGTTATAGTGTAGTCAGAGAATTCTGCGGTCATGGCATTGGCAAAAGATTCCATGAAGATCCTCAAGTGTTGCATTACGGCAGACCCAATACGGGTGTTAAATTAAAAAAAGGGATGATTTTCACTATAGAGCCGATGATTAACGCGGGTAAACGTGAAATTAAACATATGCCAGATGGATGGACAGTTGTCACAAAAGATCGTAGCTTATCAGCACAATGGGAGCATACTATTCTTGTAACTAATACAGGTTTTGAAGTACTTACCTTATCTGAAGGCGCGCCTGCTCAGCCTATCGCGCTTAATACACCATCGTCTTGATTGTTTTCAAACTGTACGTCTCATCAATTGAAATTGGATAACTGTCTAGTCATGCCTATGGATCAAATTAAAGCTTGGCGT